>NZ_JBHUUP010000001.1:0-2477 GCF_042670945.1 Cellulosimicrobium sp. NPDC057127
GTCGTCCACCCGATCGCGGCGAATCCGGTGGACGACCCCGTGTTCGGCGGGAGGGCGGGTGCGAGCGCGAGCGCGAAACGGCGGCGTGATAGGACGTACTCGTGAGTACTGCTGCCGGGCCCGAGCGCGCCCGCCCCACGACCGCTGACGCCTCCGCCACGACGCCGTTCCACGACCTCGACGAGTACGTCGCGATCCCGCGCACGGGCGGCCTCGCGCTGTCGCGCGACGGGAGCCGGCTCGTGACGTCGGTCCAGACGCTCGACGACACGCGCACGGCGTACCGCACGGCGCTGTGGGAGGTCGACCCCACGGGGCAGGCCCCGGCCCGACGCCTCACGCGCAGCACCAAGGGCGAGTCGAGCGCGACGTTCACGGCCACGGGGGACCTGCTCTTCACCTCGGCGCGCCCCGACCCGGACGCGGCCGGCGACGACGACGCGAAGTCGGCGCTCTGGCTCCTGCCGGCCCGCGGGGGCGAGGCGCGCGTGGTCGCGACGGCACCCGCGGGCGTGACCGCGCCGCTGGCCGCGGCGGACGCGCCCGTGGTCTCGGTCGCGGCCGACGTCCTGCCGAGCGCCCGCGACCTCGCGCACGACGGCGAGCTCCGCAAGGCCCGCAAGGACGCCAAGGTCGCGGCGATCCTGCACGACGCGTACCCGGTCCGGCACTGGGACCACGACCTCGGCCCGGGTACCACGCATCGGTTCGTCGCCGACCTCACGACGCCGGTCGACGAGCCGGCCCGCCCGCTCCCCGCCCGGGACGACGCGGACGGTGCCGACGGCGCCGGGGACGAGACCGCCGGCTCCCACGACCCGCGTCTCCTCGACCTGCGCGACCTCAGCCGTGGCCCCGGCCCCGACGCCGGCGGCCCGGGCCGCGCCCTGTGGGAGCACTCCGCCGACCTGTCCGCCGACGGGACGACGCTCGTCACGACCTGGCAGGTGCCCGGCCCCGGCCCGGCGACGCGCAGCACCCTCGTCGCGATCGACACCGCCACGGGCGCGCGCCGCACGCTCGTCGACGAGCCGGGCGCGCAGGTGCACGGGCCGCGCATCTCGCCCGACGGCGCGTTCGTCGCATTCGTCCGCGAGACCCTCACGACGCCGCAGAACGCGCCGGAGGAGACCGTCGCCGTCGTGCCGCTGCACGCGCCCGACGGCCGCGCCGGCGCCGCGGACGCGCACGACGACGCGCCGACGACGCGCGCCGAGAACCACGCGACGCCGCGCACGCTCGCGCCGCACTGGGACCGCTGGCCCACGTCGCTGCGCTGGCTCCCGGACGGCTCGGGCCTCCTCGTCACGGCCGACGACGACGGGCGCGGCCCCGTCTTCCTCGTCGCCTTCTCGCCGGACGGCACGGGCGAGCACGGGACCGCGGAGAAGGTCACCGCCGACGACGCCGTGTTCACGGACGTGCACGTCGCGCCCGACGGTCGCACGGCGTACGCGCTGCGCACGAGCTACCTCGCGCCGGCCGAGCCGGTGCGCATCGACCTGGGCGCCTTCCTCGGCAGCGGGGAGCCCGGCACCCGCACGCCGGTCGCCGCGACCGCCCTGCGGGGACCGGTCGCGAACCCTGAGCTGCCCGGCACGCTCGTGGAGGTGGAGACCGCGGCGTCGGACGACGTCCGCGTGCGCGGCTGGCTCGCGCTCCCGCACGGGGCGAGCGCCGAGAGCCCTGCCCCGCTGCTCCTGTGGATCCACGGCGGGCCGCTCGGGTCGTGGAACGCGTGGAGCTGGCGCTGGAACCCGTGGCTGATGGTCGCGCGCGGCTACGCGGTGCTGCTGCCGGACCCGGCGCTGTCGACCGGGTACGGGCAGGACTTCGTCCAGCGCGGCTGGGGCGCGTGGGGGCAGGCGCCGTACACCGACCTCATGGCCATCACGGACCACGTCGAGACGCTGCCCGAGGTGGACGAGACCCGGACCGCCGCGATGGGCGGCTCGTTCGGCGGCTACATGGCGAACTGGGTCGCCGGCCACACCGACCGCTTCCGCGCGGTCGTCACGCACGCGAGCCTGTGGGCGCTCGACCAGTTCGGGCCGACCACGGACCACTCGTACTACTGGCAGCGCGAGATGACGCCGGAGATGGCGCTAGAGAACAGCCCGCACCGGTTCGTGGGGGACATCGTCAGCCCGATGCTGGTGATCCACGGCGACAAGGACTACCGCGTGCCGATCGGCGAGGGGCTGCGCCTCTGGTACGAGCTCCTCGCGGAGTCCGGCCGTCCGGCCGGGCCCGACGGCGAGACCGTGCACCGCTTCCTGTACTTCCCGGACGAGAACCACTGGGTCCTCGCGCCGCAGCACGCGAAGGTCTGGTACGAGGTGGTGCTCGGCTTCCTCGCCGAGCACGTGCTCGACGCGTCGCCGGGCGAGGGCGACGCGGTGCGGCCGACGACGCTCGGCTGAGCCGGGCGTCGTCGGCCTTACCCCCCGCGAGCGCGGGGCGGCGCCGCTCGGCGC
>NZ_JBHUUP010000001.1:2487-382163 GCF_042670945.1 Cellulosimicrobium sp. NPDC057127
CGGCGCGGGGGTGGGGGCGCTGCACCCCCGGGCGCACGAGCCGGCGGTCGGCGGCGCCGCGTGCCGCCGCCCAGGCGCACCGCTGGGTCGCCTCGCGGTGTTCGAGGAGGGCGGCGCGGTCGTGCTCGAGCGCCCAGATGAGGGCGGAGCGGACGTCGTGGTGCGCGGGGGCGGAGGGCAGGGTGTCGTGCATGGTCCGTCTCGTCGTGTCGGTGGGTGGCCTGTCGGCCGTCTCTATCGGACAAGACGGAGATCCTGGTCATCCGTGACGCGACTTCGACACCTTTTTTCACCCGGCGCCGCAACGACCGTCGTTCAGCCCTGGCGCGCGGAGGCCACGATCGCGTCGGCGAGCTCGCGCGGCCGGGACAGCATCGGCCAGTGCCCGGTCGGCACGTCGAGGTAGGTGAGGTCGGCGATCTCGCCCAGCTCGGTGTGCAGCGGCGGGCCCGGGTTCGCGAGCTCGGCCAGCACGGCCGAGGGGATCGAGGAGCAGATGGCCGTCGCGGGGACGGCGAACCGGGCGGGGTTCGACACGCGCACCGCCTCGCGGGCCACCGGTGCCGGCGTCGGCACCGCGCGCTCGCGGAAGGTCGCGAGCGCGGTGTCGTCGAGGCCGTCCGTGCTCGAGCCCTGCTCGGCCAGCTGCTCCCACGACGGCAGCGGCAGCTCGGCCGCGTCGGCGGGCAGGTCGGGGTTCAGCGCGGCACCGTCGACGAGCGGCCCGGTGTCGACGTAGACGACGCGGCGGATCCTCGCGGGGTCGCGGTCCACGACCTCCTGTACGACCGGCCCGCCGCCGCTGTGGCCGACGAGCACGACCGGCCCGTCGAGCCCGTCGACCAGGTCGACGACGGCGGTCACCTGGTCCGCGCGCGAGACGGACGCGCGGTCCGTGGCGGTGCTCTGCGGCGACATGCCGGGGAGCGTGACGGGGTGCGCGACGAGGCCGGCGGCCTCGAGGTGGGGGACGACGTCGTCCCACGCCCACGCGCCCAGCCAGAAGCCGGGGACGAGGACGACGTGGACGCGCTCGTCGCCGTGGGCGGCGCTGCTGCTCTGGTGCGTTCTCTCGGTCATGGCACGACCGTCCCACGCGGACGGTGACACCGGTCTGTCACCATAGTTCCGCGCGACACCCACCTCGCGCGAGGTGGACGGGGCCGCGCCGGAGGGGACGGCCGTGAACAGGACCGAGCGGCTCTACGCGATCGCGGAGGAGCTGCGCCGCGCCGGCCGGACGGGGACGACCGGGCGGCGCCTGGCGGCCGCGCTCGAGGTGAGCGAGCGGACGGTGAAGCGCGACGTCGCCGCGCTCCAGCAGGCAGGCCTGACGATCTGGGCGCAGGCGGGCCCCGGCGGGGGCTACGTGCTCGACCCGAGCGCGACGCTGCCGCCCGTGAACTTCACGCCCGGCCAGGCCGTCGCCGTCGCGGTGGCCCTCGCCACCCTCCCGCCCGGCAGCCCGTTCGCCGTCGACGCGCTGGCGGCGCGCGGCAAGGTCTGGGACGCCCTCGCGACCGGCGACCGTGACCGTGCGGACGCGCTCGCCGCGCGCGTGTGGGTGCGCCAGACCCCGGAGGGCGGCGGTACGCCCCCGACCGAGCATGCCCCGACCGAGCCTGCCGCGACCGAGCCTGCCGCGACGGCGCACGGCGGCGTCGTCGGCAGCGCGCGCTCCCACCTGCGCGTGCTGCGCGCGGTCGAGCAGTCGCTCGGGTCCTCGCGCGTGCTCGCGATCCGGTACCGCGACCGCCACGGCCAGGAGTCGGACCGGCGGGTCGAGCCGGTGATCCTGGCCCACACCGACGGGCGCTGGTACCTCGTCGCGTGGTGCCGGCTGCGGCAGGGCGTGCGCTGGTTCCGCCTCTCGCGGGTCGTGCGCGCCGACGTGACCCGCGAGGCGTACGTCCCGCGCCCGGTCGCGGACGTCGGCGAGCCGCCCGCCGGGGCGGCCGCGGTCGGCTGAGCGTCGGGGCCCCGGGCGGGCGTCCGTGGGCGGCAGCCGCCAGACTCGCGGCATGGACCACGACGAGGCGCGAGAGATCAAGTCCCAGCTCGCCGGTTACGCGCGCGAGCTCGCCGAGCGCAGCGGCGCCCCGGGGATCGAGGCCAGCGGTGTGCCCGACGACGCGGCGCGCCTCGTGCGGGCGCCCACCCTCGCGATCGGGCTGGCCCCGCGCGAGGACGGGTACGCCATCGCGGTGCGGTACCGGCTCGGCGTACCGACGGCGCGGAGCATCGCGCGCCGGGTCGCCGCGGAGGCCGGGACGGGCGTCGACGTGCGGCGGACCGGCCGGATCCGCGCGCTCGGCGAGCGCCCGCGCGCCGCGGCCCGCTCGGGACGGCCCGACGGCCCGGACGTCCGGCCGCCGGTCGTGACCGCCCTGGCGGCCGGCGAGACGGGACGGGTGCGGCCGCTGCGTCCCGGGGTGTCGATCGCGCACGTCGACGTCACGGCGGGGACGCTCGGCGCCTTCGTGCGGACCACGACGGACGGGACGTCCGGCTCGGTGCTCGCGCTGTCCAACTGGCACGTGCTCGCCGGGTCGCCCGCAGCGCAGGTAGGCGACGTCGTCGTGCAGCCGGGGGCGGCCGACGGCGGACGCGCTCCGGACGACCGCATCGGCACCCTCGCGGGCCTCGTGCCGCTCGAGGCCGGCGTCACGCAGACGGTCGACGCCGCTCTCGCGCTGCTGGACGACCCGGACGTCGACCCGACGTACCCGGTGGGCCGCGTCACGACCACGGCCGTGGCCCTGGGCGGTGAGGCGGTCGGCAAGGTCGGGCGCACGACGGGCATCACCGCGGGGCGCGTGTCGGCGATCGAGCTCGACGACGTCGTCGTCGGGTACGGCGACGAGCTCGGCGCGCTGCGCTTCGACGACCAGATCGAGGTCGAGTCCACCGGCGCCGGCCCGTTCTCGCGCGGGGGCGACTCCGGCTCGCTCGTGTACCGGGAGGACGGCGTCGCCCTCGGGCTGCTGTTCGCCGGCTCGGAGTCGGGCGGGGCGAACGGCACTGGGCTCACGTACTGCAACCCCGTCGGCACCGTGCTCGACCGGCTCGGTGTGACGCTCCTGGGCTGAGCACACGACCGGGGCGAGCCTCGGCCTGCGCGCGCCCTCCCGCCCGACGGCGCAGAGGGGCACAATGGCAGCGAGCGCACAACGGTCCCGGGAGGTGGTGCGTCGTGGCGACGCTCGAGCACGCGCGCGAGGCGAAGTCGTTGCTGCGCCACGAGATCTCCGGCCGCCGGGGGGTAACCGGCATCGGCCTCGCACGCGCCGGCACCGGGCGCAGCGGTGAGCCCGGCGTCCCCGTCCCGGGCCGGACGGCCGAGCGTGCCGAGGACTGGGTCCTGCGCGTCAACGTCGCGTCCGCGGACGTGCCCGTGCCCTCCACCGTGGACGGCGTCGAGGTCGAGGTGCGCGTCACCGGCGCGGTGACGGCGTCGTCCTGACGGATCCGACCGTCCCTGCCCGCCCCGGCACAATGTGGTCGTGACGACCCACGACTCCTCGCCCGTGTCCCGCCTGCCGCGTGTCCGCGCGTCCGAGCTCGTCGGGCGGGGTTGGTTGAACACCGGCGGCTGGGACCTGTCGCTCGCCGACCTGCGCGGCAAGGTCGTCATCCTGGACTTCTGGACCTTCTGCTGCATCAACTGCCTGCACGTGCTCGACGAGCTGCGCGAGCTCGAGGAGGCGCACCGCGACGAGCTCGTCATCGTCGGTGTCCACTCGCCGAAGTTCGAGCACGAGGCCGACCCCGTCGCGCTCGCCGCCGCCGTCGAGCGCTACGAGGTCCACCACCCCGTGCTCGACGACCCCGAGCTCGTCACGTGGTCCGCGTACACCGCGCGCGCCTGGCCGACGCTCGTCGTCATCGACCCCGAGGGGTACGTCGTCGCGCAGATGGCCGGCGAGGGCCACGCGTCCGCCATCGCGGCGCTCGTCGGCGAGCTCGTCGCCGAGCACGACGCCAAGGGGACGCTGCACCGCGGCGACGGCCCGTACGTGCCGCCCGCCCCGACGTCCGGCACGCTCCGCTTCCCCGCGAAGGCCATCACGCTGCCGGACGGCAACCTCCTCGTCGCCGACGCCGGCCACCACTCCCTCGCCGAGCTCGCGCCCGACGCCGAGACGCTCGTCCGGCGCATCGGCACCGGCGAGCGAGGCCTCGTCGACGGTGGACCCGACGACGCACGGTTCAGCGAGCCCAACGGGCTGTGCCTCGTCCCGGAGGAGCTGCGAGCGTGGGTGGGGTACGACGTGCTCGTCGCCGACACGGTCAACCACGTGCTGCGCGGCGTGCGGCTCGCCGACGGCGTCGTGACGACCGTCGCCGGGACGGGGGAGCAGTTCATGGTCGGGGGCGCGGAGAACGTCCTGCTCTCCGGCGCTGTGGTCGGGGCGGCCCGGGACGTTGGTGGCGGCGGGTCTACCATCCGGTCGCTCGTTCCTCGCGACCTCCCGCCAGACCCGCCACGACCCGCCACCACCACCGACCCCGCCCTCTCCGGTGAGCGGCGCCGTGGTCCGTTCGACCCGGGTGTCACGTACGGGCCGCTCGACGTGAAGCTGTCGTCGCCGTGGGACGTCGCGTGGTCGCCGGATCTCGACGCGTTCGTGGTGGCGATGGCCGGGAACCACACGTTGTGGGCGTTCGCGCCGGGAGGCGCGGAGGAGTCATCGATCCGGCTGCTCGCCGGGACGATGAACGAGGGGCTCGAGGACGGGCCGGGGGAGTCGGCGTGGTTCGCGCAGCCGTCCGGGCTGGCCGTCGCCGACGACGGCGGGATCTGGGTCGCGGACTCGGAGACGTCCGCGCTGCGGCGCGCCGAGCCGGTGAACGGTAGGGAGGTCGCGGTGCGGACCGCCGTCGGGCAGGGGCTGTTCGACTTCGGGCACCGCGACGGGCCGACGGACCAGGCGCTGCTCCAGCACCCGCTCGGCGTCGCCGTGCTGCCCGACGGGAGCGTCGTCGTCGCCGACACGTACGACGGCGCGGTCCGGCGCGTCGTGCTCGACGACGCGGCGCCCGCCGCGGACGTCGGGGACGGGGTGGCCGGTACGCGGCTCGCGGGCCAGGTCACGACGCTGGCGACGGGCCTCGCGGAGCCGAGCGACGTCGTCGTGGAGGCGGGTCAGGCGCCGGACGGGTCGCCGCAGGTGCACCTGCTCGTCGTCGAGTCCGCGGCGCACCGCATCACGCGCGTCGCGCTGCCCGCCGACCTCGCGGGCGAGGTGCTCGACGGCGGCGCCCACCGGACCCAGCGCCCCGTCACCGACGTCGCGGCAGGGCCGCTGCGGCTCGACGTGCCGTTCGTGCCCGCCCCGGGGCAGAAGCTCGACGACAGGTTCGGCCCCTCCACGGAGCTGCGGGTCAGCGCGACGCCGCCCGGGCTGCTGCTGTCCGGGGAGGGCACGGGGACGGACCTCGGTCGCGACCTCGTGATCAACCCGGACGTGGCCGAGGGCGTGCTGCACGTGACCGCGCGGGCGGCGTCGTGCGACGTCGTGCCGCTCGGCCCGGACGGCGAGCCCGACCCGGACGTGTTCCCCGCCTGCCACCTCGCGCAGCAGGACTGGGGCGTGCCGGTCCGGGTCGTCCCGGCGGGCGAGCCGGGGGAGGGTCCGGTCCTCACACTGCCGCTGCGGGGCTGAGTGTCCCACGTCCTCCACAGGCTGTCAGCGCTGGATGTGAGGCACGGACGTCGGGTCTAGTGTGGCGGGCATGTCAGACGCGACGACCCCGCGTCCTCCCTCGGACCCGGGAGAGCCGCGCATCCCTGTCACCCTCTCCACGGCGAGCGTCTACCCGCGCCGTGCCGGCTACGCGTTCCAGGCCGCCGCCGACCTCGGCTACGACGGCATGGAGGTCATGGTCTGGTCGGACGAGGTCACGCAGGACGCGGCCGCCCTCCGCAAGCTGTCCGACGAGCACGAGATGCCCATCCGCAGCATCCACGCGCCCACGCTGCTGGTGAGCCAGCGCGTGTGGGGTCGCGCGCCCGGTCCGAAGCTCCGCCGCAGCGTCCGGCTGGCGCAGGAGGTCGGGGCGAGCACCGTCGTCGTGCACCCGCCGTTCCGGTGGCAGTACAGGTACGCGCGCGAGTTCGAGGAGCTGGTGCGCGAGCTCGACGAGACCGAGGGTGTGACGATCGCGGTCGAGAACATGTACCCCTGGCGTGGTCGCAAGCGCGAGATGCAGGCCTACCTGCCCGGGTGGGACCCGTCCGAGCACGGCTACGACCACGTCACGCTCGACCTGTCCCACGCCGCCGTCGCGCAGCAGAACTCGCTCGAGCTCCTCGACGTGTTCGACGGGCGGCTGCGCCACGTGCACCTCGCCGACGGCTCGTCGTCCATCAAGGACGAGCACCTCGTCCCCGGGCGGGGCGACCAGCCGTGCGCCGAGGTGCTCACCGAGCTGGTGCGGCGCGGGTGGACCGGCGACGTCGTCGTGGAGATCGCGACCCGTCGTGCGCGGACCGCGGCCGAGCGGCGTGCGGACCTCGCGGCGTCGCTGTTCTTCGCGCGCACGTACCTGACGCCGGGGCCGCACCCCGCGTACGAGCCGCCGCCCGGGCCGGTGCACCGCCACGCCGACGCGTGGTGACCGCCGGCGAGGACGCGGCAGCGCCCGACGCCGGGGGCGTCGGGCGCTGCTGACTGGTTCCGGGACGCCGACGGCGGCGCCGTGCCGGGCTCGCTCGTCGGACGGGGCGAGCCGGGCCCCTGGGCCGGCGTCAGTCGGAGCCGGGGTACGCGACCGTCGCGTGATCCCACACCTCGGTGCCGTCGCGCTCGGCCGAGACCGTCACCTCGACCTCTCCGGCAGGGGCCTGTGCGACGCGGGACGCGAACGCGTGGTAGCTCGAGCGCCCGGGCACGACGTCCTCGAACGTCCGGGAGCCGTACGCCGTGGCGATCGTGACGTCGACCGGGACGTCCTCCTGGTTGTCGACGCGCACCGCGACGTAGTCCTTGCCACCGAGCGAACGCAGCTCGGCCTGCGCGGAGAACTCGAGGTCGTCACCCTCGCCGGGGAGGGCGGACTGCCACTCGATCAGGTCGTCGATCTTGTCGCCGAGCAGCGCGCGGTCGCCCGCCGCCTCCGACAGATGGTCCACCAGGGCACGAGCGCCGCCGAGGACCTGGACCGCGGTCGCGTGGTCGTCCGCGTCGGCCGCCTCCTCGGCGCTGTCCAGCAGCGCCGTGATGGATCCGGTGATCACGCGGTCGCCGAGCGCGGTCGTGTCGAGGCCCGCGACGATCTCGTCGACCTCGCCGAACGTCACGCAGTCGCCGCCGCCCTCGACGAGGCCCGCGGTCCACTCGATGCCCTTGAGCACGTGCTCGAGGAAGAGCGGGTCGGTCCACGACGCGTCGGTGTGGCCCGCGCCCTCGTACCAGGAGCGGCCGCCCTCGAAGTTCTGGCACCACGCGATCGGGTGGTCCTCGCCCATCGCGTTGTTCCCCGGGTCGTACGTCGACTCGTCGAGGGTGATGAGGACGTGGACGTCCTCGCGCGGGTTGGTCGTGTAGTTGTACCACTCGTCGAACCGCTCCCAGGCGGCGGGCAGGTGCTCCGTCGACGGGTGCGCCGGGCTCTCGACCCGCATGGTCGCCGTCTGCTGCTGCGGGTGGCTGACGAAGCGCGCGCCGCCGCCGGTGAGCTCGCTGTACCAGGGCACGGTGTGCATCGTGTCCGTCGCGGCGTGGAGGCCGACGAAGCCGCCGCCCGAGCGGATGTACCCCTGGAACGCCGCGAGCTCGTCGTCGTCGAGGAGGCGCGGCTTGTCCGGGTTCAGGTCGTTGGTGTTGTCCACCGGCGAGGCGAACACGATCGTGGCGTACTTCTGCAGGTCCTCGGTGCTCGTGAACGGGGTGCTGTCGAGCGTCAGGTCGGGCTGACCGGGCGACCCGTCGCCCCACCAGCCGCCCGAGTCGTTCGGCGGGTCCCACACGTCCACGGTGAAGCCGTGTTCCTCACCGAGGTCGATGAGCGCCCGCGTGGTGTCGTC
The DNA here is from genome assembly GCF_042670945.1 of Cellulosimicrobium sp. NPDC057127. Classification (NCBI taxonomy): domain Bacteria; kingdom Bacillati; phylum Actinomycetota; class Actinomycetes; order Micrococcales; family Promicromonosporaceae; genus Cellulosimicrobium; species Cellulosimicrobium sp. NPDC057127. The sequence goes on from NZ_JBHUUP010000001.1 coordinate 10,517, forward strand.
GATGTGGGAGTGCCGGAAGCCGAGCGTCTCGCCGACGACGAGGATCTGGTAGTCCTCGTCGGCCGCCACGGCTGTCGGCGCGACGGCGGGAGCCGTGGGCGCGGATGCCGCCGGCCCGGCGGACGCGAGCGCCAGCCCGGTCGCCGCCAGGGGGACGGACACGAGCCCCGCCGTCGTCCTCTGGAACGTCTTGCCGTTGAACAAAACCATGCCTGCGTCTCCTCGTCTCGCCGGTGAGTCCTGAGAGCGTCCGGTCGCGCGTGCCACGTCGCCGCGCGGCGGCCAGGGCCTACTTTTCGCGGGCGTCAGGCAGAAGTCAAGAGCAGGCTCCCCGGCTTGCGACGGGCGTCGACCGTTGGTAGGCGGCATCGCGTAGGCTCTGCGATCGTGTCCCGGGTCAACGGTCTCCTCGCCGACACGACGCCGTTGCGGACCTCGCCGCCGTTCCGCCGCCTGTGGTGGGGCCTGGGAGTCTCGAACCTCGGGTCCCAGCTCACCGTCGTCGCCGTGGGCCTGCAGGTGTACGGCCTCACGGGGTCCTCGCTCGCCGTGGGCGTGCTGGGCGTGTGCGCGCTCGTCCCCCTCGTGGTGCTCGGCCTCTACGGCGGCGCGCTCGTCGACGCCTACGACCGCCGCAAGGTCGCGCTCGGTGCGTCGACGGCGCTGTGGGTCATCACCGTCCTCATCGCCCTGCAGGCGTGGCTGCGCCTCGACTCGGTCGGGGTGCTCTACCTGCTGGTCGCGCTGCAGTCCGCGGCGTTCGCGATCAACAACCCGGCGCGGTCGGCGATCATCCCGCGCCTCGTCGAGCCGCGGCTGCTGCCCGCCGCGAACGCGCTGCAGACGCTCGCGTGGAACGTCGCGCTGACGGTCGGGCCTCTGGGCGGTGCGTTCCTCGTCGCGCTGTGGGGCTACCCGGTCGCGTACACGATCGACGCGGTGCTGTTCACCGTGGCGCTGTGGGCGGTGTGGCGGCTGCCGGACATCCCGCCCTTGTCAGCACCGGAGGTCGCCCCGGCGGCTCCTGATGCTGACACGTCGCTCGGGGCCGACGACGTGTCAGGAGCACGCGTCGCCCCGCTGGATCGTGGTGCTGACAGGTCCGGTGCCCGACGGCGCCGCCGCGGCCGGGTGGTCGGCTGGCGGTCGGTCGTCGACGGGCTGCGCTACCTCGCGACGCGGCCCAACGTCCGCACGACGTTCCTCGCCGACCTCGCCGCGATGGTCCTCGCGTCGCCGCGCGTGCTGCTGCCCGCCGCGGGCGTCCTGTGGCTCGGCGGCGGCGAGGTGACGACGGGCGTGCTCACGGCGGCGTTCGCGATCGGTGCCGTGCTCGCGGGCGTGTTCTCCGGCGGCCTGTCGCGGGTGCGGTGGCAGGGCCGCGTCATCGTCTGGGCGATCACGGCGTACGGGCTGTCGATCGTCCTGTTCGGCCTCGTGCTCCTCGCCGTCGGCGCCGCGGAACCCGCGACGGTGCTCGCGGGTGGCCTCGTCGCGGCGTGCGTCGCGCTGGCCCTGGCCGGTGCCGCCGACGCCGTGAGCGCCGTCTTCCGGCAGACGATCCTCCAGACCGCGACGCCCGACGACATGCGCGGCCGCCTCCAGGGCGTGTTCATCGTCGTCGTCGCCGGAGGACCGCGACTGGGCGAGCTCGTGCTCGGGGCGCAGGCGACGTGGGTCGGCGAGGCCTGGGCCGCCGTCGCGGGCGGCGTGGCGTGCGTCGTCGTGCTGTGGCTCGTGCTGTGGGGGCAGCGCCGCTTCTGGCGCTACGACGCCCTCCACCCCGAGCCCTGAGCGGGCGTCGGGACGGCGGGCGCTACGACGCCGCGAACAGCGGGTCCCGTCCGGGCGGCTGCGCGGGGGGCGTGCGCACCTCGCCCGGCGGCACGTGCCGGCGCTCCTGCGGGGAGGCGGCCGTGAGGCGCAGCTTCTCGCCGTGGTGCGTCAGCCGCGCCTCGTCGCCGGCCGTGAGCCGGTACGTCACGGTCTGCCCGCGGACGTCGACCGTGATGCGGGCGTCGCCCTGCCGGACGGCGAACGCGAGGCGCCGCAACCGGGACGGGAGCCGGGGCGCCAGGTGCAGCAGGCCGTCGTCCGCGTGGCGCAGCCCGCCGAGTCCCGCGACGAGCGCCGTCCACGCGCCCGCGAGCGACGCGACGTGCAGCCCGCCGTCGGTCGAGGCGCGCAGGTCGCACAGGTCGAGCAGCGCGCACTCGCGCGCGTAGTCGTACGCGAGGTCCACGTAGCCCACCTCGGCGGCCACGACCGCCTGGGCGGGAGCGGACAGGGACGAGTCCCGCACCGTCAACGGCTCGTAGTAGTCGAAGTCGCGGAGCTTCTGCTCGGGCGAGAAGGCGTCGGAGGCCGTGTGGAGCGCGAGCACGAGGTCGGCCTGCTTCACCACCTGGTGGCGGTACAGCTCGACGTACGGGACGTGCTGGTCGAGCGGGAACCGCGCCGTGGTGCGGGGCTCGAAGTGCCACGGCGCGTGCCGGGTGAAGTCCTGGGACTGCTCGGTGACCCGCAGCTCCGCGTTGTAGGGGACGATCATCCGGCTCGCCGCGCGCAGCCACGCCTCGCGCTCGGCCGTCGTGACGCCGAGTCGGCCCGCCTCCTGGGGGTGACGCTCGCACAGCGCGTCGGCGTGGCGCAGGTTCGCGGCCGCCATGAGGTTCGTGTACGTGTTGTTGTCGACGACGGCGGTGTACTCGTCCGGTCCGGTGACGCCGTCGATCCGGAACCCCGCGGCGGTGTGGTGGCCCCGGCCGGCCCACAGGCGCGCCGTCTCGACGACGAGGTCGACCGCGCTCTCGCGCTCGAGCACCTCGTCGCCGGTCACCGCGACGTGCCGTGCCGCGGCGCACGCGACCGCCGCGTTGACGTGGAACGCCGCCGTCCCGGCCGGCCAGTAGCCCGAGCACTCGCGCCCGCTGATCGTCCGCCACGGGAAGGACGCGCCGGGCAGCCCGAGCTCCGCCGCGCGGTCGCGCGCCAGCGGCAGCGTCTGGTGGCGCCAGCGCAGGTGGTCGGCGGCGGCCGCGGGCAGGACGTGGTCCAGCACGGGGAGCACGAAGCACTCGGAGTCCCAGAAGGCGTGACCGGCGTACCCGGTCCCCGTCATCCCCTTCGCCCGGACACCCACGTCGCGCACCTGGGCCGAGGCCTGCACCACGGAGAACAGGGCGTGGCGCACGGCCTGCTGCATCTCGTCGTCGCCCTCGACGACGACGTCGCCGCGCTCCCACACCTCGGCCAGGAAGCGTCGCTGCTCGTGCTGGAGCTCGTCCCACCCGGCGCGGCCGGCTGCGGTGAGCGCGTCGTGCGCCCGGGCCGCGAGCGCGCCCGTCTCGGTGCCCGCGGCGTGCGCCGCGAGCACGAGCACGCGCAGCCGGTCGCCGGCGCGCAGCCGCGCGGTGAGCGAGGCGGCGCGCGGCGCGTCGTCCCACGTCGCGGTCACACCGTCGGAGCACTCCACGAGGTGCGCCGTCTCGACCGCGAGGGCGCGCCCCGACCGGACGGCCCGCTGGTCCACCGACGACCCCTGCGCGTCGTGGCGGCACGTGACCGTGACCAGCCTGGGCCCGTCGCCGGCAGGGCCGTCGTGCCCCGGCCCGTCGTGCCCCGGCCGGTCGTCGCCGCCCGCGCCGCCGTGCGGGCAGTCCGGCGCGGGCAGGACCGTCACCGTGACGTCGTCCTCTGCCTGCACCTGCCACCACGTGGCGACGATCTCGCGGCGTACGAGCGACACGAGTCGCCGGCTGGTCAGCGTCACGGTCGCGCCCGAGGGCGCCGTCCAGCGCAGCTCCCGGTCCAGCACGCCGTGGCGCAGGTCGAGCTCGCGCCGGTGCTCGTGCACCGTCCCGGCCCGCACGTCGACGGGCTCGCCGTCGACCGACCAGCCGAGGCGCCACGCGTCGACGACCGGCACGAGACGCTCCTCGACCTCGGGGTAGGCGTACCCGCCCTCGGCGTAGGTCTGGTCGTACTCCTCGAACACGGGCGCGACGAGCGTGGCGGGCTCCTCGCCGGGGCCTACCTCGTCGAGCACGCCGCGCACACCGACGAAGCCGTTCGCCAGGCTCAGAACGGACGCGACGGCGCCCGGCTCGAGGTCGAGGTCCGCCTCGCGCACGGACCACGGGTCGGGTTCGCTCGGGGTCACGGACGACACTCCACCACGAACGCGGTCGCCTCACCCCCCGACGCCGACGCCGACGCCCGGGCCGCCGCTCAGGCCAGGCCCGCGTCCCGCGCGACGATCGCCGCCTGCATGCGGGTCGCCACGCCCAGCTTCGCGAGCACGCGCGACACGTGCGTCTTCGCCGTCGCCTCGGTGATGAACAGCTCGGCCGCGATGCCCTGGTTGGACAGCCCGCGGCCCAGCGCTGCCAGCACGTCGACCTCGCGGGGCGTGAGGTCGGCCAGCCGCGGGTCGTCCTCCGTCGGCTCGCCAGGACGCGCGCCGTCGTCCGTCCCCGGCGCGACTCCGCCCGACGCGAACGCCGCCAGCAGGCGGCGCGTGACCTCGGGGGCGAGGACGCCGTCGCCGTCGGCGACGCGACGCACGGCCTCCAGCAGCGCGGCGGGCTCGGCCGACTTGAGGAGGAACCCGGCCGCTCCCGCGCGCAGCGCGCCGTCGACGTACTCGTCGAGGTCGAACGTCGTGAGCACGAGCACGTCCGCGAGCCCCTCCGCGGTGATGGTCCGCGTCGCCTCGATGCCGTCCACGCCCGGCATCCGCAGGTCCATGAGCACGACGTCGGGCCGCAGCGCCCGCGCGTTCGCGACGGCCACGGTGCCGTCCGCCGCCTCGCCCACGACGTCGACGTCCTCCGCCGCGTCGAGCAGCAGGCGCAGCCCGGCGCGGATCGCCGCGTGGTCGTCCGCCAGCAGCACGCGGACGGTCCGCCCGGTCCGCCCGGTCACGAGGTGCCGCCGGTCCCGGGCGCGCGGGCCGGGTCCTGGACCGCTGCGCCGTCGACGGCTGCGCCCGGCGCGGCCGGGACCCGCGCGCGCACCGTCCACCCGCCGTCCGGGGCCGGCCCTGCCGCGAGCGTGCCGCCGAGCCCCTCGGCGCGCTCGCGCATCGTCAGCAGGCCGGTGCCCGCGCTGAGCGCCGGCTCGGCGAGCGGGGAGGGCGCGGGGGCGCCGTCGTCGTGCACGGTGAGCTCGACGTGCGCGCCCGAGCGGTCGAGGCGCACGACCACCGGTGCGCCCGGTGCGTGCTTGAGAGCGTTCGTCAGCGCCTCCTGGGCGATCCGGTGCAGCGCCTGGTCGGTGGCCGCGGGGAGAGAGCCGTGGCCGACGTCGTCCGGGTCGACGACCGTCACGGGGCTACCCGCGGACCGCGCCGCGTCCACGAGGGCGTCGAGATCGGCGAGCCGCCCGGGAGAGGCGACCGGCGCACCGGCGGCGTCGTCCCGCGCCGACCCGCCACGCAGGAGCAGGATCATCGACCGCATCTCCTCGAGCGACGCCACCGCGCTCGCGCGCACCTGCTCCAGCGCGGCGCGGTCCCGCGCCGCGTCCGGCGGCACCTGGAGGGCCGCGCCCGAGTGGATGGCGATCGCCGACAGGTGCGAGGCGATGACGTCGTGCAGGTCCCGGGCCATCGCGGCACGCTCGGCACGCACGGCCTCGTGCCGGTCGAGCTCGGCGAGGCGTTCGAGGTCGCCCGCGCGCTGCCGCTCCAGCTCGGCGGCCCGGGCGGCGCTCGCGGCGTCGCGTGCGGCGAGGTCGGCCCGCTCGCGCTCGAGGTCGGCGAGCTCGCTCTTCTGCCGCACGTTCGTCGCCCACCACAGCGGGAGGAGCAGGACGGCGCCGAGCTGCATCCCCATGAAGACGAACTCGCGCACGTCCCGGCTCGCCTCCCCGGCGGCGACCGCACCGGCGACCGTCACCGTGACCGCCGCGCCCCACAGCCACGCGCGGGGGCGCGGGCGCGCCCACAGCGCCGCCGCGTACAGCAGGTCCCACAGCACGAGCATGAGCGCGACGCTCCCGCCCCACGCGAGGTCGACGAGCACCACGACGAGGCCGCCGGCGAGCGCGAGCACCGGGTGGCGGCGCTTGACGAGGATGAGGGCGCAGCCCGCCGCGAGCAGCGCGAGACGCCACCACGGCTCGGGCGGCCCCGCCGGTGGTCCGCCGTCGACCTGGACCAGGTCGACGAGCCCGACCTCGATGAGCACCCAGCCGAGCGCGAACGTCAGCACCGCGGTCACGACGTCGTTGCGGCGGTCCTCGATGCGCCACACGTCACGCAGCGCGCCGACGACGGGGCGCGTCGACCTCTCGCTCACGCCCCCATCCCAGCACAGCGACGTGCCCCGGGGGATCCGTCGAAGGGTGTACGGCGCGGCGGACGGGCGTCCGCCCGGCGCCTCCGAGATCCTCCGTCCGCCCGACGACGTGGCGGGGCCCTGCGCGCGAGGGTCGTCGACATGGAACTCCCCCTCCCTCTCGACGGCCTGGGCGACGCCGGGCTCGGTCTCGCCGCGACGGCCGGCGTCCTCGTCGTGCTGGCCCTCATCGACTCCACGAGCTTCGGCACGCTCCTCGTGCCCGTGTGGCTGCTCCTCGCCCCCGGACGCCTCCGCGGGGGCCGCGTGCTCGCCTACCTGGCGACGGTGGCGGGGTTCTACCTCGTGGTCGGCGTCGTCGTGATGCTCGGCGCCGGCGCGTTCCTCGAGCGGTTCGGTGCGGCGCTCGACACGCGCGCCGCCACGATCGTGCAGCTGCTCCTCGGCATCGGGCTGTTCGCGCTGAGCTTCCGCTTCGACGGCAAGCGGGCGGCGCGGCGGCGGGCGGAGTCCGGCGGCGGCGGCCGCCTGTCGCGGTGGCGCGAGCGAGCGCTCGGGATCGAGGCGGCGGCCGACGGGCGCGTCGGTGCTGCGGCGGGCCCCACGGCGAGCGCCGCGACGGGGACCACGTCCCGGGGGACGTCCGTGCTGCCGCTCGTCGGGCTCGCCCTGGGCGCGGCGTCGATCGAGGTCGCCACGATGCTGCCGTACCTCGCGGCGATCGGGATCATCACGACGTCCGACGTCGCGTGGCCGGCCTCCGCGGGCGTGCTCGCGGCGTACTGCGTGGTCATGGTCGCCCCTGCGCTCCTGCTGCTGCTCGGCCGCCTCGTCGCTGCTCGCGCCGTCGACCCCCTGCTGCGGCGGCTCGACGCGTGGCTGACGAAGAACGCGGCGGAGATGACCGGGTGGGTCCTCGGCGTGCTGGGTGTGCTGCTCGCGCTGAACGCGATGGGGCGGCTGGGCTGGACGTGACCGGGCGCCCGGGCTGCGTGCGGGGACGGGTCTTCGTACCGTGCTGGGACGGCGACCCGCCGTCGACCGCGTACCGCGACCAGTGAAGGTGGCACCCGTGACCCGTACCCGACCTCTCGGCGCCGCCGCGGCGCTGCTGCTGACCGTCGCGCTCGCAGGGTGCGGTGACGACGGCTCCGGCGGCACCGCCACGCTCCCCGAGCCGTCGGCGCCCGCAGGCGGGCAGACGTCCGCCGGGGAGGATGCCGGCGCGACGGACGACGCCCCGGCCGAGGGCCCGGGAGAGCTGACGTTCCGCACCGAGGACGGCAGCATCGAGATCACCGGACCGTCGGACAACTGCGCCAGCACCACCGGGACGGACCTCCAGGCCACGTTCACGGAGGGTGAGGACGAGGTCGGGGTCACGGTGACCGACGGCGCGGGCCAGGTCACCGTCACCGGCGGCACGACGTTCGAGGGGACGACGACCGAGTTCTCGGTCGACGGCGAGGGGAACGTCGACATCGCGGGCACGGGGGCGCCGGCCGAGGGCCGGATGGAGCCGGTGCCGTTCACCGTGACGGGGGTGTGCACCGCCGAGCGGTGAAGCGGCACGAGCCGCCGGGACGGCGACGGGCCGCCCGGGAGGTCCCGGACGGCCCGCCGTCGTGCGGAGGACGCGGGTCAGTGGCCCGTGCCGTTGCTCCCTGCCGCCGCCTTGCCGTCCGCGCCCGTCAGCGTCCCGCCCGCGAGCCCGGAGATGAGCGCGTTGATGTCGACGCCCGTGAGCTGCTTGACGACGCCCTGACCCTCGCCGAGCACGGAGGCCACGTTCTTCGTGAGCGCGGACGCCCCGTCGGTGGACACCACGGTCATGCCCTGGATCTTGCCGATCGGCTCGGCGGCCGCGCGCACGATCTCGGGCAGGCGCTCGATGAGCTCCTGCACGAGCGCCGCTTCGCCGTACTTCTTCAGCGCCTCCGCCTTGGCGTCGGTGGCGACGGCCTCCGCGCGCCCCTCGGCCTCGGTCGCGGCCGCGCGGGCCTCGCCCTCGGCCTTGATGCCCGCCGCGAGCGCGACCTGGCGGTCGCGCTCGGCCTCGCCGGCACGGCGCACGGCCGCGGCGGAGGCCTCGGCGTCCTGGATCGCCGCGGTCTTGTTCGCCTCGGCGATGACGGTGCGCTTGTAGGCGTCCGCCTCGGTGGCGGCGTTCGCGGCGTCACGGCGCGCGTTGGCCTCCTGGACCTCCGCGTACGCCTTGGCCTCGGCCGGCTTGCGGACCTCGATGTCGAGGCGTTCCTGCGTCACGCGGGCCTGCTCGGCGAGCGCCTCGCGCTCCTGCTGGGCGACCAGACGGTCCTGCTCGGCACGGGCGAGCTGGCCGGCGGCCTCCGCCTCGGCGTTCGCCCGGTCGGTGTCCGCCTTGATCACGGCGCGCTTGAGGTCGAGGGCCTTCTGCCGCTCGGCGATCTGCTCGGCGGCGTCGATGACCGCGAACTCGGACGCCCGCTTCGCCTCGGCCTCGGAGACCTCGGCGACCTGGCGGGCGCGCGCGGACTCCGCGCGGCCGAGGTTCGCCAGGTAGTCCGAGCCCGGCGTCGAGATGTCGGAGATGTTGAGCAGGTCGACCTGGAGACCCTGCTCGGACAGGTCGGCCTTCGTCGACTCGACGACGCGGTCGGACAGGCCCTTGCGGTCGGAGATGATCTGCTCGATCGTCATGTCGCCGACGATGGAGCGCAGCGAGCCCTCGAGCGACTCCTTGATGATCTCGGTCAGCGTCCCCTGCTGGGACAGGAAGCGCTGCGCTGCCCGGCGCACGCCCTCCTCGTCGCCCCGCACCTTGAAGTTGATCGACGCCTTGATCGCGATCTTGATGCGGTTCTTGTCCACGCCCTCGACGGTGATCCCGATCTGGCGCTGCTCGAGCGAGATCGAGAAGCCCTGCTGGAGGATCGGCCAGACGAACGTGCGGCCGCCGACGACGACCTTCTGGCCGCTGCCCGCGGCCTCCTTGCGCCCGGCGCCCCGACCGACGATGACGAGGGCCTCGTTCGGGGGGACGCGCCGGATGCGCTTGCTGATGAAGACGATCACCGCGAACAGCGCGATGACGAGGGCGACGACCGCCAGGGTCGTGACGAGGTCGTTCGAGTCCGTGAACATGGTGCGCGCCGGGGCGCGTCTCCTTCCGGAAGGGGTGGGTAGGGAGGTGGTGGGCTCAGTCGCCGGCGAAGTGGCGGCGCACGCGCACGCGGCTGCCGGACTGCTCGAGCACGACGACGCGCGCCCCCGCGGGGATGGGCTCCTCGGACCAGGCCAGGCGGCGCTCGAGCTCGTGCGCGGCGTCGAGGGACACCTCGCCGGCGCTCGGGTCGATGTCGGTGGTGGCGGTACCCTGCACGCCGACGAGCGACGCGGCGCCGCCGTCCTCGGAGTCGCGCAGGCGGCGCACGAGCGCCTGGACGAGGAGCACGACGACGACGGCCACGCCGAGCGAGCCGGCGTACGCGACCCAGGTGGGCAGGTCGTTCACGGTGACGATGGCTCCCACCGCGCCGAAGACGACGCCCCCGACGCCGAGCGAGGTCCCGGACAGCGCCCCGTCCGCGACGTCGATGATCTCTCCCACGAGGAGCGACAGCAGCAGGAGGGCGAGGCCGGCCAGGCCGATGACGACGAAGACGAGCATGTGGGTTCCCTTGGGCGGCGTGTGGAGTTGTCGTGAAGGCGCGCTCACCCTACCGTGACGCGACGCGCACGTGGGAGCCCTGTGGGAAAAGCGGATGGGGAGCAGTCACCATCGGTGGTTGCCGGGCAGGCCACGGACCGAGGGCGGTGGCGTGGCCTGCCCGGACCACCGGTGCTCGAGGCGCGGCCCGAGCCCCGGGGCGTGCAGCATCGAGGTCCGTGCGCCCCACACCCCGCGGGCCGCGACGCCCCGGAGACTGACGAGCGGACGGCCCGAGACGGCGACGCGCAGCGCCGGGTCCCGCTCGACCCGGCCGCGCCCGCGCACGTGGTAGCTGAGGTCCATGTCGTCGTGGATCATCGGCACGTCGTCGTGCACGGCGTCCCGGACGGCGTGCCAGACGCCGCGCCGCACCGCCAGGTTGGAGCCGAACAGCGCGGTCCCGCGCACCATCGCTCCCACGAGGAGGAAGTACGCGCCGAGGTAGACCGAGCCGCCGACGCGGCCGAGCACGGGCCGCACGTCCGCGAAGTCGGCCGGGCCCGTGAGCGCGGCAAGGTCCGGCTCCGCGCCGAACCGTGCCGCGACGTGCGCGACCCAGGTCGGCGGCAGCACGGTGTCGGCGTCGCAGCGGGCGACGACCTCCGTCCGAGCGGCGTCGTACCCGCGCGCCGCCGCGGGCCAGATGCCGCGCCGCGGCTCGTGCAGCACCGTCGCCCCGTGCGACTGCGCGACGGCGACGCCGCCGTCCCGCGACCCGTTGTCGACGACGACGACGGCGTCCGGGGCGCGGGTCTGCGCGGCGACCGAGCGCAGCAGCCGGTCGAGGTGGGCGGCGTCGTCGAGCACCGGGACGACGAGCGTCACGCCGGCGGGTCCCTGCGTCATGCGGGGTCGAGGAGGTCGTGCTGCGCCACGGCGTCGAGGCTCAGCGTCCGGTACCCGTGCGAGGCGAACAGCACGGTGACGCGCGCGTGCGCCCCCTCGCCGCCGCCCTCGTACCCCATGACCGTGCCCTCGCCGAACTCGTCGTGCCGCACGGTGGCGCCGACGGCGAAGGGGGCGTCCGCGTCGTCGAGGGCCTGCTCGGCGGCGGTGCCCGCCCAGCAGGTGTCGCAGCGCCCGCACGGCTCGGCCAGCTCCTCGCCGAGGTACGCGAGGAGGAACTGGCGTCGGCACTGCGTCGTCTCCGCGTACCCGCGCATCATCTCCAGGCGCGAGTCCTCCATCCGGCGACGTTCCTCGGCGAGCCCGACGGCCGCGTCGGCGACGGCGGCGGGGCGGGCGTCGGGTCCCAGCAGCGCCCGCGCGTCCGTGACGAGCGCACGCAGGCGAGCGAGGCGCCGGGGCAGTCGCGCGCTCCGCGCGTCGTCGTCCGTCGACGGCGCGGCACCGCCGTCCTCGTCGTCGGCGCGCTCCGCACGGCGCAGCGCCCGCGCCACCTCCAGCACGTCGTCCCGGTCCGGGACGGCGACGCGGAAGTAGCGCTGCAGCCCGAGGTCCTCCGGCCGGTAGTACAGGACGGCGACCGCGGGCTCGCCGTCCCGCCCGGCGCGGCCGACCTCCTGGTAGTAGCCGTCGGGCGAACCCGGGACGTCGGCGTGGACGACGAAGCGCACGTCCGGCTTGTCGATCCCCATGCCGAACGCCGAGGTCGCCACGACGACGTCGACCTCGTCCTCGGTGAACCGGCGCTGGGCCTCCTCGCGCTCGGCACGGCGCATGCCGCCGTGGTACACGGCGACGCGCAGCGGCGTACCGGTCCCCGGGTCGGTCAGCGCGTCCGCGAGCTCGGTCGTGTGCCGTCGCGTCGCGACGTAGACGATCCCGACGCCCTGCTCCGCCTCCTGCCGCACGCGCTCGACGACGGCGCGCCGCTTGTCCGCGTCCTCGACCGCGCGCACGACCTCGAGCGCGATGCCCGGACGGGCGAACCCGCGCACGATCACCGCGGCGTCGCGCAGGTGCAGGCGCGCCGCGACGTCCTCGCGGACGGGCGGGGCGGCGGTCGCGGTGAGCGCGAGGACGCGCGGGCGCGGGTCGAGCGTGTCGATGCGCTCGCCGAGCCGCAGGTACTCGGGCCGGAAGTCGTGCCCCCACACCGACACGCAGTGCGCCTCGTCGACGGCCACGAGGCTCGGCCGCGCGGCGCGCACGGCGTCGAGGACCTCGTCGTTCGCGAGCTGCTCGGGCGAGAGGAACAGGAACTCCAGCTCGCCCGCGGCCGCCGCCTCGAGCGCCCGCCGGCGCTCGGCCACGGGGACGGCCGAGCTCACCGCCCCCGCGGCGGCGTCACGGTCGCCGAGCTCGTCGAGCGCGCGCACCTGGTCCTGCTGGAGCGCGATGAGGGGTGAGACGACGAGCGTCGGGCCCGGCAGCTCCAGCCCGGGGAGCTGGTAGACCGCGGACTTGCCCGCGCCCGTCGGCAGCACGAGGAGCACGTCGTGGCCGTCGAGCAGCGCGGCGATCGCCTCGGCCTGACCCGGCCGCAGCCGGTCGTACCCGAAGACGTCGCGGGCGGTCTGCCGGACGTCGGCGAGCGTGGGGTCGTCGCTCACGGGCGGGGGACGTTGCGCAGGTTGGCGCGCGCCATCGACACGACCTCGCCCGTGCCCCCGCCGAGCACCTCCTTGCTCATCGCGACCGCGAACCCGCGCACCTGACCGGCCGTGATGTTCGGCGGGATGGACAGCGCGCGCGGGTCCGTGACGACGTCGACGAGCGCCGGGCCCGGGCGGCGCAGGGCGTCCTCGAGCGCACGCCGCACGTCCTTCGGCTTCTCGACGCGTACCGCCGGGATGCCGATGGCCTCGGCGACGGCGGCGTAGTCGACCTGCGGCGACTCGGTGCCGAACATCGGCAGCCCGTCGACGAGCATCTCGAGCCGCACCATGCCGAGGCTCGCGTTGTCGAACAGCACGACCTTGACCGGCAGGTCGTACTGCCGGAGCGTGACGAGCTCGCCGAGCAGCATCGACAGCCCGCCGTCGCCGGCCATCGCGACGACCTGGCGGTCCCGCCCCGCGTCGCGCGCCGACGCGGCGGCACCGATGGCGTGCGGCAGGGCGTTGGCCATCGACCCGTGCAGGAACGACCCGACGATGCGGCGCCCCGGGCTCGGCGTGATGTAGCGCGCGGCCCACACGTTGCACATGCCGGTGTCGACGGTGAAGACGGCGTCGTCGTCGGCGACCTGGTCGAGGACGTCGGCCACGTACTCCGGGTGGATGGGCGTCGTGCGCTCCACCTTCTTCGTGTACGCCCCGACGACGCCGCCCATCGCCTTCTCGTGCTTGGCCCGCATCTGGTCGAGGAACTTGCGCGACCGCGCCTTCCTCACGAGCGGCAGCAGCATGCGCACCGTCTCGCCGACGTCGCCGACGACCGCGAGGTCCAGGCGCGTGCGTCGCCCGAGGCGCGTCGGCTCGACGTCGACCTGCGCGGTGCGCACCTCGGCCGGCAGGAACTGGTCGTACGGGAAGTCGGTGCCGAGCAGCACCAGCAGGTCGCAGTCGTGCATGGCGTCGAACGCCGCGCCGTAGCCCAGCAGCCCCGACATCCCGACGTCGAACGGGTTGTCGTACTGGATGAACTCCTTGCCGCGCAGCGAGTGGCCGACGGGCGCGGCGATCTTGTCCGCCAGGGCGAGCACGTCGTCGCGCGCGCCGCGCACGCCCGCGCCGGCGAAGATCGTGACCTTCTTCGCGGCGTCGATCGCCTCGGCGAGCTCCTGCACGGACTGCGCGTCGGGGACGACGCGCGGGCGGGCGGGGCGCGTGGCGACGTCGGGCACCGCCGCGGGCGCCTCGAGGTCGGCGACGTCGCCCGGCAGGGTGAGCACCGAGACGCCGGGGCCGCCGAACGCGTGGTGGATCGCCGAGTTGATGACGCGCGGCGCCTGCTCGGCGGACGAGATCATCTCCGAGTACACCGAGCACTCGTTGAACAGCCGGTCCGGGTGCGTCTCCTGGAAGAAGCCCGTGCCGATCTGCTTGCTCGGGATGTGGCTCGCGATGGCGAGGACCGGCACGCGCGAGCGGTTCGCGTCGTACAGGCCGTTGATGAGGTGCAGGTTGCCCGGGCCGCACGAGCCCGCGCACACCGCGAGGCTGCCGGTGACCTCGGCCTCGCCGGCTGCGGCGAACGCGGCCGCCTCCTCGTGGCGCACGTGCACCCACTCGATGCCCTTGCCGGCGTTCTCCCCGACGTTCGAGCGGTGCACCGCGTCGACCACGGGGTTGAGGCTGTCACCGACGATGCCGTAGATCCGCCGCACCCCCGCCTCGATGAGCTGCGCGACGAGCAGGTCCGCGACCGTGCGGTCGCGCTTGTCCTGCGGGGAGCGGCCGATTCCGAACGGCATGACGTACCTCCACGAGCGGGGACGGTTCGCCGTCCATCGTGCTCCGTGGTGCGTCCCGCCGCAGGGCGAGAGGCGCCGGCCGCGGCGTCTCGTGCGTCACGTCGGTGCCGAACCCCGGGTCACGGGCGATGTCGTGTGCCGAACCCCGGGTCACGCGTCACGAGACGTCTCCGGTGCCGCGCAACCCGGGGTTCGGCGGTGCTCCGTGACGCGCAACCCCGGGTTCGGCGCGTCAGGCGGTGCGGCGGGCGGCGTACGGGGACCGGCGCCGGGCGACCGCCTGCGCGACGTCCTCCTCGACGAGCTCGGCGTTGATCTGCGCACCGGCCATGACGCCCGCGGCGGCCGACGCGCCGACCATCGCCGCGAGGTCGCTGGAGTTCCCGGCCGCCCACACGCCGGGCAGCGGGGTCGCGCCGCGCGCGTCGGACGGCACGTAGCGCCCGCCCACGGCGTGGTCGTCGAGCGTGCCCCCGAGCTGCTCGTACAGCTCGCCGCGCGCGACGAGGTACGGCGCGACGGCGACCGCGTCGACGTCGATCGTCGTGCCGTCCTCGAGGACGACGCCGGCCAGCCTGCCGTTGCCGTTGCCGTTGCCGTTGCCGTAGGCATTGTCGTTCGCGGCGCTGTCCCCGTCGCCGGTCTCGGTGCTCTCGGTGCTCTCGGTGATCGCGAGGCGCGCGACGCGACCCTCGACCACGCGCACGCCGAGCGCCGCGAGCCGCTCCCACGCCCCGTCGTCGGGCTCGGGAGCGGTGTGGAGGAAGAGCGTGACGTCGTCGCTGAGCTGACGCAGCAGCTGCACCTGGTGGATGGCGTTCGCGCCGGTGGCGAGCACGCCGATCCGGCGGCCACGCACCTCGTAGCCGTGGCAGTACGGGCAGTGCAGCACGTCGCGGCCCCACAGCTCGCGCACGCCGGGCACGTCGGGGAGCTCGTCCACCAACCCGCTCGCGAGCAGCAGCCGCCGCGCGCGGACGGTCGTCGGGTCCGTGCCCGTGCCGCGCGGCTCGTCGGCGGGGGCCGGGACGACGTCGATCTCGAAGCCGTCCTCGACGCGTCGGGCCGCGACGGCCCGGCCCGGGCGGATCTCGGTGCCGTAGCCCGTCGCCTCGCGCCGCCCGGCCGCGAGGAGCTCGTGGGGCGCGGCGCCCTCGCGACCGAGGAGGTTGTGCGCGCCCTCGGCGGGCGCGTTGCGCGGCTCTCCGGCGTCGATGACGACGACGGAGCGCAGCGAGCGGGCGAGCGTCACCGCCGCGGACAGGCCCGCCGGCCCGCCGCCGACGACGGCGACGTCGTAGGTGCCGGCGGCGGTCGTGCCGTCGGTCGTGGTGGTGGAGGTCATGGCGCTCCTCGGGGTGTGGGGTGACGGTGCGGGATCGGGAGTCGGGGAGTCCGGGAGCCCCTGGCGTCCGGCAACCTGGTGGTTCCGGGAGCCGGGCCGGGCGGGGCTCAGGAGGTGGTCGGACGGCGCGCCGTCCACAGGACGCGTCCGGCCCGCGCGGACACGCCCGTCGGGAAGGCGGGGTCGTCGAGCAGCGCGGCGACGGCGGAGTGGTCCGCGGGGTCGAGGTGCGGCGCGAGGTGCTCGTGCAGCCGCTCGAGCGTGGCGCGGGCCCAGCGCGCGGTCGTCGGGCCCGGGGCTGCGGTGGCGTGGTGCTCGGTGCGCTCGACGGTCTCGAACCCCGCCTCCTCGAGGTACGGCGTCCAGTCGGGGTAGCGGTTCCAGCCCGCGTGGACGGTCGCGGACGTCAGGCGCTCGTCGAGCCCGGGGCGGCCGGTGCCGGGCGGCAGGACGGGCGTGGAGCCGGTGATCTCGACGACGGCCACGAGCCCGCCGGGGGCCAGCGCGTCGTGGGTGTCGCGCAGCACGCGGGCCGGGTCGGCCACGTGGTGCAGCGACGCCGACGCCCACACGACGTCGGCGACGCCGGTGGCCGGCCACGCGGCGTCGAGGTCGGCGTGGACGGATCGCATCCGCTCGCCGACGCCGGCGGCCTCCGCCGCGCGCCGGGCACGATCGAGCATCGCGGGGGAGGAGTCGACCGCGACGACCTCCGCCGCGGGGAACGCCCGCGCGAGGGCGACCGTGCCGGTCCCCGTCCCGGCGCCGAGGTCGAGCACGGTGCGCACGTCGGCGGGCGCGGCGGCCGCGACCCGGGCGACGACGTCGGCGAGCAGGTCCGCGAAGACGACGGCGTCCAGGTCGAGCAGCTCGACCCACGCGGCCTCCGGGTCGTCCGGGTGTCCGTGCGCGTGTCCGTGGTCGTGGCCCCCGTCGTGGCCGTGCACGGGGTCGTGCGGGTGCTCCGTGGCGGGGTGGGCGGCGTGCGGCTGCTCGGTCATGTCTCGACCGTACGCCCATGGTGCGCCGCGGGCATAGACTCTTGCGCATGACGCAAGAAGTTGACCTCGACGCGATCGTCCGCCAGCGCATCCGCGGGTTGCGGCTCGCCCGCGGCTGGACGCTCGACGCCCTCGCGGCGCGGTGCTACCTCAGTGCTTCCACGCTGAGCCGGATCGAGACGGGCGGTCGCCGCATCGCGCTCGACCAGCTGGTCCCGCTCGCCCGGGCGCTCGGGACGACGCTCGACCAGCTCGTCGAGCCGGTCGACGACGAGGACGTCGTCATCCGTCCCGAGCCCAGCAACCGGGAGGGCGTCACGACGTGGCTCCTGTCGCGCGACCGCGGGGGCAAGACCGTGGCGAAGATGCGCTTCACGCCCGAGCACCCGTCCGGGCCGGACCGCCAGCGCGTGCACCCCGGGCACGAGTGGTTCACCGTGCTGACGGGCACCGCGTGCCTGTTCCTGGCGGACCGCCGCATCCTCGTGCACGAGGGGCAGGCCGCCGAGTTCTCGACGATGGTGCCGCACTCGTTCGGCGCGCACGGCGGTCCCGTCGAGATCCTCACGATCTTCGACCACGACGGCGAACGGGCTCACCTGCGCGACGACGGTCCGCGCGAGCTCGCGGAGACCCCGGACGCGACGGCGCCGTCCGGCTGAGCGGACGTCGTCGGGCGCTTAGCCCGCCGGCGTGACGTCCTGGCGGACCGCGCGCCGCCGCAGGGTGCGCAGCGCCGCGACCGCGAGCACGACGGCGAGCACCCCGGCCGCGACGACGACCTCGAACCCCGCGTGCGCGCCCGCGGCGTCGATCCGCGACCCGGCGACGGACGACCCGATCGACACGCCGACGCCGAGCGACGTGCCGACCCACGCGAGCCCTTCGGTGAGCTGGCGCGGCGTCACGAGGTTCTGGACGAGCGCGTTGCCGTTGATGAGCGTCGGCGCGATGGCGAAGCCCGTCACGAACATCACGGCCGCGAGCACGGGCAGCGACGTCACGACGAGGAAGAGGCTCACGCCGGCGCCCAGCGCCACGATCCCGACGACGAACCGTCGCCACAGCGGCGACACCCAGGTCCGCGCGCCGTAGGCGAGGCCGGACAGGCAGGACCCGAGCGCGAAGACGCCGAGGATCACGCCGGCCACGGCGGGCGCGCCCTCGTCCTCGGCGAAGGCGACGGTCGCGACGTCGGTCCCGCCGAACACGACGCCCATCGCCACGAACACGAGCGCGAGCACCACCATGCCCGGTGCCCGGAGCGCGGACCGTGTGCGCACGCCCGGCTCGACGGTGAACGTCGGCGGCTCGGTCGCGCGCTGGGAGAGGAACCACAGTCCGCCGACCGTCACCGCGACGAGCGGCACCACGAGCCCCGCCGGCGGGGCCACGAGCGTCGCCAGCACGGTCGCCAGCGCCGGCCCGACGACGAAGACGAGCTCGTCCAGCGCCGCCTCGAGCGAGTACGCGGTGTGCAGGCGGCGCGGGTCGTCGAGCGCGTGCGTCCAGCGCGCGCGGACCATGGAGCCGTACGAGCCCTGCGTCGCCCCCGCGACGACGGCCGTCGCGTACAGCGTCCACTCGGGCGCGCGCGTCGTCGCGCACACGACGAGCCCGCCCAGGCCCAGCACGGTCGCCGCGAGCAGGGGCAGCATGACGGTGCGCTGGCCCTTGCGGTCGACGAGCCGCGCGATCTGCGGCGAGCAGATCGCCTGCACGACCACGAGGACGGCGGCCACGCGCCCCGCGAGCGCGTACTCGCCGTAGATGCCCTGGACCATGAGGATCGTGCCGATCCCCACCATCGACATGGGCAGGCGGGCCACGAGGGCGGCGGCGGAGAACCGCCACGCGCCCGGCACCGCGAGGACGGCGCGGTACGGGTTGCGCGACGCGGGTACGGCGTCGCCCTCCCGTGCGTCGGGTGGAGGGGAGGGGTCCTGCGCCACGGCCATAGTGTCGCACCGGGCGGGTGGATCGGGGACGATGTCGGCATGAGCGAGAACGCAGACCCGCAGACGGTCGAGGTCGTCGAGACGGAGGACCGGTTCGAGGCGCGCCTGCCGGACGGGACCGTCCCGGGTTTCGCCGAGTTCGTGGTGCAGGACGGCGACGTCGTCTTCACGCACACCGAGGTCGACCCGGCCTACGAGGGTCAGGGCGTCGGCTCCGCGCTCGTCGCGGGGGCGCTGGAGCAGGTGCGCGCGTCCGGTCGCGGCGTCGTGGCGCTGTGCCCGTTCGTCAAGGCGTACCTCGCGCGGCACCGCGAGTACGAGGACCTCGTCCGGCGCTGACGCCGGCCCCTCGTCGGGACGTTCGGCCGTTGCGCGCCGGGCCGGTCACGGGGACCCTTCCGGTATGACGCCTGCCCCGACGCCGGTGACCGCCCCCGACGACGGGACCCGCCCGTGACGCGCCTGCGCGTGGAGCACGCCGACGTCGTCATGGTGGGCGGTGGCGCCGCGGGGCTCAGCGCGGCGCTCGCGATCGCCGAGGCGGCGGGGCGCGACGCGACGGCGCACGCGCGGCCGCCCGTCGTCGCGCTCGTGTCGAAGGTGTACCCGATGCGCTCGCACACGGTCGCGGCCGAGGGCGGCGCGGCCGGGGTCGTGGGCGACGACGACTCGCTCGAGCAGCACGTCGCCGACACGCTGGCGGGCGGCGCGGGCTTGTGCGAGGAGGACGCCGTCCGGTTCGTCGTGGAGCGCGCCGCGGGCGAGCTGTGGCGGCTCGAGCGGTACGGCATGCCGTGGAACCGGGCCGACGACGGCCACCCCGCGGTCCGCCGGTTCGGCGGGATGAGCCGCGCGCGCACGTGGTTCGCGGCCGACCGGACGGGCTTCCACCTCCTGCACACGCTCTTCCAGACGTCGCTGCGGTACTCCGGCGACGGCGGGGTGGTCCGGCGCTACGACGAGCACCACGTGCTCGACCTCGTGGTCACCGACGGCGCCGGGACCGGGGACGGCGCGCGGGACCGGCAGGTGCGGGGCGTCGTCGTGCACGACCAGCACCGCGGGGAGCCGCTGCTGCTCGCCGCGCCGGCCGTGGTGCTCGCGACGGGCGGTGCGGCGCGCGCGTGGGGCACGAGCACGAACGCGGGCATCGTCACGGGTGACGGCATGGCGATGGCCCTGCGTGCCGGTGTGCCGCTGCGCGACCTCGAGCTCCTCCAGTTCCACCCGACCGGCCTGCCGGGCAGCGGCATCCTGCTCACCGAGGCCGTGCGCGGCGAGGGCGGTGTGCTGCTCGACGCCGACGGCCGGCGCTACCTCGCCGACTACGGACTCGGGCCCGAGACGCCCGTCGGGTCGCCCGTGCCGCGCACGATGGAGCTGGGGCCGCGCGACAGGCTGTCGCAGGCGTTCTGGCGGGCCGACCGCGACGGGCGCACGATCCCCACGCCGGACGGCGGCGTCGTCCTCCTCGACCTGCGGCACCTCGGGCCCGAGCGCATCGCCGAACGCCTGCCGCTCGTCGCGGGCCTCGCGAAGCAGTTCGCCGGGGTGGACCCGGCGCGCGACCCCGTCCCCGTGCGCCCGACGGCGCACTACACGATGGGCGGCGTCCGGACCGACGCGCGCGGCGCGACCGAGGTGGGCGGGCTGTTCGCCGCGGGCGAGTGCGCGTCGACGGGGCTGCACGGCGCGAACCGGCTCGGGTCGAACTCGCTCGTGGAGACGCTCGTCGTCGGGCGGGCGGCGGGGGAGGCGGCGCTCGCGCGGGCGCGCGAGGCCGGGTTCGCGGACAGGAACGCCGGCGCAGGGGCGGGCGTCGACCCGGCCGTCGTGGATCGTGCCGCCGACGTCGCCGACCGGTACCTGGCGATGCGCGGCCGCGGCACCGAGCCGCCCGCCGCGATCCGCGCCGAGCTGGGGCGCGTGCTCGACGCCGACGCGGGGATCTTCCGCGACGCCGACGGGCTGCGGCGCGCGCTCGCGACGGTCGAGGAGCTGCGCAAGCGGTACGCCGACGTGCACGTCGCGGACACGAGCACCGTGCTCAACACGGACTGGGCGGCGACGGTCGAGCTCGGTGCGACGCTGCTCGTCGCGCACGCCGCCGTCGCGGGCGCGCTCGCGCGCGAGGAGTCGCGCGGCGCGCACCAGCGCCTCGACTTCCCGGACGCCGGCGACGTACCGCTCCACGCGCTCGCGACGCTGGGCGCGGACGGTTCGATGACGATCGCGCACGCGCCCGTCGGCGCCCCGCCGGGCGCCGAGCACGAGGTTGCTGCCGGAATGCGGCCCGTGACGACATCAACGTCGTTCTCGGCAGGGGGAGGGGACGCGTGAGCGAGCAGATCGTCCACGACCAGGCCGAGGGCCCGCAGACCGTGCGGCTCGAGGTGGCGCGCCAGGAGCCCGACGGCTCGGCGCGGCGCGACGTCTTCGACGTGCCGTTCGACGACCGCACGTCCGTGCTCGACGCGCTGCAGTGGGTCAAGGACCACGCCGACCCGACGCTGACGTTCCGGTGGTCCTGCAAGATGGGGGTCTGCGGCTCGTGCGGCGTCATGGTCAACGGCCGCCCCGTCCTGGGGTGCGAGACGTTCGTGCGCGGCTTCCGGGCGTCGGGCCTGGTGGTGGACCCGCTCGCGCACGCCGAGGTGCTGCGCGACCTCGTGGTCGACACCGACACGTTCGTCGGCAAGCTCGCCGCGGTGAAGCCGTGGCTCGTGCCCGACGGCGCGACGCGGCTCCCGCTCGCGGACGACGCCCCGCCGACGTCGGGACACACCCAGGCGCCGGGCGAGCTCGCGGCGTTCCGCGACTTCGCGCAGTGCATCGACTGCATGCTCTGCTACGCGGCGTGCCCGCAGCTCGACGTGGCGCCGGACTTCCTCGGCCCGGCGGTGGTCGCGACGGCGCGCCGCTGGGACGAGGACTCGCGCGACAGGGGCGAGCTCGAGCGCGCCGACGTGCTCGACACCGAGTTCGGCGCGTGGCCGTGCATCCAGATCGGCGCGTGCACGCAGGTGTGCCCCAAGGGGGTCGACCCGGCCCGCGCCCTGCGCGACGCCCAGCGCGTGGCGACCGAGACGTGGGAGGCCCGCCAGGGCTCGCGCTGACCACCGCTCGCGCCGAGATAGAGGCCTGGGCCGCGAGGTAGAGCGCTGGGGGTTCTACCTCGCGGCCGAAGCCTCTACCTCGCGGCGCGGCCGCTGCCAGGGCGGACGGCCGGGTCAGCCGCCGAGCGCCGCCGAGACGACGTCCTTGGCCTCGGCCTGCACCTGCTGGAGGTGCTGCTCCGAGACGAACGACTCGGCGTAGATCTTGTAGACGTTCTCCGTGCCCGACGGCCGGGCGGCGAACCACGCGTTCTCGGTCGTCACCTTGAGCCCGCCGATCGCGGCGTCGTTGCCCGGCGCGTTCGTGAGCTTGGCCGTGATCTGCTCGCCCGCGAGCTCGGTCGCGGTGACCTGCTCCGGCGAGAGCTTGCCGAGCGTGGCCTTCTCCTCGAGCGTCGCGGGCGCGTCGACGCGCGCGTACCAGGACTCGCCGTAGCGCTCGACGAGCGCGCGGTGGTGCTCCGAGGGCGACTTCCCGGTCGTCGCGATGATCTCCGACGCGAGCAGCGCGAGGAGCAGGCCGTCCTTGTCGGTCGACCACACGCGGCCGTCCGTGCGCAGGAACGACGCCCCGGCGGACTCCTCGCCGCCGAACCCGACGGAACCGTCGAGCAGGCCGGGCACGAACCACTTGAACCCGACGGGCACCTCGACGAGGCGGCGGCCGAGCCCGCCGGCGACGCGGTCGATCAAGGCCGACGACACGAGCGTCTTCCCGATCGCCGCGTCGTCGCGCCAGCCGCCCCGCGCGCCGCCGTAGAGATATTCGATCGCGACCGCGAGGTAGTGGTTCGGGTTCATCAGCCCGCCGTCGGGCGTGACGATCCCGTGGCGGTCGGAGTCGGCGTCGTTGCCCGTCGCGACGTCGAACGGCGACTGCTCGCCCGCGCCCGTCATGCGCTCCACGAGCGAGGCCATCGCGTACGGGGACGAGCAGTCCATGCGGATCTTGCCGTCCCAGTCGAGCGTCATGAACGACCAGCGCGGGTCGACCTGCGGGTTCACGACCGTGAGGTCGAGCCCGTACCGCTCCCCGATCTCGCCCCAGTACTCGACCGATGCGCCACCGAGCGGGTCGGCCCCGATGCGCACGCCGGCCTCGCGGATCGCCGCGAGGTCGAGGACGTTCGCGAGGTCGTCGACGTACGTCGTGAGGAAGTCGTGGCGGTGCACGTGCTCGGAGCCGAGCGCCTCCGTGAGGGGGACCCGGCGCACGCTCGCGACGCCCGAGCGCAGGATCTCGTTGGCGCGGTCGGCGATCCAGCCGGTCGCGTCGGAGCCCGCGGGGCCGCCGTGCGGAGGGTTGTACTTGAACCCGCCGTCGCGCGGCGGGTTGTGGGACGGCGTGACGACGATCCCGTCCGCGAGCCCCGGGCCCGAGGTGCGCACGCCGTCGGTCGTCGCCGCGCCGTTGTGCAGCAGGATCGACTGCGAGACGGCGGGCGTCGGCGTGAAGGAGTCCCGCGCGTCGACGAACGTCTCGACGCCGGCCGCGACGAGCACCTCGAGCGCCGTCTGCCACGCCGGGAGGGACAGCGCGTGCGTGTCGCGGCCGATGAAGAGGGGGCCGTCGGTGCCCTGCGAGCGGCGGTACTCGACGATCGCGGCGGTGATCGCGACGATGTGCGCCTCGTTGAAGGCGTGGTCGAGGCTCGAGCCGCGGTGGCCGGACGTGCCGAAGGCGACCTTCTGCGCGGGGTCGTCCACGTCGGGGGCGAGGTCGTAGTAGGCGCTGACGACGGCGTCGACGTCGATGAGGTCGCTGGGCTGGGCGGGCGTGCCGGCGCGGGGGTCCATGGCTCGATCCTGCCAGGGCGGCGGTCGCTCGTCAGCCCCGGGGGCTCACCCGGGCGACGTGGGGTTCTGCGCCCGGTCGATCGCCATCTCGATGGCGTCCAGCAGGCGCTCGAGGCTCGCGTCGAGGGGGCCCTGGGGGGCGTCGAACCCGCCGGCCACGTAGATGCGCGTCATCGTCGGATAGCGCTCGACGTCGAACCAGTCCTCCCAGAAGCTGCTCATCGTCGTCCAGTACTCGTCGGTGCCCATGCCGGTCGCGTCCTGCTCGGCGGACTCGGCGATCGTGGCCCGGGCGAGCCCCTGGACGAAGTTGTCGACGAGGCCGAGGATCTCGACGACCTGGATCTCGCTCAGCCCGGTGTCGACGATCGTGCGCAGCCCGGCCTCCTGTGCGTCGAGCACGTGGGGGGCGAGCGGAGCGCGCCACATGTTGGTCTGCAGGATCCAGGGGTGGCGCAGGTACAGGCGCCACATCTCGTGGGCGTACTGCGACAGCGCAGGACGCCACGGGGCACCGGCGCGCGGCAGGTCGAGGCCTGCGTACGCGCGGTCCACCATGAGGTCGACGAGCTCCGTGCGCCCGGGCACGTAGGTGTACAGGGACATCGCGCCGACGCCGAGCTCGGTCGCGACGCGGCGCATCGACAGCGCGTCGAGGCCGCCCTCCTGGGCGACGGCGGTGCCGGCGCGCACGACGTCGTCGAGCGTGAGCCGGGCCTTGCGTCCGCGCGTCGCCGGGGCGGGCGGGTCCCACAGGAGCGCGAGGCGGCGTGTCACCTCGGGGGTCCGGACGACGTCGCCGAGGTTGCTGCGCGCGTGCTCGGCTGCCGCGACGGCGCTCGCCACGCCGGCCTCGGCGGCCGCCACGACGCCGCGCGGGCGGCCCTCGGGTGCCGGGGCGTCCGTGGTGGGGTCGGCGTGCTCGTCGTTGCGGTGGGTCACGTGCGCATCCTCCCCGATCCTCCGGTGCTCTCGCCGGTCGGGCGCTCGGCCGTGGAAGAGACCTATCCATTCCCGTACACCGTATGTTAGCGTGGACCGTCCTTTCCGGTACGGCGTACGACGGGTGCGCCGGCGTCCCGACCGTCCAGCAGCGCAGCGCGGCACGAGAGGTGTGTTCCGGTGATCCGAGCCCGTGGTCTGACCAAGACCTTCCACCGCAAGAAAGAAGTCGTCGAGGCTGTCAAGGGCATCGACGTCGACGTCCGCGAGGGCGAGCTCGTCGCCTTCCTCGGGCCCAACGGGGCCGGCAAGTCCACGACCCTGCGGATGCTCACGAGCCTCCTCGAGCCCACGGCCGGCACCGCCGAGGTCGCCGGGTACGACGTCGCGCGCCACCCGGCGCACGTGCGCTCGCGCATCGGCTTCATCGGTCAGGGCAACGGCGGCGGGTACTCCTACCGCGTGCTCGACGAGCTGCACAACCAGGGCCGCTTCTACGGCCTGCCGCCCGCGGAGTACGAGCAGCGGGCGCGGACGCTGCTCGAGGCGCTCGACCTCGCGAGCCTCGAGAAGCGCACCGTGCAGTCGTTGTCCGGCGGCCAGCGCCGCCGGCTCGACGTCGCGCTCGGGCTCATGAACCACCCCCCGCTGCTGTTCCTCGACGAGCCGACGACGGGGCTCGACCCGCACGCGCGCGCCAACCTGTGGGAGCACATCGCGGCGATGCGCGAGCGGTACGGCATGACCATCGTGCTCACCACCCACTACCTCGACGAGGCGGACAGCATGGCCGAGCGCGTCGTCGTCATCGACCACGGCGAGATCATCGCCGACGCGACGCCGGACGCCCTCAAGCGCGACCACGCCGACGACGTCATCACCCTCACCGTGGTCCCCGCGAGCGGTGACGCCGCGGCGGGACCGGACGACGTCGCGCACGTCCGCGCCGCTCTCGCCGGGGACGCGGAGCAGGTCGAGGTGACCACGGGCGCGAGCGGCGCGCTCGCCGTCCGGATCTCCACGACGCACGGCGCCGACCGGCTGCCCGAGGCCATCGAGGCGCTGCGCGTCGGCGGGTTCGTCGCCCGCACGGCGGCGCTCAGGCAGGCGAGCCTCGACGACGTGTTCCTCAACCTCACCGGCCGGAGCCTGCGCGAGGAGGCGGCGTGATGACCAGGACCGACCTGTCAGCAGCACAGCCCACCACAGAGAGCTCCGGTGCTGACACCGCGTTGCGGACCGGCGCCGCGAAGTTCCTCGCCGACACGTGGGCGGTGTTCACGCGCGAGATCCTGCTCGTGCTGCGCGACCCCTTCACGCTCATCTTCTCGCTGCTCCAGCCGCTGATCTTCCTCGGGCTGTTCGGACCGCTCCTCACCGGCGCCGTCGGCGGTTTCGGCGGGGGAGCGCCCGGCGGCGGGGGCAGCACCGCCGAGACGCTCCAGTGGTTCGTGCCCGGCGTGATCGTCATGATCTCGCTGTTCGGCACCTCCATGAGCGGCTCGAACCTGCTCTACGAGATGATGACCGGCTCCTACGAGCGTGTCCTCGCGACCCCGCTCGACCGCTCCGCGATCCTCGTCGGGCGTGCGCTCAAGGAGTTCGCGCCGCTCGTCGTCCAGGGCCTGCTCATCGCGCTCGTGTGCATCCCGTTCGGGTTCACGCTGTACCCGCTGCACCTGCTCGTCGGGCTCGCGCTGCTCGGCCTGTTCGGGATCGGCGTCGGCGCGCTGTCCATCGCGCTGGCGCTCGCGGCGAAGAACCGCGAATGGCTGTTCTGGGGCGTGCAGCAGTCGCTGCTGTTCCCGCTGCTCATCCTCTCCGGGATGATGCTGCCGCTCGAGGCCGGCCCGGCGTGGATGCGCACCGCGGCGCTGTTCAACCCGCTGACGTACATCGTCGACGCCGAGCGTGCGCTGCTCGCCGGCCGGTTCGACGCCGACGTCCTCTGGGGTTTCGTCGCGGCGGCGATCACGTGCGCCGTCGGGCTGTGGGTGGGCATCCGGCGCACGCGCCGCACCGTCTGACCCCGCCGAACCCGGGGTCGTGCGCCACCAGCGCTCCGACGTGGCGCGCAACCCCGGGTTCGGCGGTGCTAGGTGTCGGTCGGGCACGCCCACCGCACCGCACGGCCGGTCGCGACGGACGCCCGTGCGTCGAGCACGCGCTGGTTGGCGCTGCCGCGGAACGCGATCGTGAGGTCGCGACGCGCGAGCTCGAACCGGCCGTCGACGAGCACGTCGACCTCGTCGAGCAGCGCGCGCTGGTCCGGTGGGCCGTCGAGCAGCTCCTCGACGGTCCAGCCCGTCCAGCACCACACGTCCTTGGCGCGGCCCTGCTCGGCGCGCAGCCGGCGCACGAGGCGCAGGCACACGCCGGTGTTGAGGAACGGCTCCCCGCCGAGCAGGGACAGGCCCTGCACGGCGGGGTGCGCGAGGTCGGCGAGGACGCGGTCCTCGAGCGCGTCGTCGTACGGGCGCCCGTAGCGGAAGCTCCACGCCGCCTCGTTGAAGCAGCCCTCGCAGGCGAACAGGCACCCGCTGACGTACAGCGCGCAGCGCACGCCCTCGCCGTCGACCATGACGAACGGCTTGTAGTCGGCGACGTACCCGTGGCTGACGCGCTCCGAGCGCCAGCCCGGCCCGGGTTCCCTCGGCACGGCGCGGCCTACGCGCGGTCGCCCGCGGTGAGCGACGTCGGACCCGCCAGGTGCTTGACGCGCGAGGAGATCTCCACGTGGCGCCCGTGCACCATGGGTCGCTGCTGCGGGTTGCCGAGGTAGCCGCACGTGCGCTTCACGACGTCGCACGTGCGCGGGTCGGTGCTGCCGCACCCGGGGCACGCGAAGCCGCGCGCCGTGGGCTCGAAGTCGCCCGTGAACCCGCACGCGTAGCAGCGGTCGATGGGCGTGTTCGTCCCGAGGTAGCCGACACGGTCGTAGGCGTAGTCCCACACCGCCTCGAGCGCCTTCGGGTTCTGCTGGAGCACCGGGTACTCGCAGTAGTGGATGAAACCGCCCGACGTGTACGGCGCGTACTCGGCCTCGAAGTCCAGCTTCTCGAACGGCGTCGGGTTCTTGCGGACGTCGTAGTGGAAGCTGTTCGTGTAGTAGTCCTTGTCCGTGATGTCGGGCACCGCGCCGAACCGTTCCTTGTCGAGGCGGCAGAACCGGTCGGTGAGGCTCTCGCTCGGTGTCGCGTAGACGCTGACCTGGTACCCCAGGCGCTGCGTCCAGCGCGCCGCGTGCGCGTGCAGCGTCCGCAGGACGTCGAGCGTGAGCGCCTTCGCCTCCGGGTTCTGCTCCCACGCCCCGCCGAAGAACGCCGCCGCGACCTCGTACAGACCGATGTAGCCGAGCGACACGGTGGCGCGGCCGTCGCGGAAGAGGCGGTCGACGTCGTCGTCCGGGGCGAGGCGCTGCCCGAACGCGCCGTGCACGTAGAGGATCGGCGCGTTGCCCGGCGTCGCCTGCCGGCAGCGCTCGACGCGGAAGGCGAGCGCGTCGTGCACGACCTCGAGCCGCTCCTCGAGGATCCGCCGGAACGTGTCGACGTCCCCGTCGGCCTCGAGCGCGACGCGCGGGAGGTTCAGCGTGACGACGCCGAGGTTCATGCGGCCCTCGACGACGTCCTCCCCGTTCTCGTCGCGCCAGCCCTGGAGGAACGAGCGGCAGCCCATCGGGACCTTGAACGACCCCGTGAGCTCGACGATCTTGTCGTACGACAGCACGTCCGGGTACATGCGCTTCGTCGCGCACTCGACGGCGAGCTGCTTGAGGTCGTGGTTCGGGTCGCCGGGCTCGAGATTGACGCCGCGGCGCAGCGCGAGGACGAGCTTGGGGAAGATCGCCGTGCGGCCCTCGCTGCCGAGCCCGCGGATGCGGATCTCGAGGATCGCGCGCTGGATCTCGCGCTCGAGCCAGCCCGTGCCGAGGCCGAACCCGACGGTCGTGAACGGCGTCTGCCCGTTGGACGTGAACAGGGTGTTGATCTCGTACTCGAGGCTCTGCATCGCGTCCTCGATGTCCTTGCGCGTCTTCTCGCGGGCGTACTCCTCGCGCCGGTCCACGTCGCGGATCCAGCGCTCGGCGTCGGCGCGGTGCTTCGCGAGGTTCTTCTCGGCGTACGGGGCGAGGAGCTCGTCGATCCGGTTGACCGAGCACCCGCCGTACTGGCTGGAGGACACGTTGGCGATGATCTGGCTGATCTGGGCCGTCGCCGTCTGGATCGAGCGCGGCGGCTCCACCTGGGCGTTCCCGATGCGGAACCCGTGCGCGAGCATCGTGCGGAAGTCGATGAGGCAGCAGTTCGTCATCGGCGCGTAGGGGTGGTAGTCGAGGTCGTGGTAGTGGATGTCGCCCTTCTGGTGGGCGTTCGCGACGTGCGGGGGCAGCATGCGCAGGCCGATCGCCTTGCCGACGGTGCCGGCCGTGAGGTCGCGCTGGGTGTTGAAGACCTCGCTGTCCTTGTTCGCGTTCTCGTTGACGACCGCCTGGTCCCTGTCGAGCAGCCGCACGATCGAGTGGTTGAGGTCCGTCGCCCGGGCGCGGTCGATGTCGCGGCGCACGCGGTAGTCGATGTACGCGCGGGCGACGTCGTACTCGTGCGACTCCAGCAGCACGTGCTCGACGACGCCCTGGACCTCGTAGATCTTCACCGTGCGCCCGAACCGTGCCGCGATCTCCGCGCACGCGCGGTCCACCACCTCGGCGACGCGACGACGGTGCGTCGCGGTCGGCTCGCCGTGCACCTCTGTGAAGGCCTTGCTGACGGCCGCGCGGATGCGGCCGTCGTCGAACGGCCGGCGCCGGCCGTCGCGCTTGAGGACCTCCGGCAACGGTGTGCCCGCGGTGCCCGTGGTGCCGTCGGTGTCCGTGATGTCTTCGGTCGTGCCCGGTCGTGCTCGGTCGAGCTCGATGGTGCTCATCGCTCTCGCCCCCCTCTGCCCACCGAGTCCTGGTCGCCGCCCGCAGGGGACTGCGGACGGGGCCCGCCGTCCCCACATGTGGGGTCGAAAACGCGGCGACGCCACCATATCTAGTGGGCGACGGCGTGTCGGTCTCGACGCGCGGATCTTCGGCAGGTGAGGACCAAGGTCCCGCCGCGAGTCCCCCTCCACGGCGCCCGGCAACCGCGTCGACCGGCGGCCCGTGGGGTCGGTACGGTCTCGGGGTGACGAACGACCCTCACACCGGTCCGATGGCCGACACGCGCACCGACCCGCCCGTCGCCGCCGACGAGGTGACGACCCTGCGAGGCTTCCTCGACTTCCACCGCGACACGATGCGCTGGAAGACCGCCGGGCTCGGCGCCGTGGAGCTCGCCACGTCGCTCGCGCCGTCGACGATGACGCTCGGCGGGATGCTCAAGCACCTCGCGTACGTCGAGTCGCAGTGGTTCTCCGTGGTCCTCGTCGGCAACCCGTTCATCGCGCCGTTCGACACCGCCGACTGGTCGTCCGACCGCGACTGGGACTGGCACAGCGCGGCGCACGACACCCCGGAGCAGCTGCGCACGCTGTTCGACCGCGCCGTCGCGGCGTCGGACGCGGTCCTCGACGCGGCGCTCGCCCAGGGGGGCCTCGACCAGCCCACGGTGCGCCGCGACCCGCACACGGGCGAGCGGTGGAACCTGCGCTGGGTGCTCGTCCACATGATCGAGGAGTACGCGCGCCACAACGGGCACGCCGACCTGCTGCGCGAGGCGATCGACGGCGCCGTCGGCGAGTAGCGGGCCGAGCGTCCCGCGGCGCTTGCCCCGAGCCGCCGCGACCCGCCACGATGACCGGCGTGAACGCACCTCCACCGCCGCCGCTGCCCCGGTTCCGTCGACCGCGCGGTGCGACGGTCGTGCTGGTCGTCCTCGTCGTGGTCGGCGTCGCGTTGCTCGGCGGCGCCGCGTGGCTCGCCAGCCGGCCGCTGTCGTTCGGATGGTTCGCCTACGCGCCGCTGTCCGAGACGACGTTCTCCCCCGTCGGCGCCTACTCACCGGGGCTGTCCGCGCTGCTCGCGGCGGCGGGCGCGCTCCTCCTCGGTCTCGCGGGCGGCTTCCTGCTCGGCCGACGCTCGCGCCCGGAGGCCCCCACGCCGTCGCCCGGCGACTGACTGACCGTCAGGCGCACGCCACCACGACCACGGGCGCGACCACGCCGCCGCGGGCGGCGGCCACCAGGTTCGCGACGCGGTCGAGGAACGTCGCGCCGAAGACGACGGCGCGCTCCACGTGCTCGTCGGCCCGCTCGGCGACGTCGGCGCGCCGGTCCTCCACGCGCAGCACCGCGAAGCCCGCCGCGGACAGCGCGTCCTCGTAGGCCGACGGCGGTTCGACGAACGAGGTCTCGGCGTCGACGGCCCAGGGGAGCGGGAAGGTCAGCTCGCCGGGCCCGACCCGCATCTGGTCGTGCACGCCGACGAGGCCTCCCGGGCGCACGACGCGGTGCAGCTCGGCGAACGCCGCCGTCTTGTCCGGCACGTTCATGCCGACGTGGATCATCATCGCCCGGTCCTGTGACGCGTCCTCGCACGGGAGCTGCTCGGCGGCGCCCACCTCGAGGCGCACGAGGTGCGACAGCCCGACGTGCTCGGTCAGGACGCTACCTGCCGCGACGAAGTCCGGGCTGAGGTCCACACCGGTGACCGGGCATCCGAAGCGGTCCGCGGCGATGCGCGCCGGACCACCGAGCCCGCAGCCGACGTCGAGCAGGGCGGTCCTGGCCTCGAGCCCGAGCAGGCGCAGGAGGTGGAGGGTGGTGGGTGCGCCTCCGACGTGCAGCTGGTCGTACGGCGCGAGCGACCCGACGTCGACGGGTCCCCCGGCCGACGCGGCGGCGAGGATGCGCTCCGCGAGGTCCGCGCCCGCGTAGTGCTGCCGCACCCGGTCCGTCGTGGCCATGGTGGCCTCCGCAGTCGCTCGCACCCCTTCGGTCCGCTGTCTTCGACGCTACGCCGCACCGGTTGTGCCCGCCACGCGCGCACGGGCTGCGGGGGTTGACCTTGACGTAGCGTCAATTTCTACCGTGGTCGTCGTTGCCGCACCGCGCGGTACGAGGACGGGAAGGAGGGAAGACATGAGCACGACGACGGGCACGGCCGACTGGTCGATCCAGGAGGTCGCGCGCCTCGCCGGCACGACGAGCCGCACCCTGCGTCACTACGACGCCGTGGGGTTGCTCGCCCCGACGCGGGTCGCGTCGAACGGCTACCGCCACTACGACGCGGACGCCCTCGTGCGGCTCCAGCGGATCCTGCTCCTGCGTGATCTCGGGCTCGGTCTGCCCGCGATCAGGGACGCGCTCGACGGCCCGGACGGGCCCGCGTCGTCGGGCACGGGGACCGGGGAGCGCGACGCCCAGGTGGCGGCCCTGCGGCACCACCTGGGGTGGCTGCGCGCGGAGCGGCGGCGGCTGGCGCGGCAGATCGCGTCGGTCGAACGGACGATCACGACGATGGAAGGAGGTGGCGAGCTCATGGCGGACGACATGTTCGACGGGTTCGACCACACGCAGTACGAGGCCGAGGTCACGGAGCGCTGGGGAGCCGACGCGTACGCGCGCGGCGACGCCTGGTGGCGCGGCCTGTCCGACGCGGACAAGCAGGGTTTCAAGGACCAGGTCGCGCGCCTCCACGCGGACTGGACGGCGGCCGCGGAGGCGGGCGTCGACCCGGCGTCCGACGAGGCGCAGGACCTCGCGCGCCGGCACGTCGAGTGGCTCGGCAGCGTCCCGGGAACGCCGGGCGCGGGCGCTGCGCCCGTCAAGGAGTACGTCGTCGGGCTCGGCGACATGTACGTGGCCGACGAGCGGTTCGCGAAGAACTACGGCGGGGTCGAGGGCGCGACGTTCGTGCGGGACGCGCTGCGCACCTACGCGGACCGCGTCCTGTGACCTCCGACCCGAGCGGGATGGCTCCGTCGTCACTAGCCTGGGGTGACGGCGGACGCCGTCCGCCGGGAGGCAGCCGAGGGAGGCAGCCATGGGCACGTCGACGTCGTCCACCGGGGGGCCGCGCACGGGACCCCGCGCGGCGCCGCGAGCGGTGCGCAACGTCGCGCTCGTCGGGCACAGCGGGGCGGGCAAGACGACGCTCGCCGAGGCGTTCCTGCACCGCGCCGGCGCGGTAGCACGGCCCGGCTCGGTCACGGAGGGCACCACCGTGTGCGACCACGAGCCCGAGGAGGTCGCGCGCGGGATCTCGGTCGCGCTCGGCGTCGCGCACCTGGACTGGACGGCGACGGACGGCGAGGCCTACCGCGTCACGCTGCTGGACACGCCGGGCTCGCCGGACTTCGTGGGCGCGGTCGACGCCGCCCTCGCGGTCGCGGACCTCGCGGTCGTGGTGGTGAGCGCCGTCGACGGGGTCCGTTCCGGGACGCAGGAGGTGTGGCGGCTGTGCGACGAGGCGGGGATCCCCCGCCTCGTCCTCGTCTCCCAGGAGGACCGGGCCCGGGCGAGCTTTCGCACCGTGCTCGACGAGCTGCGCTCGACGTTCGCCGCCGCGTTCGTCCCGCTCGAGCTCCCGCTCGGCGAGGAGCAGTCGCTGCACGGCGTGGCCGACGTCCTCGCCGAGCGCGCCCGCGAGTACGACGGCGACGGGCAGCTCCACTGGCACGGCCACGACGGTGCCGTCCCCGGCGACGTGCGCGACGAGGAGCACGCGCTGCACGACCAGGTGGTCGAGGACATCGTCACGCACGACGACGACCAGCTCGAGGCCTACCTGTCCGGGCAGGAGCCCGGCGTCGCGGAGCTCGAGCGCACGCTCGCCCAGGAGGTGCGCGACGGCGAGGCGGTGCCCGTGCTGCTCGCGTCCGGCCTCACGGGCGTGGGCGTCGACCGGGCCCTGGACCTCGTGTGCGAGCTCGGACCCTCGCCCGCGGACCGGCCCGCCGTCGTCCTCCTGCCCGACGGCGCGGGGCAGGACGGCGCGTCCACCACCGAGGTGGTGGCCGACCCGGGCGGGGACACGCTCGTGCAGGTGTTCCGCACGGTCGTCGACCCGTACGTCGGCCAGGTGTCCGTGTTCAAGGTGCTGTCGGGCACCGTGGCGAGCGGAGACCGGCTCGTCGACGTCGCCACGGGCGCGGAGGACCGCGTGCACGGCCTGTTCCGCCTGCGCGGCCGCGAGCACGTCGCGGTCGAGCGCGTGGTGGCGGGCGAGGTCGCCGCGGCGGCGAAGCTCGGCGCCGCGACCACGGGCGCCCTGCTGGGGAGCCGCCGGGGCCCCGTCTCGGCCCGGGCGCTGCCCGACCGGCCGCCCGTGTACGCGCAGGCGCTGCGACCGGTGTCCCAGCCCGACGACGACAAGCTCTCCGCGTCCCTGGCCCGGCTCGTCGCGGAGGACCCGACGCTGCACGTCGACCTCACCGGCGCCCAGGCCGTGCTCGGCGGGCTCGGGGACACCCACCTCGCCGTCGCGCTGGAACGGCTCGAGCGCTCGTTCGGCGTGCACGTGACGACAGAGCCGGTGCAGGTCGCGTACCGGGAGACGATCACCCGCACGGTGGAGGCCGAGGGCCGGCTGAAGAAGCAGTCCGGCGGTCACGGGCAGTTCGCCGTCGTCCAGCTGCGCGTGGCCCCGCTGCCGCGCGGTGCCGGGTTCGAGCTCGTCAACGCCGTCGTCGGCGGGTCCGTGCCGCGGCAGTACCTGCCCGCCGTCGAGCGCGGGGTCACGGAGGCGATGGCCGCCGGCGGCCCCCACGGGTACCCGGTAGTGGACCTGCGGGTCGAGGTCTACGACGGCAAGGCCCACTCCGTCGACTCCTCCGACATGGCGTTCCGCACCGCCGGCGCGACCGGGCTCCGCGAGGCGCTCGCGGCGGCCGGGACCGTCGTCCTCGAACCCGTCTCGGCCGTCACCGTCACGGTGCCCGCCGACGCGCAGGGCGACGTCCTCGGCGACCTCTCGGGCCGGCGCGGGCACATCACCGCCACCGGCTCCCTGCCGGACGGCCGCGTCGTCGTCGACGCGCTCGTGCCCGAGGCCGAGCTCGTGCGCTACGTCCTCGACCTGCGCTCCCTCACGGGCGGGCGCGGGTCCTTCACGGCGCGCCCGGACCGCTACGAGGTCCTGCCGCACGGGGTCGCGGCGGCACCGACGCGGTAGCCCTCAGCGGCGCGGCAGCACGATCGGGGCGCCGCCGCCGGGGTGCTCGACGACCTCGACGGGATGGTCGTAGACGTCGCTGAGCAGCGTCTCGGTGAGCACCTCGCGCGGGGTGCCGTCGGCGACCACGCGCCCGTGCGCGAGCAGCGTGACGCGGTCGGCGTACGCGGCGGCGAGCGACAGGTCGTGCACCACGACGACGACGGCACCGCCCGCGGCGGCGTGCGCCCGCGCGAGCTGCAGGACGAGCTCCTGGTGCTTGAGGTCGAGCGCTGCCGTGGGCTCGTCGAGCAGGAGCAGGGCGGTGCGCTGCGCGAGGACGCGGGCGAGCGCGACGCGCGCCCGCTCGCCCCCGGACAGGGACGTGAAGTGCCGCTCGGCGAGGTGCGCGACGTCGGTCGAGGCCATCGCCGCGCGGACGGCGTCCTCGTCGGCCTCCTCGATCGGCGTCCCGCGCCACGGGGAGCGCCCCATGCGCACGACGTCGACCGCGGTGAACGGGAAGCTCAGCGTGATCTGCTGGAGCAGCACGGCGCGGCGCATCGCGAGCTCGGTCGGGGTCCAGGCGGTCAGCGCGCGCCCGTGCGCGACGACGACGCCGGCCTGTGGCGCGAGGTCGCCGGTGAGCACGCCGAGCAGCGACGACTTGCCCGCGCCGTTGGGCCCGAGCAGCGCGTGCACCTGGCCCGCGTGCACGTCGACGGACACGTCCCGCAGCACCGGTGCCCCGCCGAGCGTGAGCGACACCGCGTGCGCGGCGGTGACCACCTCGCCGGGCGCGACGGGGCCGGGGCGGCGCGAGCGTCGTCGGGCACCGGCGACGGCGGTGCGCAGGGACGCGAGGAACGTCGAGCCCTCGTGGCGCAGGTCGCTCATGCCCAGCCTCCCTGGCGCGAGCGCGTGCGGCGCAGCAGGTAGAAGAAGAACGGCCCGCCGACGAGGGAGGTGATCATCCCGAGCGGCAGCTCGACGTTCTCGACGGCGCTGCGCGCGAGGAGGTCCGCGGCGAGCAGCACGACGGCGCCGCCGAGCACCGACGCCGGGACGAGCGTGCGGTGGCTCGGCCCGCACACCATGCGCACCAGGTGGGGGACGACGAGCCCGACGAACGCGACGATGCCCGTGAACGCGGTCCCCGCGGAGACGAGCAGCGCGACGAGCACGATGACGACCTGGCGCAGCCGTTCGACGTCCACGCCGAGGTGGTGGGCCGCGCGCTCGCCCAGCGCGAGCAGGTCCATCCGGCGGCGCACGAGCATCGCGCCCGTCACGCCCACGACGGCGATCGGCAGCACGACGGCGACCGAGCTCCACGTGGCGCCGCCGAGCGACCCGAGCTGCCAGAAGACGATCTGCTCACGGGCCGCCGGGTCGGCGACGAACGTGAAGAACGCGAGCAGCCCGCCCGCGAACGCGTTGACCGCGATGCCGGTGAGCACGAGCGTGACGACCTCCGTGCGGCCGCCCGCGCGGGCCAGCGCGTAGACGACGAACGTCGTGACGAGGCCGCCGAGGAACGCCGCCCCCGCGACCCACGTGCCGGGCACGAGCGCGCCCGCGGTGACGATGACCGCGCACGCGCCGACCGCCGCACCGGACGAGACGCCGATGACTCCGGGCTCGGCGAGCGGGTTGCCGAACACGCCCTGCATGAGCGCCCCCGAGCACGCGAGCGCGGCCCCGACGACGATCGCGAGCACGACGCGCGGGAACCGCACGACCCACAGCGCGTTCTCGCCCTGCGGGTGCGACGGCATCGGCCCCCGGTCGAGCCCGACGTGGTGCGCGAGCGACCCGAGCACCTCCGCCGGGGACACCGGGACCTGCCCGGTCATGCCGGACACGACGGTGAGGACGACGAGCGCCACGCCCAGGCCGGCGAGGAGCCAGCGCGCGGCGTTGCGGCGGTCGCGCCCGACGTCGGGCAGCACGCGCGCGAGCGGTCTGGTCACGACGCCGGGAGGTCGGGGGCCGGCACGCCGTAGAACGCCTCGACGAGCGCGGCGATCGTGGCCCCGGTGCGCGGCCCGAAGGTCAGCAGGCGGGAGCCGTCCATGTCGACGACGCGCCGCGCCTCGCCGGCGGGCGTCTGCGCGAGCCCGGGGATCGCCATCATGGCGTCGAGGCCGCCCATCGACTCCAGGCCGTCGGTCATGACGAGATAGGCGTCGGGCGCGGCGCTGATGATCGCCTCGCTCGTCACCGGTGCGTACTCGCGGTCGAGCCCGACGGCCGTGCCGGCGTCCTCGCCCCCGATCGCGCGGATCAGGTCGTCGGCTCCCGAGCCGGGACCGAAGAGCATCTTGATGTTCGCGCCGCGCAGGTAGAGGAACGCGACGCGCGGCGTGCCGGTGTCGACCGGGACGGCGTCGAGCGCCGCGCAGATCTGGCGGTCGGTCCGCTCGACCAGGGTCTCTCCCGGCTCGGGGACGCCGAGGGCCGTCGCGACGGCACGGATGCGGTCGTCGACCCCGTCCAGCGTGCGCGACTCGTCGAAGTACACGACCGGGACGCCCGACTGCTCGAGCTGGCTGCGCACGTCGTCGGTGAGGATCGTCGCGTCGGTGAGGATCACGGTCGGGTCGAGGCCGAGGATCGCCTCGACGTCGAGCTGGTGGCCCGCGCCCGTGACCACGGGGACGTCCGCGGCCTCCGGGAAGCCGGTCGGCAGGTCGCGGCCGACCACGTTCGCGCCGAGGCCCAGGCTGTAGACGATCTCGCCGAGCGTGCCGTAGAGGTCGACGGGGATGATGCGGCTGACGTCGGCGACCTCGACCTGGCGCCCGTCGGCGGACTCGACGGTCACCGGGAGCTGCGGCGCGGGGGCGTCCGCGACCGGGTCGACCGTGTCGTCGGCGAAGGTCGCGGTGGTGGGGCCGGTGGGGAACGACGCCGGGTCGGCGTCCGAGCCGCCTCCGGTCGCGCGGGACTCCTCGAGCGTCGTGCAGGCGAGGGCTGCGGCGTCCTCCGCCGCGTCCTGGGTGGGCGTCGCCTCGACCGGCGCGGCGGCCTCCGTGGCGGCGGGGCTCGTCGGCGGCTCGTACGGCAGCGGGGCGCAGGCCGTGGTGAGCCCGAGCGCGACGGCGCACGCCGCGCCCGTCAGGCCGGTCGTCGCACGGCGGGCCCACCGGCGCGGCGACCGGGCGACGGACGTCGACGGGCGGCGCAGCAAGGCGTGGGCAGAGCGGGGCATCGTGGTGACTCCAGGGACACGGGCAGCGACTTAGGTGACCCTACCCTAAGGTGCCCCCGCGCAGGTGGGCCGCCGGTTCAGCAGTGGACCGCGCCGAGGTCCGCGAACATCGCGCTGTTGAGGCGGAAGGCGTGCTGCGCCTCCGCGACGGTCGCGTCGAGCTCGTCGGGTGACAGCTCGAGCGCGTCGAGACGCCCCCGGTACACGTCCTTGAACGGCTTGGACTTCGGGATCTCGGTGAACGTGTAGAACGCGAGCCCGTCCTGCGACAGCCCGTAGTGGCGCTCCAGCATGCGCTTGACGATCTGCCCGCCGGACAGGTCGCCGAGGTAGCGCGTGTACGCGTGCGCGGCGTACGCGGGCAGGGAGCCGCCCACCTCGTGCAGGCGCGCGACGTACCGCTCGGTCGCCGGGTGGACGGTGATGCGCTCTGCCCAGTTCGCCCCCACGAGGAAGGTGAGGTCCTTCTCGATCTCCGGGGTCCGCGTCAGCTCGTCGAACACGAGCGTCGCGCCCTGGGCGTCGGAGCGGATCGCGGCACTCGCGTCCTCGAGCGCGCGGTAGACCGCCCACTGCTGCGCGGCGAGGTCCGCGTAGGCCGCGACGTCGAGCTGCCCGGACATCAGGTGCTCGACGAAGCCCGAGGTCTCCGCCTGCTCGTGCTCGGGCCGCGTGCCCTCCCGCAGGCGGTGCGAGAGCGCGACGGGCCGTCGGGCGGTGCCGAGGTCGTGCGAGAGAGCGGTCACGGGAGCTCCTGCGGTGGGTTCCGGTCGCGGACCTGACGGCTTGTCAGGACGTCGCGACACGCACTGTAGCGCAGTGAGGTGAGGTTTACCTATCCTCTGCGGGCAGGGCGTTCTTCGCTGGTGCCGGAACGGCGCCGACGGCGTCCACGGCGTCCGGGGCGGAGGGTGTGGGTGCGACGTCCTCCGGGTTGGGCAGGCGCGCGAGGAAGCGGAACCCGACGAGCCCCGTCGCGACCGCGAGCCCGCCGCCGACGACGAGCGGCGTGGTGAGGTCGATGCGGGCCAGCAGGCCGCCGAGGAACGACCCGAGCGGCATCACGCCCCACAGCAGGGTGCGCCACGTGCCGTGGACCCGGCCCAGCAGGCGGCTCGGGATGACCGCCTGCCGCAGCGACATCACGTGCACGTTCCACACCGTCGTCCCGCCGAACCCGATCGCGAGGCCGGCGGCCGCGACCGGGACCACGGGGAAGAGCCCGATCAGCACCAGCATCGTGGGCGTCACCAGGTTCGCGACCGCCATGACCGGGCCCGAGCGGAACCGGTCCTTGAGCGGCGTGGCGACGGCGGCGGCGAGCAGCGATCCCAGCGCGCCGGCGAGCATGAAGGCGCCGAACCAGCCCTCGGGGACCCCGAGCCGTTCGAGCACGTAGAGCACGAGGGTCGCGGTCGCCGCCGAGAAGCAGATCCCGACCACCGTCGACAGCAGCCACAGCGGCCGCAGCATCGGGTGCCCCCAGATGAACCGGAACCCGTCCGCCGTCTGGCGGTACCAGCGCACCGGCGTCCCGCGCGCCGGGTCCGAGCGGTGCTCGCCCGCCGCGGCCGCCGGGAGGAAGAACGCCAGGACGAAGGCCGCAGCGTACGTCGCGGCGCCCACCCCCAGCGGCACGACGACGGCGACCGCGAAGAGCGCCGACGTCAGCGGCGCCGAGAGGAAGTTCTGCACGGTGATCTCGCCCGCCTCGATGCGCGAGTTCGCGCGCGGGAGGTCGGCCGGCCGCACGATCGACGGGACGACGGCGCGGATCGCGCCGTCGTACACCGTCTCGAAGGCGCCGTACAGGAACACGACCGCGTACAGGAACCAGATGGTGAGGGTGTCCGTCCACGCGAGGGCGACGAGCCCGAGCGCGAGCGCGGTGCGGACGCCGTTGGCGAGGGCGAGCGCGTGGCGGCGGTCGAT
Source organism: Cellulosimicrobium sp. NPDC057127 (assembly GCF_042670945.1). Taxonomy (NCBI): domain Bacteria; kingdom Bacillati; phylum Actinomycetota; class Actinomycetes; order Micrococcales; family Promicromonosporaceae; genus Cellulosimicrobium; species Cellulosimicrobium sp. NPDC057127. The sequence goes on from NZ_JBHUUP010000001.1 coordinate 50,214, forward strand.
CCGGTCGAGCAGGATCCCCGCGGGGATGGCGAAGAACAGCCACGGCAGGAGGGCCGCCGCCGCGATCCCGGACACGAGGAAGGGGTCGTCGGTGAGGCGGACGGCGAGCAGCGGGGCCGCCACGCGCGCGACGCCGTCCCCGAGGCTCGAGCTGAGGTTCGCCGTGAAGACGTTGGCGAACGCCGGTCCCAGGCGGGGTCGTGCGGGGCCTGCCACCGGGGCGCTCAGCGGTGCGCCGCGAGCGCCGGGGTGCGCACGTCCGCCCCGACGGCGCGGAGCACGAACGCCTCCGTGGCGTCGATCGCCTGCTCCCTGGCCGCGGGGTCGTCGGGGACGAGGCGGCCGGACAGGCACGCGTTGACGAGCTGGACGGTCGTGTCGATGTCCTGCGCGGGGAACGCCCCCGCGTCGATCCCGGACCGGACGATCCGGCGCAGGATCGCCTCGACGAGCTCGGCGTGCTCGCGCAGGCGCTGGCGCGTGGTGCGCGAGAGCACGGTCCGCAGGTCGGGCCCCGGGGCGAGGTGGAACACGCGCTTGAGCTGGGCCTGCTGGCGGATGTAGGTGCGCAGTTGCGCGACCGGGTCCGACACGTCCGTCAGGGCGCGCTCCAGCGTGCCGACGTACTGCTCGGTCTCGTGCGTGATGAACCCGAGGAGGAGCGCCTCCTTGTCGGGGAAGTGGTTGTACACGGCCGTGCGGCCCACACCCGCCGCGGCGGCGATGTCGGCGAGCGAGATCGCGTCGAAGCCGCGGTCCATCATGAGGTTCGAGAGCGCCGCGAACAGCTTCTGCCGGGTCTGGGCGCGGTGCTCGTGGAGGGACCCTCCGATGATCTTCGGCATGCTGACATGGTAGGCCCTCGGCGTCAGCACACCGGCGGCGCCGGGTCTCGTCGCCGTCGGCGCCCTCTGCCAGACTCCCCGCATGGACACCACCCCGCACCCCGGTGACACCCCTGCGGCGCAGGACGGCGCGCAGGAGTACCCGCCCGTCCCCGCGGACACCAAGGACTGGACCTGGGTCCTGGCACGTCCGTGCCCGGAGTGCGGCTTCGTCGCCGCCGACGTCACGCCGGACCGGGTGGGCGCCGCGGTGCGCGACGCCGTCCCGCGCTACGTGCGCGTCCTCGCCCGCGAGGGCGTGCGCGGGCGGCCGGACCCGTCGACGTGGTCGCCGCTGGAGTACGCCGCCCACGTGCGGGACGTCTTCTCGGTCTTCGACGTGCGCCTCATGGCGATGGTCGAGGACGACGACCCGCTCTTCGCGAACTGGGACCAGGACGCGGCCGCGGTCCAGGCGGACTACGCGCACCAGGACCCGGCTGCCGTCGCGCGCGAGCTCGAGGTGGCCGGTGAGCGCGTCGCGACCCGGTTCGACGCCCTCACGCCCGACCGGTGGGAGCGGCCCGGTCGGCGCTCCAACGGCTCGGTGTTCACGATCCGGACCCTCGGGCAGTACTTCGTCCACGACGTCGTCCACCACCTGCACGACGTGCGCGGCTGAACCGGCGAGGCGTTCGAGATCTCCACCAGATTCTTCACACACCCGTAACATCGGCGCATTCCGGGCACACTACGCTTCCCGGCATGGACGCCGACGTCTCCGGTCTCGTGCCTCCGGCGTACGCCGGCGCGCACCTGCTCGCGCTCCCGTGCGCCGGCTCAGCGACGCGCACGCCGCTGGACACGCTGGCGCGCGCCTGGTTCCCCACGGCGGGCTGGGAGCCCGACCCCGGGACGCCCCGCGACGTGCGCCCGGCCGTCGGGGCGCGGTTCCGCGGCGTCGCACCGGTCGACGAGGTGCGGCCCGGGCGGCTGCGTCTCGCCGACGGGGTGCGCGTGGTCGGCCCCTTCCCCGTCCCGACGGCGGCGGTGCGGGCGCTGTCCCTGCGGGGCGGTGCCGGCGAGGCGTTCGCGCTGCACGTCGAGGAGCCGGCCCCCCGCGGCACGCCGGCCCCCGTGCCCGACGACCGCGACGGTCTCGCCCGGGCCTTCCCCGCGGGACTGCCGCAGGGCGTCGAGCTGCTGCTGCTGGGCTGGGCCGTGGCCGCCGCGCGCCGGGTGGGCGGGGCGGTGGTGGTGGACGGGCGCGCGCTCCTCGTGCCGGACCCGGGTGCGAGCGTCGACCTCACGCTCTACAGCCCGGTCGCCCTCGCGCCCGAGGACGCGGTCGGCGTCGTGCGCACCGTCGTCCCGGGCGCGCGCGTGGCGCGGGTCGACGACCGGGACGACGGGGCGCGCGGTTTCGAGGTGACGGGCGGCACGCCGTACGACGGTGCCGTGCTCCTGAGTGCGCAGCACGTGCCCGAGGTGCCGGTGGCTCTCGGCGACCTCGACCCGCGCGAGTACGGGCCCTGGGCGTACCGCCTCGCGTGGCAGCCGCCGGACCCGTACGAGCTGGAGGTCGAGCGGCCGTCGGGGGTGCACGTCGTCGCCCGCGGGCGCGGACGTCTGCTCGTATCCCGTCTCGCGGCGGTGCTCCACGGGCGCGTGCCGGGCGTGCTCGTCGACGACGGCGGGTTCGTGGTGCGTGACCACGATCTCGACGACCGGCTCGCGCCGTCGGCGGCGCCGTCGTCGTCCTCGATCTGGGCCTGACGCGGCCGAGCGCGCGTCCACAGATTTTGTCCACAGGTGTGTGGACGACGGGGCGAATCCGCACCGCGCGCTGTGGACGGACCTGTGGTCGGAGGCGGCCCGCGAATGACAGCCGCGGAACCTCTTGCCCTCGCCCGGAGCGGGGACTACAAACGTCCGTATCGGCCCGCACGGGCGCACGTGGACGACGATGTTCGACAGCGACAGCGAGGGGCTCCCGGGCCCCGTCGGCACCGAGGCCACGGCGCACGCGTGGGTACGGTCGAACGGAGAACGGTGGACGTCCCGCGGCCCAGGCCACGGGCTGCGCGCGACGGCGCAGGCTCCACCGGACCCGGAAGACCGACCGCGATCGGAGTCGCCGAGGAGAACGGACCGGGTTCCCGCGTCCGCGGCGACGACGAGCCGCCTCGTCGCGAGCGGCGCCCCGGCGGGCCCACGGGCCCGACCGCCCCGGGGTGCGCGGCGACGGCGAGGCCCCTCGGAATCCTGCTCCGAGGGGCCTCGCCGCCATTCTCTCGCGCGAGCGGTCCCCGTGCGAAGACTGCGAGGGTGTGTCCGAGCGTCTCCCGGCGGCCTACGCTCGACCCATGAGCAACCTGGACACCCGGCCCGAGGAGCGCGTGTGCTCGTCCGGTGCGCCCGGCCGGGGCGACGGCCCTGGCGAGGGCGCCGCCGGCCCTGCCGGGGCGGTGGAGGTCCTCGCGCACCGCGACGTCCCGCTCGGCGGGGCGCGCGCGATGCAGGTGCGGCGCACCATCCCGCAGCGCGCGCGTTCGCTCGTCGGGGCCTGGTGCTTCCTCGACCACTACGGCCCGGACCCGGTCGCCGCCATCGGTGACGGCACCGACGGGATGCAGGTCCCGCCGCACCCCCACACGGGGCTGCAGACCGTGTCGTGGCTGTTCGCCGGCGAGGTCCTGCACCGCGACTCCGTCGGCTCGCTGCAGACCGTGCGGCCGGGCGAGCTCAACCTCATGACGGCCGGCCACGGCATCTCGCACTCCGAGGAGTCGCCGCGCGGCGTGCGGCCGCCCGTGCTGCACGGCGTCCAGCTGTGGGTCGCGCTGCCGGGCGACCGGCTCGCCGACCCGCCCGCGTTCGAGCACCACGCGGACCTGCCCGTGGCGACGCCCGACGGAGCGCGGGTCCAGGTATTCCTCGGCGCGCTGACCGTCGACGGCGACGAGCTCCGCTCGCCCGCGACGGCGTACACCCCGCTCGTCGGCGCCCAGCTCGACCTCGAGCCGGGCGCGCACGTCGTCCTCGACGTCGACCCGTCGTTCGAGCACGGTCTGCTCGTGGACGACGGCGCGGTGCGGCTCGAGGGGGAGGGCGTGCCGGTGTCGTCGCTGGGGTACGTCGCGCCCGGCCGCCGGACGCTGACCGTCGAGGCCGGGCCCGACGCCCCGGTGCGCGCGGTCCTCGTCGGCGGTGAGCCGTTCGCGGAGGACATCGTCATGTGGTGGAACTTCGTCGGCCGCTCGCACGACGACGTCGCGCGGGCCCGCGCCCAGTGGCAGGCGCAGCTCGAGGTGGGGGACGGCGGCACGGACTCGGCCCCTCGGCAGGGCGGCACGCGCTACGTCACGGGTGCCGCGGCGGGCCGGTACGGGGAGGTCGTCGGGTACGAGGGCGGACCGCTGCCCGCCCCGGCGCTGCCCGACGTGCGCCTGCGCCCGCGCGCCCGCCCAGCGCGTCAGTAGACTGCCGCGCATGGCCAAGAACTCCACGACCGACTTCGTGCTGCGCCCGTTCGAGGGGCTCCCCGGCGAGACCGACTGGGTCGCGATGCGCGAGGTCGTGCCGTCGGCCACCGCGACGGCCCGCACGACCGCCGAGCACGGGGGGCGCGACGTCCTCGTCGTGACCGTCCTGCCCGCGGGCTGGGCGGCGCTGCACCGCCAGGACGGCACGGTCCTGCTCGCGCTGCAGACCCTCGCGGGTTCCGGCGACCTGAGCCGCGACCTCGCCGCCGCGCTCCTCGAGGCGCTCGACGCCGAGCCCGGCACCTCGGTGGAGCTGGGCGCGCTGCCCGGGCCCGGCCCGCGCCTGCAGGACGTGCTCGACCCCGACGTGCCGTTCGAGGTCACGGTGCACGAGGACTTCTCGTACTGGCTGGACCCGAGTCAGGAGGTCACGGCGGAGGTCCGCGCCTCGCTCGACGAGGCCTCGGGGTCGATGGTCCCCACGGTGAAGCTGGACGCCGTCCCGTCGGCCTACTGGTGCCGCATGTCCCGCGAGTTCCTGCGCTGGGCGCGCCCGGAGGACGAGGAGTCGCTCATCGACGCGATCTCGCGCCTGCATGCGCGGCGCGAGTCGGGCCTCGCCGGCGGCAAGTTCGTCGGCGCGTTCCGGTCGAGCGGCCTGCTCGTTCCCGTGTGGGAGCTCCCGCGCGGCACGGAGGCGGACGAGCTCGAGGGACCCGTCGCGGAGCTGGACGCCCGGCTCACGCAGGCCCTCGCGGTCACGGAGCCGCTCGACGCGAACGAGCGCCGCGCCCGCGCGGGCATCGTGTCCCGACAGGTCACGCTGCGCTGACGATTCTGCGGTGAACTCTTTGCCCTACTAGGCTGGGCGGCGTGAACGCGGACCAAGGGTCGACCGAGGTGAAGGACGGGGCTGGGCGGACGACGGCGCCCCCGTCGCCGAAGACGTCGACGCCCGGGTCCGTGCCGACCTACCTGACGGCCTCCGGGACCCGCGCGCGGACGCCCCGCCCCGTCGTGGGGGAGGGCCGCGCCGGGCGTGCCGCTCGCCAGCGCGTCGCGGTGATCATCCCCGCCAAGGACGAGTCGCGGCGCATCGCCGCGACCGTCCGCGCCGCCAAGGCGATCCCGCACGTCGACCTCGTGCTCGTCGTGGACGACGGCAGCGAGGACAGCACCCAGCACGTGGCACGCGAGGCCGGCGCCGTCGTGGTGCGGCACTCGCACAACCGCGGCAAGGCCGCGGCGATGGAGACGGGCGCCGCCGTCGTCGCGATGCGCGACGCGCCCGACCGGCCGCCGCGACTGCTCCTGTTCATCGACGGCGACCTCGGCGAGACCGCCGTCAACACCGCCCCGCTCGTCCCGCCGGTGCTCGACGGGCACGCGGACGTCGCCATCGCGCTCCTGCCGCCGCAGCCCGGCGCCGGGGGGCGCGGCATCGTCGTCGGGGCAGCGCGCCGGGCGATCCAGTCGCTCACCGGCTGGACCCCCACGCAGCCGCTCTCGGGCATGCGGTGCCTGACGCGCGAGGCGTTCGAGGCCGCGACGCCGCTCGCACGGGGGTGGGGCGTGGAGACGGGCATGACAATCGACCTGCTGCACCAGGGGTACGTCGCGGTCGAGGTGCCGTGCGACCTGCGGCACCGCGCCTCGGGCTCCGACCTCAAGGGCCAGCTCCACCGTGCCGCGCAGTACCGCGACGTGCTCGTCGCGGTGAACGCCCGCAAGATGCGCTACGCCGTCGACCGCGTCACCGGCCACTGACCGACCGGCCTCCGGCCTGCGGGCTCAGCCCACGCGCACCGTGTCCGCGCTGCCCGTCCCGGGAGCGAGGTCCCCGGTGGCCGTCGCGTCCTCGTCGGGCGCCGCGACGTCGACGCCCTCCTCCGGCGGGGCGGTCGCGTGGAGCGCGGCGACGGTGAGCAGCGGGACGGCGGGGATGAGCGCGATCATCGCGATGCGCACGCCGAAGTCGTTGACGACCGAACCTGCCGCGCACACGATCCACAGGGCGAGGACCGTCGGGCGCAGGAGCGGCCAGGCCTCCTCGGTGCGGGCGAACCAGCGCGGCGTGAACCGGCGCGGGGCGAACAGCAGCAGCGCCGCCGCGACGAGCACGAGCAGGGTGATCCACACCGGCACGCCGCCGAGGACGGACCGCAGCGCGTAGCCCGCCTTGCGCAGGAGCGTGTCCCAGGCCGAGCCGTCGACGACCTGCTCGACGAACCGCCCGAGGTGCGAGCGCTGGTCCGCCGGGCGCAGCCAGTCCAGCACCCCGACCGCCGCCACCACGGCGACGCCCGTGGCGGCGACGAGGAGGAACCGTCGCCAGGTCAGGCGCGCCCCCGACGCGGCGAGGCCGAGCACGGCGAACGCGGGCACGACGACGAGACCGCCGCCGAGGTCCGCGCCGAGGGTCGGCCACACGTCCACGACCATCGTCACGAGGCCGATCACGCCCACCACCGCCGCGGCGGTGCGCGGGCGACGCCGCCGGACCAGCCACTGGGCGAGGGCGGCGGCCAGCACGAGGGCCGCGACCGCGTACACGGAGAACGTCGGGTTGCCGAACCCGTAGAAGCGCGCGCCGAACGTGGGGGCGGAGCCGAGCGGGCTCGCCCGGTTCAGCGGGGTGCCGACGAGCGCGTCCAGCGTGAGGACGGCGAACGCGATGCCGGCGAGGACGCCGGGGCCGAGCCACACGGGCCGGCGCGGGGCGAGCGCCCCGAGGGCGGCGACGACCGCCGTCGTGACGACCGTGCCGAGGACGATCGCGACGAGCGGGTCGGCGAACCGCCACCACCCGGTGAGCGAGACGACGAACGCCGCCGTGGGGACCGCCGCGAGGACGAGCGCCGCCGCGCGGGCCGCGCGCTGCGCCCGCAGCCAGAGCCGCCGCTCCCGCTCGCCCGTCGCCCGGCGCGCGCGCGGCGCGAGCGCCAGGCACAGGCCCGCGAGCGCGAGCGCGGCGTAGAACGGGACGTCGACGAAGGACGAGTAGACGACCCGGCGCACGTGGTCGCGCGTGGTGAGGTCGGCGAGCACTTCGGCCGTCGTCGCCGCGTCCGGCGGGCGCGGGGAGCCCCACGCGAACGGGGTGTCCTGCACGCGCGCGGGCGGGGCGACCCCGGCTGCGTCCAGCACGGTGGCAGGGACGTCGAGCGCGCGGGCGACGCCGTCGGTCCGGGTGGCGGCGCTCGTCAGGTAGCGCGCCTGCTCGGGTCCGTCGGGCGACGGCCGGACCAGCGCGGCACCGAGGACCGGCCGGGTGCCGGGCGTGCCCGCCAGGTCGACGACGAGGACCGTGGCCCCGGACGGCGCGGCGTCGAGCACGGCGTCGATCGTGGCGTCGACCGCCTCGAGGCGCGTCGCGCGGGCGGCGTCCTGCTCCGTCGCCGACAGGCCTGCGCCCGTGGCCGTGGCGTCGCCGGCGTCGACGACCGTCACGGGGCACGCGTACGCGTCCCCGCCGTGCGTCGTCGCGGCCGACAGGTCGCGGTACCGCGCGACGGTGCCGTCCGTGCCGGCGAGCGCGACCGCCGCCCCCGGGCCGACGGCCGTCGCGCACACCGAGGGAGCGCCGGCGGTGCCGTCGGCGAGCGCCTCGCCGAGCACGCCGAGCCGCGCCTGGTAGGCCGAGCCGCGCTGGAGGGCCTCGAGCCGGTCCCAGCCGTCCACCCGGGCGCCGTCACCGGTCGGCACGGGCTGCGGCGTCGGGCAGTCCCAGGAGCCGTCCGGGGCTCGCTCGGTGGCGACCTCCGTGAGCTGGCCGGCGGACAGCGCGAGCCACCCGCCGACGGTGCAGCGGCTCGCCGAGCCGGTCGGCTGCGCCACGCCGGCGGCTCCCGCGCCGTCCGTGAGCAGCGCGTGGAGGGTGGGTGCGCGCACGTCGGCGACGTCCTCCCACGTGACGCCGGTGGTCCCGACGACGACGAGCGGCTGGTCGGTCGCGATGACGTCCTCGCGCGTGGTGGAGACGTCGCCGCCCGCGCGGGCGGCGGCCGAGGCCGCTCCCGGGCCACCGGAGCCCAGCACGGTCGAGGCGAGCAGCACCACGAGCAGGAGCCCGCCGCCGACGGCGAGCAGCATCGACGGCACGCGCCGGATGCCGGGCTCGGTGCTCGGGACCGCGCGGTGGTCGGCGGCGGTCGCCGTGAACCCGGGGACGATCATGGCCGCGCCGACGACGAGCACCATCACGCCGATGATGACCCCCGAGTCGTTGAGGAACGACCCCACGCCGGTGACGACGACGAGCGAGACCACCAGGGGGCGCAGCAGGGGCCACGTCTCGTACGCGCGCGCGACCTCCGGGAGGCGGGCCTGCTCCGGGCGCAGCACGGCGACCGCGAGGAGCGCGACGAGGACCGCGGCGAGCGCGCCGAGCGGGTGCGCGATCGTGGCCCACGCACCGAGCGCCTTGCGGCCCAGGACCTCGAGCGCCGCGCCGTCGACCACGGACTGCACGAAGCCCCCGAGGTGCGAGCTGCCGCCGGGCAGGAGCCAGTCGACCACCGCCACGAGCGCGACGACGCCGACCGTGAGCGCCGCCACGACCAGTGCGCGCACCCACGTGATCCGCACCCGGCCCACGAGCAGCGCGAGCACCGCGAACGCGGGGACGAGCGCGAGGATGCCGCCGAAGTCCGCGCCGAAGGCGGGCCAGCCGTCGACGACGACCGTGACCGCGCCGACGGCGACGACCGCCCACGCGGCGGCGCGGCGCCCGGCGCGCGGCAGCAGCACGGACGCGAGCCCGCCCGCGAGGACGAGCCCCGCGACGGCGTAGACCGCGAACGTCACGTTGTTGAACCCGTAGAAGCGCGTGAACCCCACGACGGCGGAGGTGCCGAGCAGCGACGCCTGCTGGAGCGTCGTGCCCGTCGCGCCGTCGATCGTCAGCACGAGCCACGTGACGCCGGCGAGCGACGTCGGCAGCGCCCAGGGGCGCCGCGGCAGGAGCCGGGAGACGCCCCAGGCGACGAGTGCGACGACCACCGCGCTGAGGGCGAGCGCGGCGGTGAGCGCCGGGGCGGGCGCGCTCCACACCCACCACCGGGACAGGCTCGCGAGCGACGCGGCGACGGGCGCCGCCGCGGCCACCACGAGGACCGCCGAGAGCAGACGGTTGCCGACGGGCCCGGGGCGTGACGGCTCGCCGCGCCGCGCGGCCGCGCGGCGCACCCACAGCGCGCCGCCGAGCGTGAGGACGAGCGTGGCGACGAGCAGGCCCACGAGCACGGGGTACAGCGCGGGGATGGTGCTCGTCAGGACGTTGAGGTACTGCCGGTTCTCGACGGTGCGCGCGACGTCCATGCGGCGCGTCTCGCCGAGGCCGAGGGCGGCGCCGTCGAGGCCCTCCGTGCTCCCGCCCGCCTCGTCGACCACGGTGGCCGTGAGGTCGACGAGCTGGACGATGCCGTCCTTCTGGGTGCTCGGGGAGTGCAGCCACCGGCCGGTCGGCTCGCCGCGCCGCCAGTCCACGACCACCTGGAGGCCGGGCTCGCCCACGGGTCCCGCGGAGATGCCCGCGACGAGCACCCGCGTGCCGCGCTCGGTCTCGGCCATGACGCGCTCGAGCGCGTCGTCGAGCTCGGCGAGGCTCTCGGTGCGGCCGGTCGCGGCGTCCACGATCTCGCCCTGGTCGACGACGGTGACGTCGCACGCGTTCAGCCCGCCTTCCGGCAGCGCCGCGAGGCTCGGCACGTAGCGCGGGACCTGGCCGCTCGCGTCGGCGAGCACGATCGCCGCGCCGGGGCCGACGGCCGTCGTGCACACCCCCGTGGGCGCGAGCCGCGACGCGAGGGTGCCGGGCGGGTGGTGCGTGGCCGTCCCCGCCGTGGGCTCCTCGACCGGGGCGACCAGCGTGGCCCACCCGGGCACGACGGTGGGCGCCGGCTCGGTGGTGCCGGCCGGCGCGGGGACCGGCGGGCACCCGGGCCCGGGCTCCTCGGCGGTCGTGTTCCCCGGCGCCGCGGGCGTGCCGGGGGCCTCGGTCCCTGCCGGGTCCGCGGTCGAGATCATCTGCCCCGCGGACAGGGTGAGCCACGCGTCGGTCGTGCACGTCGTGCGGCCCACGCTCATCGAGGCCACGGAGCCGGTGCGGATCATCGACCACAGCGTCGGCGTGGCCGACGGCGACACGTCGCTCCAGTACAGGCCGGCGACCGCGACCACGACGACCGGCTCGGGGTCGGACGCGGTCGTCGTCGGCCCGGGCTCGTCCGTGCCGGTCGCGGTGCGCGGGGCGGCGGGGAGGGCGGCCGCCGCGGGCGCGACGACGCCCGTCCCGGCGAGCAGCACCGTCGCGAGGAGCGCGAGGACGGTGCGCACCGTCAGCGCGCGCCCGCGGCCCCGGCCTGCGGGGGAGCGGCGCGGGCGGGCGGGGGCGGCGTCCGGGAGCGTCACCGTTCCAGCCTACGGGGGCGCCGTGGCGCGCCCCGGACGGCCCGCGCCCGCGCGCGCTGGACGCACACCGGGCCTCCACGCGAGGCCCACCGGAGCCCCAGGAACGGTCAGCCGGTGCGCACGACCAGCGCGCCGGGGTCGACGCGCGCCTCGAGCTCGACCGCCTGGCCGAGCACGTCCCCGTCGACCTGCGCCTGCTCGCCGCCCTCGACGCGCACGCGTACCCGCCGCGCCTTCGCGTGGTCGATCCGCCCGATCTTGGCGGGCAGCTCGCTGCGCACGCCGAACCCCTGCATGACGACCTCGCCGAACAGCTGGGCCCAGCCCGCGAGCCCGCCGCGCGTGTCGACCGCCGCGACGTCGAGCACGCCGTCGTCGATGACGGCGTCGGGCAGCAGCGTGATCCCGCCGGGCAGCCGCCCGCAGTTGCCGATCATGACGGAGCGCAGCCGCGCGTCCACCGCCGGGTGGTCGTCGAGCTGGATGCGCGCGCGCATGCGCCGGCCGTGCAGGTGGCGGATGCCCGCGACGAAGTAGGCCACCCACCCGACCTTCGCCTTGAGGACGTCGTCGGCGTCGGCGACCATCGCGGCGTCGAACCCGAGGCCCGCGATGACAAGGAAGATGTGCTCCGCCGCCGGCCCGTCCGCGCCCGTGGACGCCGCGTCGCCCGCCGGGAGCACGCGCGGGGGGATGCGGTCCTCGTCGCTGCGGGCGTCGTCGTCGGCCCAGCGCAGCACGCGGACCCAGCCGACGTCCACGGGCCGGTCCGCGCCGGCGATGACGACGCGCAGCGCGGCGCGCGGATCGCCCAGGGGAAGGTCGAGGTTGCGCGCGAGCAGGTTGCCCGTGCCGAGCGGCACGAGCGCCATCGTCCGGCCGCTGCCCACCATGCTCTCCGCGACGGCGCGCACGGTGCCGTCGCCGCCGACGGCCACGACGACGTCCGCGCCCCGGGCGAGCGCCTCCCGGGTCTGGCCGATCCCGGGGTCCTCGACCGTGGTCTCGAGCCACAGCGGCTCGGGCAGCGCGGCCTCGGCGAACGCGGCGCGCACGACGGCCTCGAGGCCCTCGACGTCCGGCTTCGACGGGTTGGCCACGAACGCGACGAGCTCCCGCGGGTCGTCGTGGTCCCCGTCCGCCGGGGCAGCGACCGCCGTGCCGGACGCGCGGCGCGAGCGCACCTGCTGGGCGCGCAGGCCGAGCGCGACCGTCAGCGCGACGACGGCCACCGCGAGGGCGGCGACCGCGACCCAGAGCTCCCACGACATGGTCGACACCGTAGCCGCCCCGGCCGCCCGGGCCGCCCCGGCAGCACCGGCCGCCGCCGGCCGTCGCCGGCGGCGCGGGCCGGTTCGTTAGGCTGCACGCGTGATCGACCTCCGCCTCCTGCGCGACAACCCCGACACCGTCCGAGCCAGCCAGGTCGCGCGCGGCGACGACCCCGCGCTCGTCGACTCCGCGCTCGACGCGGACGCGCGCCACCGCGCCGCGCTCTCCGAGTTCGAGGGGCTGCGCGCCGAGCAGAAGTCCCTCGGCAAGCAGGTCGCCAAGGCCCAGGGCGAGGAGAAGGCGGCCCTGCTGGCCCGCACGAAGCAGCTCGCCGCCGACGTCAAGGCGCGCGAGAAGGACGCCGCGGACGCCGACGCGGAGCTCAAGGGCCTGCTCTACCGCATCTCCAACGTCGTCGCCGGGGCGCCCGCCGGGGGCGAGGACGACTACGTCGTCCTGCGCGAGGAGGGCACCATCCGCGACTTCGCGGCCGAGGGGTTCACGCCGCGCGACCACCTGGAGCTGGGGGAGGGGCTGCGCGCGATCGACACCGAGCGCGGCGCGAAGGTCTCCGGGGCGCGGTTCTACTACCTGACCGGCGTCGGCGCGCGGCTCGAGCTCGCGATCCTCAACGCGGCGGTCGACCGCGCCGTCGCGGCCGGTTTCACGCCTGTCATCACGCCGACGCTCGTGCGCCCGGAGGTCATGCAGGGCACCGGCTTCCTCGGCGCCCACGCGGACGAGGTCTACCGCCTCGAGAAGGACGACCTCTACCTCGTCGGGACGAGCGAGGTCGCGCTCGCCGGGTACCACGCGAACGAGATCATCGACCTGTCGGCCGGCCCGCGCCGCTACGCCGGCTGGAGCGCGTGCTACCGGCGCGAGGCCGGGTCGCACGGCAAGGACGTGCGCGGCATCATCCGCGTCCACCAGTTCCACAAGGTCGAGATGTTCTCCTACGTCGCGCCCGAGGACGCCGAGGCCGAGCACCAGCGCCTGCTCGGCTGGGAGGAGGACATGCTGCGCCTCGTCGACCTCCCGTACCGCGTCATCGACACCGCCGCGGGCGACCTCGGGTCGAGCGCCGCGCGCAAGTTCGACTGCGAGGCGTGGCTGCCCACGCAGCAGCGCTACCTCGAGCTCACCTCGACGTCGAACTGCACCACGTTCCAGGCCCGCCGGCTCAACGTCCGCGAGCGCGTCGAGACGGACGGCAAGGCCGAGACCCGGACGGTCGCCACGCTCAACGGGACGCTCGGCACCACGCGCTGGATCGTCGCGATCCTCGAGAACCACCAGCAGGCCGACGGGTCGGTCCGTGTCCCCGAGGGCCTGCGCCCGTACCTCGGCGGGCTCGAGGTGCTCGAGCCGGTGACGGCGTGACGGACGGCGTCCCCACCTCCCCCGCCGCCGCCCCGTCCGAGCCGCTGCTCGTCGCGCTCGACGTCGACGGGACGCTCATGTCGTACGACCAGGAGATGTCGGACGACGTGCGCGACGCCGTCGCGGCCCTGCGCGAGGCCGGGCACCACGTCGTGCTCGCGTCGGGGCGCTCGCTCGTCGCGATGACCCCGGTCGCGGAGATCCTCGGGATCGACCGCGGGTGGGTCGTCGCGTCGAACGGCGCCGTGACCGCGCGGCTCGACCCCGAGGCGCCCGAGGGGTACGAGCTCGAGGACGTCGTCACCTTCGACCCGGGCCCGGCGCTGCGTCTGCTGCGCGACCGCCTGCCCGGCGCGCGGTACGCGGTCGAGGACATCGGCGTCGGTTTCCGCATGAACGAGCTGTTCCCCGACGGCGAGCTCGACGGCGTGCACCGCGTCGTGGACTTCGACGAGCTGTGGTCGGGCGAGGTGACGCGCGTGGTCGTGCGGTCGCCCGGGTCCACGAGCGAGGACTTCCACGAGCTCGTGGAGCAGCTCGGGCTCGAGGACGTCACGTACGCCATCGGCTGGACGGCGTGGATGGACCTGGCGCCGCTCGGCGTCACCAAGGCGACGGCGCTCGAGCAGGTGCGGCGCTCGCTGCACGTCCAGCCGCACCGCACCGTCGCGGTCGGGGACGGGCACAACGACGTCGAGATGCTCGGCTGGGCGGCCCGCGGCGTCGCGATGGGTCACGCCGACGAGCGTGTGCGTGCCGCCGCCGACGAGGTCACCGGACCCATCGCCGACGACGGCGCGGTCACCGTCCTGCGCTCGCTCCTGCCCTGACCGGGTCGCCGACGGCCCTCTACCTCGGCGTCACTCGCGGGGCTCGCGCGCCGTGAGGACGACCGGGCCGGCCTCCGTGATCGCGATGGTGTGCTCGCTGTGCGCGCCCCGGGAGCCGTCCGCCGAGCGCAGCGTCCAGCCGTCGGGGTCGGTGAAGATCTCGTCGGTCGTCTCGAGGAACCACGGCTCGATGGCGACGACCAGACCCGGCTTGAGCGGGAACCCGCGCTTGCGCCGGCCGTCGTTCGGGATGTGCGGCTCGCCGTGCATCGTGCGCCCGACGCCGTGCCCGCCGAAGTCCGTGTTGACCGTGTAGCCCGCCGCGTGCGCGACGTCGGCGATCGCCGCCGAGATGTCGCCCACCTTCTTGCCGGGCTGGGCCGCGGCGATCCCGGCCTCGAGCGCGCGCTCGGTGGTCTCGATGAGCTTGCGGTCGGCCTCGCCGAGGGCGCCCTCGCGCGGCGTCCCGACGACGAACGACAGGGCCGAGTCCGCGACCCAGCCGTCGACGGACGCGGCGAAGTCGAGCGTGAGCAGGTCGCCGTCGCGCAGCGCGTAGTCGTGGGGGAGGCCGTGCAGCACGGCGTCGTTGACCGACGTGCAGATGACCTTGCCGAACGGGCTCGCGCCGAACGACGGGTGGTAGTCGATGTAGCAGGACTCGGCGCCGCGCTCACGGATCATCCGGTGCGCGACCTCGTCGAGCTCCAGCAGGTTGGTGCCGACCTTCGCGGCCGCGCGGACCGTCGTGAGGACGTCGGCGACGAACCGTCCGGCGGGCCGCATCTGCTCGATCTCCCGCGGCGTCCTCAGCTCGATCATCGTCGTCCTTCCGTGCGGCGTGCGGCCGCGGAGCCGCGACCGCGGTCCACGATATCCGCCGGTTCCCCCGCGCAGCGCGGCGGCAGCGGCGGAGGGCACGTGCGCCGGGTGCGGACGGAGGTCGCGGGCGGCGGGCGGGACGGGCAGAATCAGCGGTCGTGGCAGGCATCGACGACGTGGCCAGGGCCGCCGGGGTGTCGACGGCGACGGTCTCGCGCGCGCTGCGCGGCCTGCCCAACGTCTCCGAGGCCACGCGCCGTCGCGTGCGGACCGAGGCGTCGCGCCTGGGGTACGTGCCGACGCCGTCCGCGTCCTCGCTCGCGACGGGGCGCACCCGCACGATCGGCGTGCTCACCCCGTGGGTGAACCGCTGGTTCTTCGCCAACGTCATCGAGGGGGCCGAGCGCGCGCTGCGCGACGTCGGGTTCGACGTGCTGCTGCACACGTTCGTGGTGCGCCGCGACGAGCCGCGGCGGCGGGTCGACCCGAACGTGCTGCGCCACCGTGTCGACGGCACCCTCGTGGTCGGTCTGCCGCTCGACGAGGACGAGGTCCGCTCGCTCGTCGGCCTCGACCGGCCGTTGGCCTTCGTCGGGTCGGGGCCGGTGGACCAGGTCACGGTGCGGCTCGACGACGTCGCGACGGGTCACGCGGCGACGCGCCACCTGCTCGAGCTGGGGCACCGCGTCGTCGGGCACGTCACGGACGTGGAGCAGCCGGCCTCGCCGTGGTCCCCGCCGGCCGAGCGCGCGCTCGGGTACGCGCGCGCGCTGCGGGAGGCGGGGATCGCGGTCGACCCGGGCCTCGAGGTCCGTGGCGACGTCGACGTGGACGGCGGTCGGGCGGCGACCGCCGAGCTCCTGCGCCGGCGCCCGGACGTGACCGCCCTGTTCGCCACGTCCGACGAGATGGCGATGGGCGCGCTGCTGGCGGCGCGCGACCTCGGGCTCCGCGTGCCCGAGGACCTGTCGGTGGTCGGCGTCGACGGGCACGACCTCGGGGAGGTCGTCGGCCTGACCACCGTGGCGCAGGACGCCTACCAGCAGGGGTCCGACGCCGCCCTGCTGCTGCTGGAGATGATCGACGGCGCCCCCGTGCCCCGGCGCCTGACGTACCCGACCGAGCTGGTCCGGCGCGCGTCGACGGGTCCGCCGCCGGGCGGCCGGGGCGCGTGACGGACGGTCCGCCGTCCTCCGCGAGCAGAGGCGACGGGACTGTGGGAGCGTGTCCACAGAGGGCGACGGAGCGCTGCGTCCGGCGACGGCTCGTGACGGAATCGTTACCGGAAGGCAGCCGCTCTGTGCTTGCAGATCACCGATGTAAACGCTTGCATTGTGCGTAGGGCGAGAGCGCTGCCGCGCTCGTCGACGTCCGCGGCACACGTCGGCCCACGAGGCCGGGACGCCGTGACGTCCGCACTCACACGACGAGGTGGAGGGTTGACATGACCAGGAGCACATTGTCCGGCGCACGGCGTCGTCGTACGTTCGCCGTCGCCGCGAGCGGGGCGAGCCTCGCACTCGTCCTCGCGGCGTGCGGCGGCGGAGGGGACGGCGACGGCGGTGGTGGTGGTGGTGGCGACGACATGGCCACACCCGAGATCGACTGCTCGGCCTACGAGGAGTTCGGCGACCTGGAGGGGACCGAGGTCTCGGTCTACACCTCGATCGTCGAGCCCGAGCAGGAGACGCAGGAGGCGTCCTACGACCCGTTCGAGGAGTGCACCGGCGTCACCGTGAACTACGAGGGGTCGCGCGAGTTCGAGGCGCAGCTCCTCGTCCGCATCCAGGCCGGCAACGCGCCCGACATCGCGTACCTGCCGCAGCCCGGCCTGCTCAACACGATCGTCACCGACTTCCCCGACGCGATCGTCCCGGCGCCCGAGGCGACCGAGGCGAACGTCGACGAGTTCTTCAGCGAGTCCTGGAAGGAGTACGGGACGGTCGACGGCACGTTCTACGCCGCCCCGCTCGGCTCGAACGTCAAGTCGTACGTCTGGTACTCGCCGTCGATGTTCGAGGACGCGGGCTACGAGATCCCCACGACGTGGGACGAGATGATGGACCTCACCGCCGAGATCGCCGACTCCGGCGCGGTCCCGTGGTGCGCCGGCATCGAGTCCGGCGACGCGACCGGCTGGCCGGCCACCGACTGGATCGAGGACGTCGTGCTGCGCACGGCCGGACCCGAGGTCTACGACCAGTGGTACACGCACGAGATCCCGTTCAACGACCCGCAGATCGTCGAGGCGTTCGAGACGACGGGTGAGATCCTCAAGAACCCGGACTACGTCAACGGCGGGCTCGGCGGCATCGACTCCATCGCGACGACCGCGTGGACCGACGCCGGCTACCCGATCCTCGACGGCAGCTGCTGGCTGCACCGTGCGGCGAACTTCTACCAGACGCAGTGGCCCGAGGGCACCGAGGTGGCCGAGGACGGCGACGTCTACGCGTTCTACCTGCCGACCAACCAGACCGACATCAAGCCGGTGCTGGGCGGCGGCGAGTTCGTCGCGGCGTTCAACGACCGCCCCGAGGTCCAGGCCTTCCAGACGTACCTGTCCTCCGGCGACTGGGCGAACGCCAAGGCGCAGACGACGCCGCAGGGCGGCTGGGTCAGCGCGAACAACGAGCTCGACCCCGAGAACCTCGCCACGGAGTTCGACCAGCTGTCGGCCGAGATCCTCTCCGACCCCGACTCGGTGATCCGGTTCGACGCCTCCGACCTCATGCCGGGCGAGGTGGGCGCCGGGACGTTCTGGACGGGGATGGTCAACTGGTTCACCGGTTCCGACACCCAGGAGGTCGTGGACACGATCGAGGCGTCCTGGCCGGCGGAGTGAGGCCCGGACGCGTGACGTCCACCTGACCCGAGCGTGACGGGACGGGGGGTCCGCCGAGCCGGCGGGCCCCCCGTGCCCGACCCCACCCTGGACACGAGTCCCGACCCGCACCGAGGCGGGCGGGCAGACCGGAGGCCACGATGGACTGGTTGACCGACCCGAGCTCTCCCGCGGAGAAGTTCGGTCTGATGTTCCTCGCGATCGCGCTGTTCGTCGTCGTGATGGGCGCGATCCTCCTCGCGGTGGACCGGCCCAAGCGCATCCCGCGCTGGGTCGTCGTCCTGGGCTTCGTCGGCCCCGCCGTGATCGGGCTCGCGTGGGGTCTCGTGCGGCCCGCGCTCATCACCGTGTGGAACTCGCTGTTCGACCGGCGGGGCAACGAGTTCGTCGGCCTCGACAACTACGTCACGGCCTTCACGACGGACCAGTTCCAGCTCGTGCTGCGCAACACCGCGCTCTGGGTC
The DNA here is from genome assembly GCF_042670945.1 of Cellulosimicrobium sp. NPDC057127. Classification (NCBI taxonomy): domain Bacteria; kingdom Bacillati; phylum Actinomycetota; class Actinomycetes; order Micrococcales; family Promicromonosporaceae; genus Cellulosimicrobium; species Cellulosimicrobium sp. NPDC057127. Next base: position 68,550 of record NZ_JBHUUP010000001.1, read on the forward strand.
GTGATCGTGCCCCTGCTGTCGACGTTCATCGGCATCGTCTACGCCGTGCTCGTCGACCGCACCCGCTTCGAGAAGTTCGCCAAGGCGCTCGTGTTCCTCCCCATGGCGATCTCGATGGTCGGCGCGTCGATCATCTGGGGCTTCGTCTACGAGTTCCGGCCGAACCAGCCCGGGGTGCAGCAGATCGGCCTGCTCAACCAGGTCATCGTCTGGCTCGGCGGTGAACCGCAGCAGTTCCTCATCGGCCAGCCGTGGAACACGTTCTTCCTGATCGTCGTCATGATCTGGATCCAGACCGGGTTCGCGATGACCGTGCTCTCCGCGGCCATCAAGGCGATCCCCGACGACATCGTCGAGGCCGCCCGGCTCGACGGGCTCAAGGGCTTCGGCATGTTCCGGTACATCACGATCCCCAGCGTCCGGCCGGCGCTCGTCGTCGTCCTCACGACGATCGCGATGGCGACGCTCAAGATCTTCGACATCGTCCGGACGATGACCGGCGGCCAGTTCGGCACGGACGTCGTCGCCAACGAGTTCTACACGCAGGCGTTCCGGCAGAACAACCAGGGGCTGAGCTCCGCGCTCGCGGTCATCCTCTTCATCCTGGTCGTGCCGATCATCGTCTACAACGTGCGCCAGATGCGGCTTGCCGAGGAGATCCGATGACCAGCACCCCGATCCCCCCGGTCGTCCCGGAGACCGACCTCACCAGGGAGGGCGAGACCGAGGGCCCGCGCGGCCCCCGCAAGATCAGCCGCCTCGAGAGGCGCGCGATCGCCGCGAAGGGGCGGCTCAGCTCCCCGTGGGCGTCCTTCATCGCGATCCTCATCGCGATCCTGTGGACGATCCCCTCCATCGGCCTCCTCGTCACGTCGTTCCGGCCCGAGCTCGACATCCGCCGCAGCGGGTGGTGGACGGTCATCCCCGGCCTCTTCACCGGCGAGGCGGAGTTCACGCTCGACAACTACGACCAGGCGCTGTACGGCAGCGGGGCCGACCTGGCGACCTACTTCGTCAACTCGTTCGTCATCACGCTGCCCGCCGTGGTCATCCCGATCACGCTCGCGCTGCTCGCCGCGTACGCGTTCGCGTGGATCGAGTTCCGCGGACGCAACATCCTCTTCGTCGCGATCTTCGCGCTCCAGGTGGTGCCGCTCCAGGTCGCGCTCGTCCCGCTGCTCAGCGACTACGTGACCGTCGGCCTCAACGGCACCTTCTGGACGGTGTGGCTGTCGCACTCGATCTTCGCGCTGCCGCTCGCGATCTTCCTGCTGCACAACTTCATGAAGGACATCCCGCGCTCGCTCGTCGAGGCCGCGCGCGTCGACGGCGCCGGGCACGTGAAGATCTTCTTCCAGGTGCTCCTGCCGCTCCTCGTCCCGGCCATCGCGTCGTTCGCGATCTTCCAGTTCCTGTGGGTCTGGAACGACCTGCTGGTCGGCCTGACGTTCGCCAGCACGGAGTCCTACCCGCTGACGGTGCGCGTCGCCGAGATGGCCGGCTCGCGCGGCGGCGACTGGCACATCCTCACCGCCGGGGCCTTCATCTCGATCATCGTCCCGCTCGTCGTCTTCGTCCTGCTCCAGCGCTACTTCGTCCGCGGTCTGCTCGCCGGGTCGGTCAAGGGCTGACGCGCGCGGCGCCGTCCGGCCCTCGTGCCGGGCGGCGCCGGCGTGCCCCGGTCGTAGAGTCGTGCGGTGCCCGTCCGCCCCGCCGCCGCCCTCGAGCGGGTCCCCGTCCCCGCGCTGTTCGTCGTCTCCGGGCTCACGCAGTACCTCGGCGCGGCGATCGCCGTCGGGCTGTTCGCGGCGGCGGGCGCGGTCGAGGTCGGGTGGCTGCGCATCGCGGCGTCCGCCGTGCTGCTGCTCGTGTGGCGACGCCCGTGGCGCCGCGCGTGGTCGCGCAGGGACCTCGCATGGGTCGCGGTCTTCGGCCTGGCCCTGGCGTCGATGAACCTCGCCTTCTACGTCGCGATCGACCACCTGCCGCTCGGCACCGCCGTGGCGATCGAGTTCTGCGGGCCGGTCGCCGTCGCCGCCGTCACCGGGCGTGGCTGGCGGGAGCGCGGGGCGATCGCCGTCGCGGCCGCCGGGGTGGTGCTGCTCGCGGGGGTCACGCTCGAGTCCGAGCTGCCGCGCGCGGACGCGGTCGTCGGTCTCGGCGCGATCGCGGTCGCCGCGGCCTGCTGGGCGGCGTACATCCTCCTCGGGCGCCGCGTCGCGGTGGCGGGGTCGGGCGTGACCTCCCTGTCCGTCGCCATGACGCTGGGCGCCCTCGCCTTCGCCCCGTTCCTCGCCCCGCACGCCCTGCCGGTCCTCGCGGACTGGCGGCACGCCGTCGCCGTCGCGGGCATCGCGCTGTTCTCGTCCGTGGTCCCGTACGCGCTCGAGCAGGTGATCCTGCCGCGCGTGAGCGCGGCGACGTTCTCGGTGCTGCTCGCCCTCCTGCCCGCGACGGCGGCCGTGGTCGGCGCCGTCGTGCTCCGCCAGGTGCCGACGCTGCCGGAGCTCGCCGGCCTCGTCCTCGTCTCCGGCGCCATCGCCATGACCGCGCGCCGGTCCTCCGCGCCCTCGACGGACAGAGGCCCCGAGGAGCCCGGGGCCTAGAGGTACTGACCGGGGGACGGGCGTCCGTCGTGCGGGTCGTGGCCGTCCTGCCGGGCCGGCATGCCGGGACCGCCCGGACCCATCGGCACCGCCCCCGGGGGAAGCGCCCGGCGCATCTGGGTCAGCTGCGCCTGGGCGGCCATCTGCTGCGCGACGAGCGCCGTCTGGATGCCGTGGAAGAGCCCTTCGAGCCAGCCCACGAGCTGCGCCTGCGCGACGCGCAGCTCCGCGTCCGACGGCACGGTGTCGTCCGTGAACGGCAGCGTGATCCGGTGCAGCTCGTCGACGAGGTCCGGGGAGAGCCCTTCCTCGAGCTCGCTGAGCGAGCGCTCGTGGATCTCGGCGAGGCGCGAGCGTGCGGCGTCGTCGAGGGGCGCGTCGCGCACCTCCTCCAGGAGCTTCTTGATCATGCCGCCGATGCGCATGACCTTCGCCGGCTCCTCGATCACGTTGGCCGGGTCGCCCCCGGAGCCCTCGGGCGCGTCGTCGTCCACGACGCTCACCCCCGTGCCGTCCGGCGTGACGACCGTGACGCGGTCCGGGCCGTCGCCGGGCGTGCCACCGGGCTCGGGGCGGTCCGCGGACCGGTCGTCGTCGGGGCGGGGGGCAGGTGCGTCGTCAGCCATGGGGCCAGTCTCGCGGGTGCCGCGGACGCCCGCACCGGCGGGCTCACGGGACGAGCAGCACCTTGCCGAAGACCTCGCCGGAGTCCAGGAGCTCGTGGGCGCGGGCGGCCTCGTCGAGACGCAGCCGCGCGTGCACGACCGGGCGCACCCGGCCGTCCTCGACCATCGGCCACACGTGCGTCAGCACCTCGCGCACGATGCGCGCCTTCTCCTCGGCGGGGCGCGCGCGCAGGGTCGTGCCCGCGACCGACGCGCGGCGCGCCAGGAGGCGGCCCAGGTCCAGCTCGGCGCGGGCGCCCTGCTGCATCCCGATGACCACCAGCCGGCCGTTCGTCGCGAGCGCGCGGACGTTGCGGTCCAGGTACGCCGCGCCGACCACGTCGAGGATCACGTCAGCCCCGCGGCCGTCGGACGCGGCACGGACGGCGTCGACGAAGTCCTCCTCGCGGTGGTCGACGGCGAGGCTCGCCCCGAGGGCGAGGCAGCGGTCGGCGCGCTCGCGACCGCCCGCGGTGACCGCGACGCGCGCGCCGAGCGCGGCCCCGACCTGGACCGCGATCGTGCCGACGCCGCCGGAGCCGCCGTGGACGAGCAGCCACTCGCCGGCGACGAGGCGCCCGACGTCGACGACGTTGCTCCACACCGTGCACGCCGCCTCGGGGAGGGCCGCCGCGTCGACGAGGTCGACGCCTGCCGGGACGGGGAGCACCTGCGACGCGCGCACGCGCACCTGCTCGGCGTACCCGCCGCCGTCGAGGAGCGCGACCGCGCGGTCGCCCACCGACCAGCCGTTCACGCCGTCGCCGACGCGGGCGACCGTGCCGGCGACCTCGAGGCCCGGCCAGTCCGGTGCGCCGGGCGGCGGGGGATAGGACCCGGCGCGTTGTAGCAGGTCAGCGCGGTTCACGCCAGCGGAGACGACGTCGAGCACCAGCTCGTCCGCCCGGGGGGTCTGGTCAGGCAGCTCGGAAACCGTTAGGTTCTCAGGGCCACCGGGGCCGGAGATCGTGACAGCTCGCACACCGTCGAGCCTACGCGCGCGCCACCGAGGGCGCCGGTTCGCCCGGCAGGGGGCGGGGCCGGTGACGCCTGTCAGTGGGGCCACCGGCGGATTAGGTGTCCGGACGATGTGCACCGATAGTTAGTACGCACGACCGGGGAGCCGGGCTGCGCGCGCACGCCGCGACGCCGTCGCCGAACCGGATGGATCTGGGTCATGGAGGCAGGTTCGTATGCTCCGCAGGTTGAGCGTTCGCGGGAAGATCCTTGCGGCCCTCGCCGTCCCCGTGCTCGTCCTCTTCGTCGCCGCCGCGTTCATCTCGGCCCAGTCGATCACGGAGGCGCGCAACGCGCACCAGACGAGCGCGCTCGTCGAGGCGCTCGCCGCGCAGGACGTCGCCGGCACGGAGATCGCGGCCGAGCGCTCGCTCAGCGTCGTCGACGCCCTCGGCGGCGAGGGCGCCGAGGAGCAGATGATGGCGCAGCGCGAGACCACCGACGCCGCGCTCGACGAGCGCGACCGTCTGCTGCGGTCCCTCGACCTCTCGGCGCTCGACCCGCGGGTCCGCGCGGCCGTGGACGCGACGCTCGCCGACCGCGAGGAGCTGGACGTCGTGCGGCGCTCCATCGACCGCACCGGTCTCGGGCGCAACCAGCGCATCGACCTGTACTCCGGTCTCATCGACTCCGCGCTCGAGGTGCCGCGGACCCTCGCGGACACCACGCCGGACCGTGGGCTCGCCCAGTACCTCGACGCGTACGTGCAGCTCGACGAGCTCCTCGCCCAGCAGGCGCTCGAGCTCCCCGTCGCGGGCGCGGTGCTCAACGCCGCGCAGGTGGGCCAGAGCAGCACCGCCGACAACCAGAGCGCGGCGGTGCTGCTCACCGCCGGTGACGCGATGGTCGAGGAGGCGCGGGACGCGGTGCGCGCGCTGCCCGGCATCGACGTCGACATGCCTGTGGAGGGCGTGACGTACAAGCAGCTGCGTGGCAACGTGGCCGCCTCGCGACCCGAGACGGCGATCGCCTCGAACGTCGAGGCGTGGCCCATCGAGTCGACGGAATTCCGCAACGAGACGATCCCGGTCCGTGACGCCGTGCGCGCGGAGACGGCGGAGCAGGCGGACGCGCTCTCCGGGGCGGCCACCACCCGTGCGGTGGTCACCATCGCCGCGACGCTGCTCGCGATCGTCGCCTCGCTCCTCGTCGCGGGCCTCATCGCCCGCGCGATCGTCAACCCGCTGCGCCGCCTGACCGGCGCCGCCGAGGACGTCCGTGAGCGCCTGCCGCAGCTCGTCTCGCAGGTGGCCGTCCCCGGGCAGGGGCCGTCCATCGACCTCACGCCGATCTCCGTCGAGTCGACGGACGAGGTCGGCCAGCTCGCCACGGCGTTCAACGACGTGAACACCACGACCGTCCGGGTCGCCCGCGAGCAGGCCGCGCTCCGTGGCTCCATCGCCGAGATGTTCGTCAACGTCGCGCGTCGTGACCAGGTGCTCCTCAACCGCCAGCTCGCGTTCCTCGACGACCTCGAGCGCTCCGAGGAGGACCCGGGGACCCTGTCGAACCTCTTCCGCCTCGACCACCTCGCGACCCGGATGCGTCGCAACGCGGAATCGCTCCTCGTGCTCGCGGGGATCGACTCGGGCCGTCGTGTGCGCCAGCCCATGCCGGCCTCCGATGTCATCCGTACCGCCTCGTCCGAGATCGAGCTCTACGACCGGGTCCGCCTGAACCTCGTCGTCGACCCGCTCATGCTCGGCCACAACGCGCTCAACGCGGCGCACCTGCTCGCCGAGCTCCTCGAGAACGCGACGATGTTCTCCGAGCCGCACACGCCGGTCGAGGTCACCACGGGTCGCGACGAGCACGCCGTGCACGTCACCGTCCGCGACCACGGCCTCGGGATGACGCCCGAGGAGATCGAGGACGCCAACCGCAAGGTCGCGACCCACGCCGCCTCCGACGTCGTCGGCGCGCAGCGTCTCGGCCTCTTCGTGGTCGGCCGGCTCGCCGACCGCCTCGGCGCGCGCGTGCGTTTCGCGGCGGGCTCGGACGGCACCGGCACGGAGGTCACGGTCTCCTTCCCGGCCGTGCTGTTCGTCGCCGACTCGAACGTCCCGCTGCCCGTGCCGACCGACCCGCTCGAGTCGGGCACCCAGGCCGCCGCGCAGCAGCTCACCAGCACCGGCGTGCTCCCGGCGGTCCCCGCCGAGCAGGCTCCCCAGCAGCCGCCGGTCGCGTCCCAGCCCGTCCCCGTCGCGCCGATGCCGGTCGCCTCGGCCACCGTGCCGGTCGCGCCCGAGCCGCCGGTCGCCGAGGCGGTCGACATCGCCGCGCTCACCGACGGCACCACCCAGACGGGGATGCCGCGACGTCGCTCGCGCACCGTCGACCCGACGGCGTCCGCCCCGAGCGCGTCGTTCGCCTCCGGTCCGCAGACGGGCGCGATCGTCCTCCCGCCGCTCGCCACGCCCGCCCTCCCCGAGGAGATGCCGGCCGCCGACGACGCGTGGACCCCGCCGGCGGAGGTCGCCCCGGCGGCCGGCAGCCTGCCGAGCCGGTCGCGGACCGCCGCCACCCCGGTCGAGCCGGAGTCCGCCGAGATCCCCGTCCTCGACGTCAGCACGCGCTCCGCGATGTTCTCCAGCTTCCGCCCCGTCGGCGAGCGCGGGGCCACGACGAACCCGGTCGACCTCGGCCCCTCGCCGGACGTCACGGCGACGGACATCCCGCTCGTCCCCGACCACCACGCGGGCGGCGAGACCGTCACGTCCGAGCCGTGGTCGCCCGAGCCCTCCAAGCCGTGGTCGCCCGAGCCTTCCGAGACGTGGGTACCGCCGGCCGACCCCGCGCCGCAGGCCGTCGAGGAGACGCACGAGGCCCCCGTCGCGCCGCACGCGGAGCCGGAGCCCGTGGCCTGGACGCCCGAGCCGGTGGACTGGGCACCGGCTCCCGTCGACGACACGACCGTCGCGCGCGTGCCGCTCGCGCAGCGCTCGCCCGAGCGGGTCCCGGACGCGGCACCGGAGCGTGCCGTCGAGTCCACCGTGGAGCAGCAGCCCGTCGCCGAGGCCCCCTCGGAGACGGCCGAGCAGGAGCGCGAGGACGTGCCCGCCGAGCTGACGTTCGAGGCGCTGCCGCGCTTCGAGGAGCTCATGGCGGACCTGCCGACGCGCCGGTCGCTCCGGGAGAACCAGACGCGCAAGCGCGGCATCTTCGGTCGCCGCCCCCGCACGTCCGCCACGCCGCAGGCGTCCACGTCCACGCAGTCCGCGCCCGCCGGACGCGCGCCCTCGAGCGACGCCGCGTCGGCACGACCGGTGGACGTCGCGCCGGTGGAGCCGGCGCTGGAGCAGCCGCCGCTGACGCTCACGCCCGCGGACGAGGCTCCGGTCGCGGCGGACCCGCGTCCCGGTCCCGTGCGTGCGTCGGCGTTCGCCGGTCCCGCCCCTGCCGCCACGCGTGCCCCGGAGAGCCCGGCGCCGGTGCAGGCGGAGCGCACCGACACGACGTACGCCCCGCCCCCCTCCGTGTCGACGACGTCGTCCTTCGCCCCGGCCGCACCCCCTGCTGCCCCCGCTGCTGCGCCGGCCGTACCTGCTGCTGCCGCGCCCGCCGCCCCCGCGGTCACGACGCCGGCCGCCGAGCCGGTCGCGCCGCTCGCCGCCCGGCGTGGTGGGGCCGACGGCGGGTACGGGGCCCCGGTCCCGCTGGTGCGCCGGCAGGTGCCGGACCTGGAGCCGCTCGAGGACGACTACATCAGCGACTCCGTCGAGGCGCGCTCGGACTGGATGGCCTCGGCCGTGCTCTACGAGGAGATGTCCACGCTGCTGCGCGGCGCCGGCGACTTCCAGGAGACGAGCCTGAGCGGGCCCGACAGCGGGACGTACCAGCCGCTCAAGGTGGAGCCCACCGCTTCCTCGGGTCTCGCGCGCCGCTCGCGCGGGCAGGACCGCGAGGGGTACGTGGACCGGTTCACGGCCCGGATCGACCGCGACCCGGAGCAGCTCCGGGCACGGCTCTCGGCGTTCCAGTCCGGCACGGCCCGCGGCCGTGTCGAGGGGGACGAGGAGGCCGGTTCGACGTGGAGACCCGAGACCATGGATCATGTCCCTGATTCAGCGCCGCAGGCGCGGTGACGACGTGCCGTCTGTGGCAACTGACGAGGAGGAACAGTGAACGCGCTCAGCACCGAGGCAACGAACTTCGGGTGGCTGCTCGACAACTTCGTGCGGACGGTACCGGGTAGCCGGCACACGCTCGTGGTGTCGGCCGACGGCCTGCTCATGGCGATGTCCGACCAGCTCGACCGCACCAGCGGCGACCAGCTGGCGGCGATCGTCTCGGGCATGTCGAGCCTGACGCGGGGGGCCGCCCGCCAGCTCAACGGCGGCAACGTCCGCCAGGCCATCATCGAGATGGACAACGGCTTCCTGTTCCTCATGAACGTGTCGAACGGGTCCGTGCTCGGCGTGGTCGCGGAGGCGAACTGCGACATCGGCCTCATCGGGTACGAGATGGCGCTCCTGGTCTCGCGCACGGAGGCTACGCTGACCCCGCAGCTGATCTCCGAGATGCGGGGGAGCCTCCCCGTTGACGGTGCAACCCGAGCCCCCGTGGGATGAGGTCTGATCGATGACGAACGTACCCTTCGGCAGCGTCGGGACGCACGGCGACGTCTACGAGGCGGCCACCGTGCGCCCGTACGCCGTGACCGGCGGACGCGTGCGGTCGGCCACGTCCGACCTCCCGCTCGAGGCCCTCGTCGAGGTCATGCCCGGCGCGGTGAACAGCTACGGCCTGCCCCCGGAGAAGCGGGCGATCCTCCAGCACGCGGCGCACACCTACGTGTCCATCGCCGAGCTCTCGGCGCTGCTCCGGCTGCCGCTCGGCGTGACGAAGGTGCTCGTCGCCGACCTGCAGGAGGACAACTACATCACCGTCCACACCTCGACCCCGCTCAACGTGCACACGGGCCACGGCAGCAACCACTCCGGCCTGTCGCTGAGCGTCCTGGAGAGTGTTCTCAATGGCATTTCCACCCTCTGAGGGTTCCGGCGCCGTACCGCAGGGCGGTGCGTCGTCGGGCTCGTCCGCGGGTACGGTCCCGGCCCCGTCGTGGTCGCCCCTGACCGGCACGGGCTCCTCGGAGCGCGCCGGCGCCGCGGCGTCGGCAGCCACCGGTGCCGGTCAGCAGGCACCCGTCCCGGCCCAGCAGGCTCCGGCCTCGCAGCAGAACCCGGCCCCGCAGCCGGCGCCTGCACCGCAGCAGGCACCCACGGCGCAGCCGGCGCCCGCACCGGCGCCGCAGGCGCCCGCCGCCCAGCAGACGGCCTACACGCCGCAGACGCCCGCGCCGACCGTCGCGCCCGTGCCCGCCGTGGCCCAGACGGCCGCCACCGGGGTGCAGCCCGGATCCGCTGCGCAGGCCCCGCAGCCCCGCACGGCGCCGCAGCCCACGGCCACGGGGCAGGCCCGGCCCGCCTCCGGTGACCAGCAGCGCACCGCGCCGACGGTCGTGAAGATCGTCGTCGCGGGCGGCTTCGCGGTGGGCAAGACGACGTTCATCGGGTCGATCTCCGACGTCGAGCCGCTCAACACCGAAGCCGCGATGACGGAGCACTCGGTGGGTGTCGACGACGCGGGTGGCGTGAGCGACCGCAAGACGACGACCACCGTCGCGATGGACTTCGGCCGGGTCTCCCTCCCGGGCAACCTGTGGCTCTACCTCTTCGGCACGCCGGGCCAGGACCGCTTCCTCTTCATGTGGGACGACCTGGTCCGCGGGGCGATCGGCGCGGTCGTGCTCGTCGACACGGACCGGCTGGAGCAGTGCTTCCCGGCGATCGACTACTTCGAGTCGCGCAACATCCCCTTCGTGGTCGGCGTCAACTGCTTCGACGGCGTCGCCAAGCACCGCCTCGAGGACGTGCGCGAGGCCCTGCAGATCCCGGCGCACGTGCCGATGCTGTACACGGACGCCCGGTCGCGCGCCGCGACGAAGCAGACGCTCATCGCGCTCGTCCAGCTCGCGATGCGTCAGCTGCGCGGGGCGGCCTGACCACTCCGCTCGACACGCGCCCCACGACGGCGGGCCGCTCCTTCCCGGGGCGGCCCGCCGTCGTCGTGCGGGCCGGGCCCCACCGCCGGAGGGGCGTCGTCGCGCCCGGTGCGACGTGCCAGAATGGCTCGCTGGGCCGTGAGGCCCGGGAGGGCTGACAGAGCGGCCTAATGTGACGGTCTTGAAAACCGTTGTGCAGCAATGCACCGGGGGTTCGAATCCCTCGCCCTCCGCTCCCGGCGGGCCGACGGCACGGGACCTTCGACGGGTGCCGTGCCGTCGGCCGTGCGCCAAGATGGCCGGGTGACTCCCGAGCCGCCCCGCCCCGCCCCGCCCGACGAGGCCGCTCTCGAACCGGTCGAGCTGATCCGGCGCTCGGGCGCCGTCCTGCGCACCGGCCGCCTCGCCCTCTCCGCGGGCACCGGCAGCTACCGCGTGAAGGAGCACATGTCGCGCGTGGGGCGGGCGCTCGGCCTGGAGCGGGTCGCCGCGCACGTCACGCTCACGGAGATCACCGCGACGTCGTACCGCGGGCCGATCTTCCGCACGGAGCTCACGGAGGTCCGGTCGGTGGGCATCAACGCCGACCGCCTCAGCGAGCTCGAGCGCTTCGCCGTGACCCTGCCGCGCGAGGCGGACCTGCCGGCGGTCGAGGCGGAGCTGGACCGGATCGCGCACAAGCCGCTGCTGTACGGGACGGCGCTCAACGCGCTGTGGGCCGGTGTGGCGTGCGCGGCGTTCGCGTTCCTCAACAACGGGGGACCGGTCGAGTGCGGCGCCGTGCTGATGGCGGCGGCGCTCGGCCAGTCGGTGCGGCGCACCATGCTGCACCGCGGGGTGAACCAGTTCGGCGTGACGATGCTGTCCGCCGCCGTCGCGAGCATGGCGTACCTCGCGCTCGTGCTCGCGCTCTCCGACCTGGCCGGCGTCTCGCGCAACCACGAGGCGGGGTACGTCTCGGCGGTGCTGTTCCTCGTCCCGGGGTTCGCGCTCGTCACGGGTGCGCTCGACCTGGCGCGGCTCGACTTCTCGGCGGGCGTCGCCCGCCTCACGTACGCCCTGGTGCTCCTGGCGTCGGCGGCGCTGGCGGTGTGGGGCTTCTCCGCGGTCGCAGGCCTGGCGCCCGACCCGGTGCCGCCGCCCGGCATCGACCCGGCGCTCCTGCTCGCGCTGCGCACCCTGGCGAGCTTCCTCGGCGTGCTGGGGTTCGCGCTCATGTTCAACAGCCCGTGGACCATGGCCGTCGGCGCCGCCGCGACCGGTGCGGTGGCGAACGTGGGGCGCCTCGTGCTCGTGGACGCCGACGTGTTCCCGCAGGCGGCCGCCGCGGCGGCCGCGCTGCTCGTGGGCCTGCTCGCGGCCGGCGTCGCGCCCGCTCTCCGGGTGCCGCGCATCACGGTCTCCGTCCCCGCCGTCGTCATCATGGTGCCCGGTGTCACGGCGTACCGGGCGGTCTACGAGTTCAACACCGGCACGACGGCGCAGGCCCTGGGCTACGCGGTCGAGGCGGGGCTGGTCATCGTCGCGCTGGCGATCGGGCTCGCGGTCGCGCGCATGCTCACGGACCGGGAGTGGACGTTCGAGCGGTGAGCGCCGTGCGGTTTGGACGCGCGGCGGCACGCCGGTACCCTGGGCGACGCGGGTGCACCACGACGGCCGTCGGCCAGGCCCGCGAGGAGACGTCGCATAGTCAGGTCTAGTGCGCCACCCTGCTAAGGTGGTAACGGGGCAACCCGTTCGAGGGTTCAAATCCCTCCGTCTCCGCCAGGAAGGCTCCGGCAGCCACGCGCCCGGAGCCTTTTCTGTGCCCGGGCGGTGGCGCGTGTCAGGCCGAGCCCGACGTCGCGAGCACGGACCGGACGACGAACCGTGACGCCCCCGCTCCCGCGAGCACGAGGCCCGACGCCGCCGCCACGCACAGCAGGAACTGCACGACGACGCCGGCGTTCGCGAACGTGTTGAGCCCGATGACGGGGACCATGAACAGGAGCGCCATGACCGTCGCGACGCCCACGCTCACGGCCAGCGGTACGAGCGTCTCGCGGAACCGTGCCCGGTCGAGCGTGCGCAGGTCCGTCCCGGCGAGGACGAGCGTGCGGTACTCGCCGCGCTGGTCGACGACGCGGCCCGCCTGCATGACGCCCGTCGACACGGCGGCGAGGACGCCCGCGATGGCGAGGGTGAGGAAGCCGCCCGTCTTCAGGTCGACGAGGAGCTGGGCCTCCGCCGGGTCGGACGCCGCGCCGGCGTCGAGCAGCGCGAAGATGCTCGCCATGCCGGCGATGAACGTCGCGAGCGCGACGCCGCCGACGGAGCGCCAGGCCGTCTTCGGGTCGTCGGCGATGCGGCGCCCCGCGAGCAGCGTCGGGACGCGGCGGGCGGTGCCGGCGGTGATCCTGCCGACGAGCCAGATGACGAACGGTCCGACGAGGTTGAGCGTCGCGAACCCGACGAGCAGGATGCCGACGACGAGCGTGATCGCGAGGGCGGCGGACCCGAACGACACGTTGGTCACGACGACCATCGCGACGAACGCGACACCCGTCGCGAGCAGGCGGACGGCCTTGAGTCCCGGGGGAGTGACGCGGGCCGCGACGCCGAGCGGGGTGATGGCGACACGCCGCAGGCTGACGAGGGAGGACACGAGCGCGACCGCCACGACCAGCGCGACGGCGGCGAGCAGGGCCGGCACGCCGACCCACAGCTCGCCGATCCCGAAGGTGCGGCCCTGGAACCGGAGTTGGGCGACGAGCGGGAGCAGCACGCCGTAGCCGACGATCCCGGCGAGCGCGCCGGTGACGGCCTGGGCCGCCGCGTCGAGCACGGTGAGCGTGGTGACCTGGCCGGTGGTGGCGCCTGCGAGGCGCAGCGCCGCGAGGCGCGCGTCGCGGCGGGCGACGGCGAGGCGCGCGGCGGCGCCGCCGAGCGTGACGAGGGGGACGAGGAGCAGGAGCGACGCGATGCCCGCGAAGATCGGGTACTGGCTCGCGTACTCCGTGACGGGGCCGTTCGCGCCCTCGGCCACGCCCTCGAAGCCGCCCGCGCGGTCGAGGAACGCGCCGAACCCGCCGATGACGACGAGCAGGATCGCGGTCGTCGCCGCGAACGCGACGACCGCGAGGACGTTCGTCAGGCCCTGCGGGTCGCGGTCGTCCGCGCTGCGTCGGCGCAGGAGCCACCACAGGTCGACGGTCCTCATCGCACGCCCTCCTCGGTGGTGCTGCCCGCGGTCGTCGCGGTGGCGCCGGGTGCGAAGAACTCGCCGGAGATGCGTCCGTCGCGCATCGTGACGGTGCGCGAGCAGTGTCGCGCGACACCGGCGTCGTGCGTGACGACGACCAGCGCCGCCCCGGACGCGCGGGTCGCGTGGGTCAGGACGTCGAGCACCTCCGCGCCGGTCGACTGGTCGAGCGCCCCGGTCGGCTCGTCGGCGAAGACGACGCCCGGCGAGCCGACGAGCGCGCGGGCGATCGCGACCCGCTGCGCCTGGCCTCCGGACAGCTCGCCGGGACGGCGCTGCTCCATCCCGGCGAGGCCGAGGTGCGCGAGCCAGCGGGCTGCGACGGCGGTGGCGTCGGTGCGCGACGTGCCGGCGAGCATGAGCGGCAGCGCCGCGTTCTCGACGGCGGGCAGCTCCGGCAGGAGCTGCCCGGACTGGAAGACGAAGCCGAAGTCCTCGCGGCGCAGGACGGTGCGGCGCGACTCGGACAGCGTCGTGAGGTCGTCGCCGCGCCACGCGACGGAGCCGGACGTGGGTGTCACGATCCCCGCGAGGCAGTGCAGGAGGGTCGTCTTCCCCGAGCCGGACGGGCCCATGATCGCGAGCGACTCGCCCGGGTGGACCGTGATGCTCACGCCCGCGAGGGCGTGCGTCGTGGCCAGGGCGGTGCCGTAGACCTTGGTGAGGCCGCTCGCGACGAGGGGCGAGCCGCTGGGGGCGGGTGCAGGGCCGGTGAACGTCATGGTCCGATCGTCCGGCGTGCGGTGGTGGCGTCGCGTCGGGCTGCGGGCGGGACGTCGGCCGGCCCGGGTCAGACCGTGGGAGGACAGGGGCTGCGGCGGGAGGAGGACGCGCGGAGGCACGCGTCGCACCGGGGGTACCGGGTCGTGGCCTCGGTCACGTCCGGGGCCAGGGGCAGGTTCCGGTTTGGGATCGCCAGCAGGACGGGGTAGTCTTCTCGACGGCCGATGAGCGATCAGCGGCAGCACGACCAGCGCCCGTAGCTCAACGGATAGAGCATCTGACTACGGATCAGAAGGTTGGGGGTTCGAATCCCTCCGGGCGCACCGACACGAACGGCCTCACCCTCTCGGGTGGGGCCGTTCGTCGTTGGGGCGTCGTCCGTCCTGTGCGCGCCGCCCCCCGGGGCCGTGAGCGACCGGGCATCGTGTCCGCAGCGCATCTCAGCATGGGAGACGACGGACGACTCTGTGATCAGATCGTGACGCACGGGCCCGTATCCGCAGTCTCGTGCGGATAACTCCGGACCGTCAGGGCCCGGATGGTCATGAGATCGCCATCGACAGGTGCGCGTCCGGCCGACATGTGTCTATGGTCGTCGGCGGTATGGACACGACGACGAACGCCGCGGCCTCCGTTCCTTCGACCCCGAGCACGACCGGCAGCGACTCCGCTGCCGTGCCGGCCGACCCGGTCGGTGCCCCCGTCGACACCTCCGTCGGTGCTGCACCGGTGACCGTGCGCCGCCCGACCGCGGCCGACGGCGCCGCAATGTGGCGCGTCGCCCGCGACTCCGGCGAGCTCGACCTCAACTCGTCGTACGCGTACCTGATCCTGGCCGAGCACTTCGCCGAGACCTGCCGGGTCGCCGTCGTGCCGGACGCCGACGAGGCCGACGGAGAGCGTGTCGTCGGGTTCGTCACCGGCTACCGACTGCCGGACGACGTCGCGCACCTGTTCGTGTGGCAGGTGGCCGTGGACGAGGCCGTGCGGGGGCGCGGTGTCGCCGGGCGCCTGCTCGACGCGCTGGTCGACGCCGCCCCGGACGTCACGACCCTGAAGACCACCGTCGCCGAGGAGAACGTCGCCTCGCGCGCGCTCTTCGTCCGCTGGGCGGCGCGCCGTGGCGCCACCATCGAGACGACGCCGCTCTTCACCGCCGACCAGTTCCCCGACTCCCACGTCGACGAGCCGATGCTCGTCGTCGACGGCGTGCACCCACGCTGACGCACCGCAGACCTTGGGCTGCGCCGGTCCGGCGCACGGGTGACGACGCAGCCCCCACGACGCAACGCACCCGTGCGCACCACCACAAGGAGAGCTCCTTCGTGACTACCCCGACACTCCCGACCGCCGGCACGAACGCCGCCGACGACCCGACCGGTTTCACGGCACTGGAGTCCGGAGTCCGCAGCTACTCGCGCGCCTGGCCGGTCGTGTTCGACCGCGCGCGCGGTGCGACGATCCACGCCGAGGACGGCACCGAGTACCTCGACTTCTTCGCCGGCGCCGGTTCGCTCAACTACGGGCACAACGAGCCGCGCCTCAAGAAGGTCCTCGTCGACTACCTCGTCGACGACCGCATGGTCCACAGCCTCGACATGCTCACGAGCGCGCGCCGCGAGTTCCTCGAGACGTTCGAGTCCACGGTCCTGCGTCCGCGCGGTCTGGACCACAAGGTCGTGTTCCCCGGCCCGGGCGGCGCGAACGCCGTCGAGGCCGCGCTGAAGCTCGCGCGCAAGGTGACGGGGCGCGAGTCGGTCATCAACTTCACCAACGCGTTCCACGGCATGACGCTCGGCGCGCTGTCCGTGACGGGCAACTCCATGAAGCGCGGCGGGGCGGGCATCCCGCTCGTCCACGCGACGCCCATGCCGTACGACGACTACTTCAACGGCGACGTCGACGACTTCGTCTACCTCGAGCGTCTGCTCGAGGACGGCGGGAGCGGGCTCAACGAGCCGGCCGCCGTCATCGTCGAGACGGTGCAGGGCGAGGGCGGCATCAACGCCGCGCGCGCCGAGTGGCTGCGCGGGCTCGCCGACCTGTGCAAGCGGCACGACATCCTGCTCATCGTCGACGACATCCAGATGGGCTGCGGCCGCACGGGCAAGTTCTTCAGCTTCGAGGAGGCCGGGATCGTCCCGGACATCATCTGCCTCTCGAAGTCGATCTCCGGGTACGGGCTGCCGATGGCGCTCACGCTGGTGCGCCCCGAGCTCGACATCTGGGAGCCGGGCGAGCACAACGGCACGTTCCGCGGCTTCGCACCGGCGTTCGCCACGGCCGCGGAGGCGATCCGCACGTTCTGGTCCGACGACGCCCTGGAGCGGTCGACGGTCGCGAAGGGCGCGCTCATCGAGTCGCACTTCAACACGTTCGTCGCGCGCTACCCGGACCACGGGCTGGTCTCGAAGGGTCGCGGCCTGGCCCGCGGGCTGCAGATGGCCGACGGCGACGTCGCCGGCCGGGTGTGCCAGGAGGCCTTCGCGCGGGGTCTGCTCATGGAGACCTCCGGACCGTACGGGGAGGTCGTCAAGCTGCTCCCGCCGCTGACGATCACGGAGGAGGAGCTGCGCCGCGGGCTCGCGATCATCGAGGCGTCGCTCGCCGCCGTCCTGTCCTGACCCGTCCGCAGCCGTCCAGACCGCGCGGGCCGGGGGCCGTCGTCGTGACCCCGGCCCGCGCCCCCTTGCCGTCACCATCCGGAGGTTCCCCATGATCGTGCGCACGCTCGACGAGATCACCGACACCGACGCCGACATCAAGACGGAGAACTGGCGCAGCAAGCGCATCGTGCTCGCCAAGGAGCGCGTCGGCTTCTCCGTCCACGAGACGACCCTGTACGCCGGGACCGAGAGCTTCTTCTGGTACGCGAACCACGTCGAGGCGGTGTTCATCACCTCCGGCGAGGGGGAGATCGAGGACCTCGCCACGGGCGAGGTGCACCCGCTCGCGCCGGGCACGCTCTACCTGCTGAACGACCACGACAAGCACAAGGTCCGTCCGCGGACCGACATCACGTGCGTGTGCGTGTTCAACCCGCCGGTCACCGGCCGGGAGGTCCACGACGAGAACGGGGTCTACCCGCTCGTCACCGAGGAGCCCGCGACCGTCTGACGGCTCCGGGTCGCCCACGCGAGGTCGGTCTCCTCGAGCACGTCGTCGATCCCCCGCCCGCCGACGGCCGCCACCCAGCACGGGTCGGCGCCGTCGGTACGGGGGTCGTGCAGCGCCCAACGGCGGACGCCGAGGCTCCGCAGGTGCTCGCCGAGCGCGAGGAGGTCGGCCCGCGTGTGGGAGACCGGGTCGACGGTCGTCCGCACCTCGTGGTCGACGCCCGAGCGCAGCAGCACCGCGAGGGACTCGAACGCCCGGCGCGCCGACGACGCGCTGCCCGTCGCCGCGCGGTACCGCGACGGCAGGTGCTTGATCTCGAGCCCCACCCAGTCGACGAGGGGCAGCACGCGCGCCAGCCGCGCGGGCCAGGCGCCGCTCGTGAGCAGCCCGACGCCGAGGCCGAGCGACCGCACCTCGGCGACCGCGTCGGGCAGGCCCACGTGGAGCGTCGGCTCCCCGCCGGCGAGGACGACGCCGTCCAGCAGCGCGCGCCGGTGCCGCAGCCACGCGACGACGCCGGGCCAGTCGAGCTCGTCGTCCGGCGGCGGCGCCCCGGGTGCCGGGAGGTCTCGGAACCCGGGGCTGTGGCACGACGCGCAGCGCCACGGGCAGCCCCGCGTGGAGACCGTCGCGGCGAGCACCCCGGGCCAGTCGACCGTGGAGATCCGCGGCCGGCGAGCGACGACGAGGCCGATCCCGGGCCGAGGCAGGGTCGAGGTGCTGCGCGGCGTGCTCGCGACGTCGACGTGGGACATGGGCGCTTCCTTCCGGTCCGAGGCGCCCACCTCCCGCCGGTGACGGTGACGCCGCCACCCTACGTCATGTGAAGCCCTTCACATGACGTGCTCGTGCCGTGCCGCGGCATGAGAGACCTCTCACCGCGCGTTCACGGGTGTCTCACCCCCCGTCGACAGGGTGGCCACCATGACGGCACCCGAGCTTCCCGCCCCCGGCGGTCGCCCCGCCCGCCGGCGGGTCGCGCTGTACTCGCACGACACGCAGGGCCTCGGCCACGTGCGCCGCACCTCGCTGCTCGCGCGCGCCGTCGTCGCCGCGGACCCGGACGCCGACGTCCTCCTCCTGTCGGGCGCGGCCGAGGCGACGAGCCTGCCGCTGCCGCCGCGGACCGAGGTCGTCACGCTGCCCGGCGTCGCGAAGGACCCCGCCGCCGGGTACGGGCCGCGCCGCTGGGGAGGCACGCTCGACGACGTCGTCACCGTGCGCGCCGGCGTCCTCGACGGGGCGCTCGCCGCCTTCGGCCCCGACGTGCTCGTCGTCGACAAGGTGCCGCTCGGCGTCGGCGGGGAGCTGCGCCCGGCGCTCGAGCGCCTGCGCTCGCGAGGTCGCACGGCGTGCGTCCTCGGCCTGCGGGACGTGCTCGACGTGCCCGAGGTCGCGGTGCGCGAGTGGGACGACCAGCGCAGCACGTCGGTGGTCGAGCGCCTCTATGACGAGGTGTGGGTGTACGGCGACGCGCGCGTCTACGACCCGCTCGTCGAGTACGCGCTGCCCGACGTCGTCGCGCGGCGGACCGTGTTCACGGGATACCTCGGCCGCGGCCGGTCCGCGACGGCGGCCGCCCGGGCGGCACGGCTCCCGGCGACCGCGAGCACGGCCGCCACCGTGCCCACGGCGCTGCCGGACGCGCCCTACGTCCTGTGCCTGGTCGGCGGCGGCCAGGACGGTGCCGGGCTCGCGACGGCGTTCGCCGAGGCGACCCTGCCCGACGGCGTGCGCGGCGTCCTCGTGACCGGCCCGTACCTGCCCGCGGCGGCGCGCGCCGCCCTGCACCGCGCCGCGCTCGCGCGTCCCGACCTCGAGGTCCGCGCGTTCGTGCGCGACGTCGTCCCGCTCGTCGAGGGGGCGCTCGCCGTCGTGACGATGGGCGGCTACAACTCCGTGTGCGAGGTGCTCGCGAGCGGCCGGCCCGCGCTCGTCGTGCCCCGGACGCACCCGCGCGCCGAGCAGCTCGTCCGTGCCCGTCGCCTCGCCGAGCTGGGCCTTCTCGACGTGCTCGACGACGAGCCCACCCCCGAGCGGGTCGCCGCGTGGCTGGGCTCGGCCACCCGGCCCCGGGCCGGCGGGCGTGCCGGCGCCCGGCCGGCCCTCGACGTCGACCTCGACGGCCTCGCGCGCGTCCCGTCGCTCGTCGCGCGCCTCGTCGAGCGCGCCCGCGCGGCACCCACCACGACCGTGCCCACCACGACCGTGCCCACCACGCCAGTGCCTGCAGCGCCCGCCCCGACCGAGGAGGACCACCGTGCGACCGCCTGAGACCACCGCCCTGCGTGTCGGGTACGTGACGAAGATGTACCCGCGCTTCTCGGAGACGTTCGTCGTGAACGAGGTGCGCGGGCTCGAGCGCCGCGGCGTCGAGATCGAGATCTTCTCGCTGCGCGCCCCCGTCGACACCCGGTTCCACGCGTCGCTCGCGGCCGTGCGGGCGCCGGTGCACTACGTGCCCCGGACCGCGCGCCCGTCCGACGTGTGGCGCGCGCTCGGCGCGGCGCACGTGCTGTTCGCGCCCGCGCTCCGCGACGGCGCGCTCGACGAGCTCGTCGCCGCCGACCCGGAGGACGCCGCCCAGGCGCTCGAGGTCGCCGTCGCGGCCCGCTCCGCCGGGATCACGCACCTGCACGCCCACTTCGGGTCGGTCGCCACGACGGTGGCCCGTCTTGCGGCGCGCGTGCTCGGCGTCGGCTACACGTTCACCGCGCACGCGAAGGACATCTTCCACGAGGACGTCGACCCGGCCGACCTGCGCCGCAAGCTCGCCGGCGCGCGCGCCGTCGTCACGGTGAGCGACCACAACCTCGCGCACCTGCGCACGGCGTTCGGGCGCGCGGCCGACGGCGTGCGCCGCGTCTACAACGGCCTCGACCTCGACGAGCACGCACGGTCGTGCGCGCCCCGGGTGCCCGGCCGGGTCGCCGCCGTCGGGCGCCTCGTGGAGAAGAAGGGCTTCGCCGACCTGCTCGACGCGCTCGCCCTCCTCGTGCGCGACGGGCGCGACGTCCACCTCGACCTCGTCGGCACCGGGCCCGAGGACGGGGCGCTGCGCGAGCGCGCCGACCGGCTCGGCGTCGCGGACCACGTGACCTTCCACGGCCCGCTCTCGCAGGACCGGGTGCGCGACGTCGTCGCCCGGGCATCGGTCCTCGCCGCGCCGTGCGTGCTCGGCGCGGACGGCAACCGCGACGGCCTGCCGACCGTGCTGCTCGAGGCCATGGCCGCGGGGACGGCGGTCGTGTCCACGCCCGTCACCGGCATCCCGGAGGCCGTGCGCGACGAGGAGACGGGCCTGCTCGTCCCGCCGGGTGACGCCGCGGCGCTCGCCGCGGCGCTCGGCCGCGTGCTCGCCGACCCGGGCCTGGCGTCCCGGCTGGCCGACGGCGCCCGCGCCCTCGTCGAGGCGGAGTTCGACGTCGAGCGGACGTCGGCCGCGCTGCTGGACGTGCTGCGCTCCGCGGCGGCGCCCGCAGCCGGCGCGCGCCCCGACGCCGACCGCGCGGACACGGTGACCGTCGCCGACGCGGGGAGGGCGGCATGAGGGTCGCGTACGTCAGCACCGACCCCGGCGTGCCCGTGTTCGGGCGCAAGGGCTCGTCGGTCCACGTCCAGGCCCTGCTGCGCGTGCTCGTCCGTGCCGGTGTGACGGTCCACCTCGTCACCGTGCGCCCCGGCGACGACGTCCCGGCGGACCTCCTCGCCGGGCCGGGCCGCGTCGTCGTGCACCCCGTGCCCGTCGTGCCCACCCGCACGACGGCGGAGCGCGAGATCGCGCTGCGCGCCGCCGACGCGCTCGTCGGCCCGGTGCTCGACGCCCTCGCCGCGGACGGCCGGCTCGACCTCGTGTACGAGCGGTACTCGCTGTGGGGGACGGCCGCGACCGCGTGGGCGCGGCGGAGCGGCACGCCGTCCGTGCTCGAGGTCAACGCGCCGCTGCCCGCCGAGCAGGCACGGCACCGCGAGCTCGTCGACGCCGAGTCCGCGGAGCGGTGCGCACGGGCGGCGATCGGCGCAGCCGGGACGGTCGTCGCGGTGAGCGGACCCGTCGCCCGATGGGCGGCCGAGCGTGCCACCGACCCGGCGCGCGTGCACGTGCTGCCCAACGGCGTCGACACCGCGCGGGTCACCCCCGCGCACCGCCCGGACGGACGGTTCACCGTCGCGTTCGTCGGGACGCTCAAGCCGTGGCACGGCCTCGACGTGCTGCTCGACGCCTTCGCGCTGGTCCTGCCGCGAGTGCCCCGCGCCCGGCTGCTCGTCGTCGGCGACGGGCCGCAGGCGGCCGCCGTCGACGACCGGGTCCGCGGGCTCGGCCTCGGGGACGTGGTCGAGCGGACGGGCGCCGTCGCGCCGTCGGACGTGCCCGCGCTGCTCCACCGTGCCGACGTCGGCGTCGCGCCCTACCCCGCGCTCGACGACTTCTACTTCTCCCCGCTCAAGGCGTACGAGTACCTCGCGGCGGGTCTGCCCGTCGTCGCGAGCGCGATCGGGGAGCTGCCCGCCGCGCTCACCGGCGCGGACGGCGCCCCGCTCGGCCTCCTCGTCCCGCCGGGCGACGCCGCGGCGCTCGCCGACGCGCTCGTCGCCCTCGCGGCCGACCCGGCGCGGCGCGCGACGCTCGGCACCCGGGCTCGGGAGGCCGCCGTCGCACGGCA
The DNA here is from genome assembly GCF_042670945.1 of Cellulosimicrobium sp. NPDC057127. Classification (NCBI taxonomy): domain Bacteria; kingdom Bacillati; phylum Actinomycetota; class Actinomycetes; order Micrococcales; family Promicromonosporaceae; genus Cellulosimicrobium; species Cellulosimicrobium sp. NPDC057127. The sequence goes on from NZ_JBHUUP010000001.1 coordinate 90,590, forward strand.
CGACTGGACGGTCGTCGTCGGGCGCGCGCTCGACCTCGCGGGCGTCGCGCTGCCGGTCGGGGAGGTGTCCCGTGGCTGAGCGGAGTCCCCGCACGTCGCTGCGCGGCACCGGCCGGTCGTTCCGGCGGTCGTGGCCGCACCTGCGCGAGCACGTCGGGCCCCAGCGCCGCCTGCTCGTGCTCGGCACGCTCGCGATGTTCGGCGAGGTCGCGATGCGGCTCCTCGAACCGTGGCCGCTGAAGTTCGTCGTCGACGGCATAGTCGCGGCGACCGGCTCCACCGCCGCCGGGCCGGCGCCCGCCGACCTGGGCACGGTGATCCTCCTCGCCGCGCTGTCGCTCCTCGTGATCGCCGCGCTGCGCGCGCTCGCCGCGTACGCGAGCACGGTGTGCTTCGCGCTCGCCGGCAACCGTGTCCTGACGGGCGTGCGCGCCGACCTCTACGACCACCTCCAGCGCCTGTCGCTCGCGTTCCACGACCGCACCCCGACCGGTGACCTCGTGACCCGCGTGACGAGCGACGTCGGGCGGCTCAAGGAGGTGTCCGTCACGGCGATGCTGCCCATGATCGGCAACGTCGTGACCCTCGTCGGGATGGTGGTCGTCGTCGCGGTGCTCGACCTGCAGCTCGCGCTCGTCATGCTCGTCGTCCTGCCGGTCTTCCTCCTCACGAGCACGCGACTGACGCGCCGCATCCGCCGCGTCTCGCGCGACCAGCGCAAGGCCGAGGGGCACCTCGCGGCGCTCGCGACCGAGACGCTGTCGGCGGTCAAGGTCGTCCAGGCCTACTCGCTCGAGGAGCGCATGCGCGCGGGGTTCGCGCGCTCGAACGACTCGTCGCTGCGCGAGGGCGTGCGCGCCAAGCGGCTCTCGGCCGGGCTCGAGCGCTCGACCGACGTCCTCGTCGGCGCGGCGACCGCGCTCGTGCTCTACGTCGGCGCGCGCCGCGTGCTCGACGGCGCCCTCACGCCCGGGGAGCTCACCGTGTTCCTCACCTACCTCAAGGCGGCGTTCAAGCCGATGCGCGACATCGCGAAGTACACCGGCCGCATCGCCCAGGCGGCGGCGTCGAGCGAGCGCGTCGTCGACGTGCTCGAGGAGCGGCCCGACGTCGTGGACGCGTCCTGGGCGCGCCCGCTCACCCAGGTGCGCGGCTCCGTGCGCTTCGAGGGCGTGTGGCTCTCGTACGCGCCCGGCCACCCGATCCTGCGGGGGCTCGACCTCACGGTCCGGCCCGGCGAGCGGATCGCCGTCGTCGGGGCGTCCGGCGCGGGCAAGTCGAGCCTCGTCTCCCTGCTGTCGCGGCTGCGCGACCCGGACGCGGGCGTCGTGCGCATCGACGGCTACGACCTGCGCGAGCTCACCGTGCGCAGCGTGCGGACGTCCGTCGCCGTCGTGCTGCAGGAGAGCGTGCTGTTCCGCGGCACGGTCCGCGAGAACATCGCGACCGGCCTCGACGACGCGACGGACGCCGACGTCGAGCGCGCGGCGCGGCTGGCGGGCGCGCACGACTTCGTCATGGCGCTGCCCGACGGGTACGACACCGTCGTGGGGGAGCGCGGCGCGACGCTCTCCGGCGGCCAGCGTCAGCGCATCGCCATCGCCCGCGCGGCGATCCTCGAGGCGCCGATCGTCGTGCTCGACGAGGCGATGACCGGGCTCGACGAGGACACCGAGCGCGAGGTCGTCGAGGCGATGGCCCGCCTCACGGCCGGTCGCACGACGATCGTCATCACGCACGACCTCGCCGCGGCCCGCGGCTGCGACCGCGTCGCGCGCGTCGAGGGCGGCCGCGTCGTCGCCCAGGGCCGGCCGGCGGACGTGCTGGGGCCCGCCGCCGTCGGCGGAGCGAGCAGCGACCGGGAGGCGGTGACCCGTGGCTGAGACCGTGACTGAGCCTGCCGTGCCCGCTGCGTCTCCTGCGCCTGCTGCACCCGCTGCAACTGCTGTACCCGCTGCAACTGCTGTACCCGCTGTACCCGACCTCGCGGCCCTCGCCGACCGCCTCGCCGACGCGACCGGCACGCCCGGGACGCTCACCCGGCCGTACCTGCGGCTCAAGCCCGGGACGAGCTGCGTCGTCGCCGCGACGTGGTCGGTGCGCGGCCACGAGCCCGAGGGCGTCGTCGTGCGCACCTACGCACCGCACGCGCTGCCGAAGCTCGACAAGACCGTCCGCAGGGCCGAGCCGTCCGACGTCCTGCTCGTCGACCGCGACGCGGGCCTCGTCGTCACGACGTGGCGCGCCGACCGCGGCGTCCCGGGGATCCGCGTCCTCACCGACGACGCAGGCCGCGCCGCCCTCGCCGCGACGCTCCCCGAGCACCTGCGTGGCGCGCTCGACCGAACCCCGCGGCTCGTGCGGCACAACCCCGAGCGCCGCGCCGTGCTCCGCGCCGACGGTCCCGGCGGACCGCTCCTCGTGCGCGCCGTCCGGCCCGGCGACGTCGCGCGCGTCGTGCGGGGGTACGCGGCGCTCGCGGGCGGGCCGGTCCCGTCGCCCGTCGTGCTCGCCGTCGACGAGACGCTCGGTCTCGTGGTCACGACGTGGCTCGACGGGACGCCGCTCGACGGCCTCCCGCGCGACGCCGCGCTCCTGCGGCGCGTGGGGGAGACGGTCGCGACCCTCCAGCGGCCGACGCCGACGGAGGAGGCCGTCGACGAGGCGGTGGAGGAGGCAGCGGACGAAGCCGACGAGGCGGTGGACGACGGGTCGTGCACGCCCGCCGCCGTCGCGGCCGAGGCGGTCGCAGCGCTCCTGCCGCACCTCGCCGACGGCGCGCGGCGCGTCGCCGACCGTGTCGGCTCCGCCGCGGACGGCGCGGGTGCCGGCCGGCGCGTGCCGGCCCACGGCGACCTCTCGCTCGACCAGGTGGTCCTCGCTCCCGACGGCACGCTGGCGCTCGTCGACGCGGACGCCGCCGGACCGGGCGGCCTCGCGGACGACCTCGGTTCGCTCGTCGCGTCGCTCGTGCGCGACGACGACCGCCGGGCCCCTGCCGCCGTGCGGGCCGTGCTCGACGGGTACCGCGCGGCGGGCGGCGCGGCCGACGCCGCGGCCGTGCGCGTCGCCACGGCCGACCACCTGCTGCGACGCGCGACCGAGCCGTTCCGCCGTCAGGAGCCGGCGTGGCAGGACGCGTGCGCCGCGCTCGTGGACGCCGCGCGCGCCGTGCTGGACCGCCGCGGCGCGGTCGCCCGGGCGGTCGAGGAGGCGCTGTCCGTGGACGGGGACGCCGCACCGGGATCGGTGGCGCAGCGCGAACCGCGGCCGGTCGACGGCCGGCGCGCTGCCGGGGCGCGTGGCGCGGGCACGGCGCGCGTCCGGTACGCGCCGCGCGCGGTCGAGATCGCCGTCCGGTTCGCCGACGACGGCCGGACGCTGCGCGCCGCGCTGCCCCGCTCGGCCGAGCACCTGCTCCTCGTCGGCGCCGAGCGCGCGGAGGGGGCGGGGGACCCGGTGCGGCTCGCCGCGGGCCAGTGGTTCGCCGACGCCGCCCGGGCAACGCGCGTGGCGGGGCGGCTCGGCCCGGACGGGACGGTCGTCACGACGGACCGCGGGTCCGTCGTCCTCCAGCACGACGGCGCGGACCTCCACCTCCGCGCGCTCGCCGCGGCAGCACGCCGGCCGGGCGCGCTGCTGGTGGCGCACCGGCCGGGACGGCGCGGCGTCGTGCGGGACCCGGCGGGCACGTTCACCAAGCTCGTCCGCCCCGGGCGGACCGTCCCGGCTCCCGCGGTGCCCGACGACGCGTTCGTGACCCCCGCGGTCCTGTCCCGGGGCGACGGGTCGGCGACGACGAGCGCGCTCCCGGGGCGCACGCTCCACGCGCTCCTCGCCGACCCGGTGGTCCCCGACACGGTGCTCCTGCGCGCCGGGCGCGCCGTCGGGCACGGGCTGCGGCGACTGCAGGACGGCGGCGGGCCCCGGAGCGAGCGGCCCGACGTCGCGGCCGGGCACGACGCAGCCGCGCACGACGCGGACGCCGAGCTGGCCGTCGTCGGACGGTGGTGGTCGTGGGCCGTGGCGCACGAGGCGGCGGCCGCGTCCGCCGCGCACGACGTGCTCACGCACGTGGAGGGGGCGCTCGCCGCGTCCCCGCCGGCCGCGCCCGTGCCCACGCACCGCGACCTGCACGACAAGCAGCTCCTCGTCGACGAGCGCGCCCCCGACCGGGCCGGCCTGCTCGACCTCGACCTCGCGACGACCGCGCACCCCGCGCTCGACCTCGCGAACCTCCTCGTGCACCTCGAGCTGCGCGCGCTCCAGGGCGTGTGCCCGACCGCGCGCGCCGCCGTCGTCGCTCGCGCGGTGCTCGACGGCTACGCGCCCGCCGACCACGTGCTCGCCGCGCTGCCCGCGTGGGCGACCGCGGCGCGGGCCCGGCTCGTCGCCGTCTACGCCTTCCGACCCGCCCCCGGCGACGTGCCGGGACGACTGCTCGACGCCGTCCTCGACGGCACCGGACCGACACTCCTGGAGGAAGCATGAGCACCACCGGCACCCCCGCCACCACCCCGGGCGACGCAGCCCGCCCGCGCGCGACCGTCGTCGGCACCGGCTATCTCGGCGCGACGCACGCCGCGTGCCTCGCCGAGCTCGGGTACGACGTGCTCGGCCTCGACACCGACCCCGCGAAGGTCGAGGCGCTCGGTCGCGGCGAGGTGCCGTTCTACGAGCCCGGGCTGGCCGAGCTCGTCGCGCGGCACACCGCGAGCGGGCGGCTGCGTTTCACGACGTCCGCCGCCGAGACCGCCGCGTTCGCCGACGTGCACTTCGTGTGCGTGGGCACGCCGCAGCGCCGCGACTCGATGGCCGCGGACACGAGCCACGTCGTCGGAGCCCTGCGCGCCCTGGTGCCCGAGCTCCGGCAGGACGCGCTGCTCGTCGGCAAGTCGACCGTGCCCGTCGGCACCGCGGCGATGCTGCAGGACCTCGCGACAGCGCTCGCGCCCGAGGGCGTCGAGGTGGGCGTCGCGTGGAACCCCGAGTTCCTGCGCGAGGGGCGCGCGGTCGAGGACACGCTGCGGCCGGACCGGCTCGTCGTAGGCGTCACGGACCAGCGGCACGAGAAGGCGCTGCGCGAGCTGTACCGGCCGCTCGTCGACGCGGGCGTCCCGTTCCTCGTCACGGACCTCGCGACGGCCGAGCTCGTCAAGGTCTCGGCCAACGCGTTCCTCGCGACGAAGATCTCGTTCGCCAACGCGGTCGCGGAGCTGTGCGAGGCGGCGGGCGGCGACGTCGTCGCGCTCACCGAGGCGATCGGGCACGACCCGCGCATCGGCCACCAGTTCCTCAGCGCCGGGCTCGGGTTCGGCGGCGGGTGCCTCCCCAAGGACATCCGGGCCCTCATGGCGCGCGCGGGGGAGCTCGGCGTCGACGAGGCGCTGACGTTCCTGCGCGAGGTCGACGCGATCAACATGCGGCGTCGGGCGCGGACCGTCGCCCTCGCCGTCGAGGAGTGCGGCGGCAGCGTGCTCGGCAAGCGCGTCGCGGTGCTCGGCGCGGCGTTCAAGCCCGGCACCGACGACGTGCGCGACTCGCCCGCGCTCAACGTCGCCGCCCAGCTCCAGCTCCAGGGCGCGCACGTGCGGGTCTACGACCCGCAGGCCGCCCGCACCGCGGCACGCACGTTCCCGACGCTCGGGTACGTCGCGTCGGTCGAGGAGGCGGTGACCGACGCGGACCTCGTCCTCCACCTCACGGAGTGGGACGAGTTCGCCGCGCTCGACCCGGCGGCGCTGCGCCCGGCGCGGCGCGTCGTGGTCGACGGGCGCAACGCCCTCGACCGCGAGCGGTGGACGGCCGCAGGCTGGCGGTACCGCGCGCTCGGCCGTGCGGTGCCGGCGACCGCGGTCGCGTGACCGCCCCGGTCGCTCAGCAGCCCGCCGAGTCGTAGCGGCACAGCAGGTCCCACGCCGCCTGCGTGTTCGCGACGACCGTCTCGCGCGCCGTCCCGACCGTGCTCTCGCCGCCGTCGAGCGCCACGAGCGTGACGGCGGTCCCGCGCCGCGTGGCGGCGAGGTAGGTGCCGAGCGCGTCGTCGAGCTCCCCGCTCTGCGACGCACCGTAGTGGTCGGTCGCGAGGCCTGCGCCCTGTGCACCGACGTCGAGCGGCTCGGCGACGAAGGTGGTGCCGCCGGAGGTCTCGTCCGGAGCCGTCGCGCCGCACGCGGCGATCGCGGCGTCGAGCCCGTCCGCGGCGGCGACCGCGGCGTCGGCGTCGGCGAACACGGCGACCTGCTGCACCCCGATGGGCGACTCCGCGGCGCCGTCGCCCTGGAGGACGGTGCGCATGGCGGCTGCGTCGGCAGGGGGTTCGGACGAGCAGGCGTCCGGCAGGCGCCATGCGGTGGCGCCCTCGGACTCCTCCCGCGGGTCACCGGCCGCCTCCCAGACCGAACCCGGCAGCATCACGTCCGCGGGGAGGTCGGTCGGCACCGCCGGCGCCGAGGGGTCGGGCGCCTCCGTGGTCGGGGCCGACGACCCGGTCGGCGAGGGGGCGGACGACGAGGGGATGGTCGGCGAGGGCGCCGCGGGGTCCGGGGACGAGGAGCAGGCCGCGAGGAGGAGGGCGGAGGCGGCGAGGACGGACGTCCGGGTCGCGAGGCGCATGGGCTCCACCCTCACACCGATGCCGTCGGTGCGCGCGGCGGCTCCTGCCCCCGCGCCTGAGCGCGCTCGAGGAAGGGGTCCAGCAGCCCGGGCGCGGCGTCGACGGCGAACGCGAGCGCCTCGTCGGCCTCGACGTCGGGCGCCTCGTAGACGCCGTAGCCTGCCGCGGTCATGAGCGAGACGGTGCGCAGCCCGAGGCGGCGCTGGAGCACCGACTCACGCAGCGCGACCGTGCTCACGGCGTCGCGGCGCAGGGCGGTCGTCGCGCGGCTGAGGAGCCCGGAGCGGACGACGAGGTACGCGCCGGAGATCGTGTGGCCGAGGGCCCGGTAGGCGACGACCGCCCCGACCAGGCCGACCGCCCACAGCCCGGCCCCGGCCCACAGGACGGCGGTCGGGAGCACCCCGTTGACGACGAGCCAGCCGAGCGCCGCGGTGACCACGACGGCGGTCGCGGTGGCCCACCACAGGCGGCGGCGCAGCGCGGGACGCGGGTGCGGGGTGAGCGCCGCGCGCAGCGGGTCGGGGTCGGCACCGAGCACGCGGCGCGCCACGGGCCACGCCACGGACGCCGGACCGCGGGGCAGGACGGTCGCCGGCTGCGACGTCGACAGGATCGACAGACCGGTGGTGAGCACCTGCGTGTCGGCCATGCCCATCCAGCGCCAGAGCACCGGCTCGGCGACCTGGACGCCGCGCAGGCGACGGTCGTCGCGGTTCACCTCGCGCGTGGTGAGCAGGCCCTGGCGTGTGCGCAGCTGCGTCCCGTGCTCGCCGGGCACGCGCGCGAGCTCGAAGCCCCACGACGTCGTGAGGAACGCGACCCCCATGCCGACCGCCCCGACGACCGCCGTGACCACCACGGCGGCCGCGATCGTCCCCACGGTGCCGAGGGCCGCACGGTCGACGAGGTCCTCGAGCCACCCCGCGGCGTCGACGCCGAACGTCGCCGCGATCCCGTACGCGCCCCACAGCAGACCGGCCGCCGTGACGAACGACCAGCCCCCGACCACGTGGTAGACGACCCACCACGGGCGGAAGCGCGCCATGACGTCCTCGGCCGGTGGTTCCGCGCCCTCGGCGACGGGAGACACAGCCAGCAGGGCGGCGCGCAGCGCGTCCGCGTCGCGCCGGGACACGGCGTCCAGCGCGAGCGCGGACTCCATGGCGGCGAGCTGCTGCCCGGCGCCGACGAGGACCACGCGCAGCCCGGCCACGCGGTGGCGCAGGCGCGCGGTCGTGTCGACGCTGCGGATGCGGTCGCGCCGGACGGACCGGTAGCGGCGCACGAAGACGCCGGTGCGGCGCTCGACGTACTCGTCCGTGACGCGGTACCGCGTGAACGCCCACCGCAGCGCGTTCCGCACGGCGCCGAGCACGCCGAAGGCCCCGACGAGGAGCAGCGGCCAGAGGCTCTCCCAGCTCGCGTCGACGCCGAAGACCCACACCGCGACCGCGGTCGGCGTGAGGGACAGGACGGTCTGCGCGAGGTCCACCGCGATCATGCGCGCGTCCAGGCGCAGCCACGGCACGTCGTCGCGTCCGGCGGGCTCGGCGGTCTCGATAACCGCGTCGTCGGCGGAGTCCGCGGCGACCTCGCCGATCTCGTCGGTGCCCGCCGGGAGCGGCTCGGCCGTCACGTCGCGTCCCCGGGGACCTGCTCGGTGACGAGCGTGAGCTGCTCGGCGAGCTCGGCCGCGACGTCCTTGTCGAGCCCGCGGATCCGCACCGCGCCGCTCGACGACGCCGTGGTGACCGCGAGCGTCGCGAGGCCGAGCGCCTGCTCGAGCGGACCGCGGACCGCGTCGACGGTCTGGACCCGGGAGAGGGGCGCGACGCGCCACTCGCGCACGACCCACCCGGACAGCGCGTACACGGCGTGGTCCGTGGTCTCCCACCGGTGGACCGCGTGGCGCCAGCGCGGCTCGACGAGGGTCCGGGCGAGCGTCCAGACGGCTGCGGCGGCGACGAGCGGCAGGAGCCAGACGCGCGCCGGCTCCCACAGCCACGCCACGACGCCGAGCACGACCGTCACGAGGCCGGCCGACAGCAGTCCGCGCAGCACCCACCAGCGCACCGCACGCGGGTCCACGCGGTGCCGGGGCGGGCGCAGGCGCAGCGGCTGGTGCGGTGGACGGAGGTCGTCGAGCTCGTCGAGGCTGCCCATGGCGCGCACCCTCCCACGCCGGCCCGGGCGCGCGGATCACCCGTGCGGCGTATCTGCGAGGCGGCGCCCCCGCGGCCGTCGCGGGGGCGCCGACGACCCGTGGTCAGTCGCAGGCGGGGGCGGCGTGCGCGGGGACGGTCACGGTCTCGCGGGTGTCGGCCGGGTCCGTGGGCCGCGCGGTGACGGTCGCGGCGTCGGCCACCGGCGCGGCGTCGCGGACGGCGAACGCCTGGTACGCGTTCCGCCCGGGGACGACGGCGTCGAACGCCTTCGTCCCGTACGGCGTCTCCACCACGACGTCGAGCGGGACGTCGTCGTCGTTGACGACGCGGACGGCGAGGTACGGCCGGCCGGCGAGGCACCGCGTCTCCGCGCTCGCCCGGACCGCCGCGGCGCCCGGTGCGTCAGGATCGACGGCCCCGGGCTCGAGGACGCGGAGCGTCGCGAGGCCCGGGTCGCCGTCCGCCCACGTGGTGCTCAGCGCGACGTAGCGTGCGGTCCGGTCCACGGCGAGCGAGCCGCGTGCGGCGCCTCCCCGGACCTGCCCGACGTCGGTGAACGTCAGGCCGTCGTCGCTCACCGAGACGACGGCGTCCGGCGCGCCGCCACGTTCCCACGTCGTGACGACCGTGCCGATCTCGCGCGGACGGCCGAGATCGGTGACCATCCGGCCGTTCGCCCCCGGCACCCAGGCCGTGGCGGCGTCGCCGTCGACGGCGAGGGCGGGCGACGTCATCCCCTCGGGCAGGACGGACGCCGGGAACGTCAGCGTGCTCAGGGCGTGGTCCGGGACGGGGAACGGCGTCGCGCTCGCGAAGCGCACCGTCGTGCCCGACGGCGTCGCCCCCGCCGTGCGCACGTCGTCCGTCTCGGCGTTGCGCACGGTCACCGGCGAGCTCGCGCCGGCCACGGTGACGGTCCGTGCGTCCACGACGGTGACGGTCGCGCCCACCGGTGCGCCGCCGTCGGGCCCGGACACCGTCGCGCGGGGCGTGAGCACCGCCGCGTCGCCCGCGGGGACGGTCAGCGCGAGCGTCGACGCCGTCGGGCCGATCTCCTGGGTGCCGTCGAGCACGGGGACCGGGCCGCCGTCGTGCGGGACGGTCACGTCCGTCGTCACGTCGGCACCCGTGAGGTTGAACGCGACGAGGTACCCGTCGACGGACGTGAGCAGGACGCCGTCGGCGTCGGCGGTCGGCACGCGACGGGCCGCCTGCTCGGCCGTCGCCTGCGCGTCGCCGGGCACCATCTCGACGAGCCGCGGTCCGGTCGCGCCGTCGGCCAGGCGCACGACGTGACGCGTGTCCGACGGACTCGAGACGCTGATCGCGCCGTCCGTGCCCGGCGTCCCCTCGGCATCGCGGACGACGAATCCCGCGACGCCCTCGACGTCGATCCACGTCGCGTCGTCGTCGCGCAGCTCCTCGTCGCCGGTGAACCGGTAGGACGCGGCGTCGTGCCACGTCTGACCGTCCAGCGACGTCTGCACGCGGTACTCCTGCCCCGCGGCGGCCTCCCAGCCGAACTGGACCTGCGCCACGTCGACCGCCTCGCCGAGGTCGACCTGGACCCAGGAGTCGGCACGCGGCCGGTCGTCGCGCGAGACGGCCCAGCGCGTCGTCGGGCTGCCGTCGGTCACCGCGCCCGCGGGGTGGCTGCCGTCCGCGCTCGACGCGGTCGCCGGGCGGCCGGCGGCGACGTCCGTGCCGTCGGGCGCGAAGGCGCGCAGGTGGTAGAGCGAGTACCCGTACTCGGGGTTGCCGCGCACGCCCTGCATCCGCACGTAGCGCGTCGTCACCGGGGCCGGGGCCTGCGCGCCCGGGGGCACGAGGTCGACGGTGTCGAGCCGCGCGACGTTCACGTCCGCGCCGGCCCTGCCGTACGACGTCGCCGTGGTCCACGTCTGCCCGTCGGTGGACGTCTGGACGAGGTAGCGCGCACCGGCGCTCGCCTCCCACGCCACGCGCACGGCGTCGACGGTCGTCTCCTCGCCGAGGTCGACCTGGATCCAGCTGTCCGGGCGCGTGCGCTCGCCGACGGCGACCGCCCACCGTGTGGACGGGTTGCCGTCCGTGACGCGCGCGGCGGTGCGGCCGTTCGCGGCGTCCTCGCTCGACGCTGTGGCCGGCCGTCCGGCGGCGAGGTCGGACTGGTCCCCCGGGCCGTAGGCGTGCAGCGCGAACATCGAGTACCCGTAGCGCGGGTGACCCTCCTGGCCGAGGACGCGCACGTAGCGCGCCGTGACGGGGGCGAACGCGAGGTCGTCGACGCGCGCGGCGTTCGCGTCCGCGGGGTCCGCCGGTCGCGTGACCGGCAGGGACACCGTCGTCTCGCCCGCCGCGGTGGTGTAGGTCCTCGAGCCGTCCAGACCCGAGTACCCGTCCATGTCGAGGTTGCGCACGGACAGGCTCGCGTCGTCCGCACCGGCACCGGTGGAGGCGTAGACCGCCGCGCCGGTCGGCAGGGTCACCTGCCCGGCGTAGCCGTCACCGACGCGGAACACCGACGAGGTGCCCTCGAAGCCGTCGCGCGGCGTGGTGTAGGTGCGTACCGTCCGCTCGTCGACCGTCGCACCGGGGTTCGGGTACAGGTACGGGGTGGACCCGGAGACGTGGAACAGCCACGAGTCGTGACCGGGCACCCAGGGGAACTTCACGAAGCCGCGGCGGCTCCCGGCAGCGGCCCACGCGTCCGCGGACTGCTGGACCGTGAGACCGGGACCGTCGCCGAAGTCGCGGACCCCGGCGAGGCGCTCGAAGAGCTCGTCGGCCGGCGTGGGCTCGACCGGGCCGTCCTCGCGCTCGGCGGCCTCGACGTGCAGCAGGTACGAGATCGCGATCTCGGCGCGCGCCTCGGGCTCGTACTTCGGCTCGCCCGAGAACTTGGTGAGGCGGTCCACCGGCGGGTAGGCCTGGTAGTCCTCGAGCGCGGCGGCGAGACCGGCCTCGGCCGCCGCGGCGTCCGGGTCGCGCAGCACCTGGCCGAGGAACGCCATGGGCAGCACGTCACGGCCGTAGAGGAACTCGCGGTCGGCGACCATCGGCATGAACGGCTCACCCTGCTCGGACATCACGAGCCTGATGGACTCCCACAGCTCCGCCGAGTTCGGCTGGCGCGTGAGGATCTCGGGCAGCGGCTCGTCGTGCAGCAGGAAGTGGATCGCGTTGCGCGCACCCGAGCGCCAGATGTCCGACTGGTAGTGCGGGCCGAACGACCCGTGGTTCTCCACGAGGTAGGTGTCGTAGATCGTCTGCATCGTGTTGGTCGACACGGGCGCGCCGGCCACGACGGCAGGGTTGTTGCGGTCCGCCGTGGGCTGCCCGGCGGCGTTGCGCCCCCAGTCGCCGAGCTGGTCGGCCCAGCGTGCGGCGTCGGGGTCGTCGGGTGCCCACGCGAGACCGGGGGCGAGCGCCTGCGTGTAGACCCCGACCTCCTCCTGCGCGGTGTCGCCCACGTGCTTGCCGTCGGGCCAGTCCGCGGTCCAGCCGCCGGACATCGGGTCGCGGCCGAAGTCGAGGTCGGCGGTGTAGCGGGACTGCCCGGTCGCGATGGTCGTGAGGTTCTCGCGCGTCGCGGCGTCGAGCTCGTTCCAGAGCAGGGTGCCCGCGGCGAGGAAGTACGACTGGAACGTGGAGTCCCAGAACAGCCGCTGGCCCCAGCTGCCGGCCGGGTCCACGAGGCGGTTCGTGGCGGCGTAGTGCTCGATCGTCGCGAGCGTCTGCGCGCGCAGCTCGTCCTCGGGGACCCCGGCGAGCTCGGCGTCGTACTCGCCGTGCGTGAGGAGCACGGCGTTGCCCAGCACGACCGCGAAGTTCATGTCCTTTGCCTGGTACACGCCGGCCGACTCGTCCCAGACCGTCTCGACCCACCGGGTGTGGCGCAGGAGAGCCCCGTAGTAGTCGGCCGCGATCGGGTCGGGTGCGCCGTGGGCGGGGACGTCGGTCGCGGCGACGTCGGTCGCGGGGCCCTCCGACGGCGCAGGCTCGGCGTGCGCGGGCAGGCCCGGCAGGAGCAGGGCGCCGGTGGTGAGCAGCGCGACCGTCCCGCGGCGCAGCCGCCGTCGGGCGCGCCTGGTCGGCCGGGCGGGAGGGGTCGGGTGCGTCATGGTGACCTCGTTCGGTGTCGTCGTCGACAGGACGTGGGGTCTGGCGTGCTCCGGTGCGCGCCGTCGTCGGACGTCCGCTCACGGTATCTGACGCTGACAGCGCTGTCTAGCCTCGATCGCCCCCGCTTCGCCCACGCCCCGGTACGCCGGACCCCGGGTCGTCCACCGATCTCGAGGTGATCGGAGGGCGACCCGGGGTCCGGTGTCGTGCGGTGCGGTCGAGCGGCGACCGGCTGGGGGTGCGAGGGCGGTCAGCCCTTGACGGAGCCGGACATCAGGCCGCCGACGAAGTACTTGCCGAGGATGATGTACACGACGAGCGTCGGCAGCGACGCGAAGAGCGCGCCGGCCATGGAGACCCCGTAGTTCTGCAGCAGCGCGCCGTTCGCGAGGTTGTTCAGCGCGAGCGTGACGGGGCCGTTCTGGCTCGAGGAGAAGAACACGGCGAAGAGGAAGTCGTTCCACGCCGAGGTGAACTGCCAGATGAGCACGACGACGAAGCTCGGGACCGAGATCGGCAGCACGATCGACCAGTACGTGCGCAGCATGCCCGCACCGTCGACGCGGGCCGCCTCGACGAGCTCGTGGGGCACCGTCATGTAGTAGTTGCGGAAGATCAGCGTCGTGATCGGGATGCCGAAGACGACGTGCAGCATGATCAGCGTCGGGATGCCGCTCGGGACCCCCAGGTCCAGCACGAGCTGGTTCAGCGGGATGATCACGGCCTGGTAGGGGATGAACATCCCGAAGAGGATGAGCGTGAACACGAGGTTCGCGCCCTTGAACGACCAGCGCGAGAGCACGAAGCCGTTGAGCGAGCCGAGGAACGCCGCGATGATCGAGGCGGGGATCACCATCTGGAGCGTGCGCCAGATCGCGGGCGCCAGCGAGTCCCACGCCGCCTGCCAGTTGTCGAGCGTCCACTCCTGGGGCAGCGCCCACGCGCGCGCGGGGGACGCGTCGCCCGCGCCCTTGAAGCTCGTCACCAGCAGCACGTAGACGGGGACGAGGACGATCAGGAGGAAGAGGACGAGAGCTGCGTAGCGCAGGGTGCGGGAGAGGCCGAACGGGTTCTTGCGCCGCGTGCGCCGGTCCTCGCGCGGCGTGCCGACGACGTCCCGGGCGGGGACCGCCGGGGTCGAGGTGGTGGTCATCGCTTCTCCTGGCGGTTGGTGCGGATCAGGTACGGCACGATGACGACGGCCACGATGACCAGCAGGATCGAGCCCACGGCTGCGGCGTTCGCGTAGTCGAAGCTCGACTTGAACACGTACATGTCGACGGCGGGCACCTTGGTCTGGTAGTTCGCCGGCTTGGAGATCGACATGATGAGGTCGAACGCCTTGAGCGACATGTGCCCGATGATGATGAGCGCGGAGAGGGCGATGGGGGACAGCTGCGGGAACAGCACGTGGCGGTACAGCTTCCACTCGCTCGCGCCGTCCATGCGGGCGGCCTCGCGCAGCTCCTCCGGGATGCCGCGGAACCCGGCGAGGAACAGCGCCATGACGTAGCCGGAGAGCTGCCAGATCGCGGGGATCGCGATCGCGACGATGCCGACGCTGACGTTGTTCCACCAGTTGTTCTGCAGGGCGTCGAGCCCGATGATCTGGAACAGCCGGTTCAGGCCGGACGCGGACTCGTCCTGGTTCGAGTTGAGCAGCCAGCGCCAGACCACGCCCGAGGCCACGAACGACACGGCCATCGGGAAGAGGTAGATCGACCGGAAGATGCCCTCGCCGCGCATCGGCTTGTCGAGGAGCCACGCCCAGACGAAGCCCATGACCATCGTCCCGGCGAGGAACACCACGGTGTACAGGACGAGGTTCTTCAGCGAGTGCTGGAACGCGTCGTCGCCGAGCAGGGCGATGTAGTTCTGGAACCACACGACGGCCGACGGCTGCTGCCCGGTCGCCTGGGCGGCGGTGTGGTTGTCCGTGATCGACGTCTGGAAGTTCGCCCCGATGAGGCCGTAGACGAAGACGCCGATGAGGATGAGCGAGGGTGCGAGGAGCAGCAGCGGTGGCCCCGCTCGCCGCAGTGACTTCAGCATGGTGGTCTTCCCGTCCTGGGCGCCGTGCGCCGGGTTCCTGGTGGCCGAGCGGTTGGTGGGTGCTCGGCGCGCGGCCGCGCGCCGCCGGGATGGCCCCGACGGCGCGCGTCCGCGCGAGTGCCGCCTGCTCAGCTCTGCGCGGCGGAGGCGAGCTCGGACTGGAACGTCGCGAGGTCGGAGCCGCCGGAGGTGAACTTGCTCGTCGCGTCGGAGATCGCGTTGAGCGTCGCGACCGGCGCCGCGGCACCGTGCGCGAGGGAGGAGACGATCGTGTCCTGGCCGAACGACTCGATCGCGGTCTGCTGGTACTCGGAGAACTCCGACGGGTCGGCGTCCGTGCGGGCCGGGATGGAGCCCTTGGCCTTGTTGAACGCGACCTGGCCCTCGAGGGAGCCGACCGTCTCGAGCCACGCCTTGGCGCCGTCGGGGTTCGGGGCGCCCACGGGGAGCGTGAAGGAGTCGGCGAGGAAGTCGAACACGCCGTCGGTGCCCGGCACGGGGAACGCGACGAAGTCGGTGCCGAGCGCCTTGCCCTGCTCCTCGAACGCCGCGACGGCCCAGTCGCCCATGACGTTGAACGCGGCCTGGCCGTCGATCACCATCTGGGTCGCCTCGGGCCAGTCGAGCCCGTCACGGTCGGAGTTGGTGTAGCTCATGAGCGTCTCGAAGTCCTCGAGGGCGGCCGTGACCTCGGCGCTCTCCCAGTCGGTCGAGCCGTCCCAGAGACCGTTGTACGCCTCGGCGCCGAGCGACGCGAGGAGCACCGTCTCGAGCAGGTGGACCTGGGTCCACGTCGTCGCGACGGACAGCGGCGTGACGCCCGCGTCCTGGAGCTTCTGCAGGTCCGCCATCCACGCGTCGAGGTCGGCGTACTGGGCGGCCGGGTCGATGCCGTTCTCCTCGAGCACGGTCGGGTTGGCCCACACGACGTTCGCGCGGTGCACGTTCGACGGGATCGAGTAGATCGCGCCGTCCTCGGCGGTGACCCGCTCGACCAGGTCGGCCGGGAAGACGTCGTTCAGCCCGAACTCGTCGTAGAGGTCCGAGACGTCCTCGATCTGCGCGGCGTCGATGTAGTCCTGGAGCTCCGCGCCGGCGTGCGCCTGGAACGTGTCCGGCGGGTCCTGGGCCTGGAGACGGGACTGGAGGAGGTCCTTGGCGGCCGAGCCGGCGCCGCCGGCGACCGCGCCGTTGATGAACTCGATGTCGGGGTGCTGCTCGTTGAACGCGCCCACGAGCGCGTCGAGGCCGGCCTTCTCGGAGCCCGCGGCCCACCAGGTGAAGACCTCCACCTCGCTGGCGCCGCCGCCGTCGCCGCCGTCCGTACCGCCGTCACCGGAACCGCCGCTGCCGCACGCGGCGAGTGCGAGACCCACGAGGGCGGCACCGGCCACCGTCGCGCTCGTCCTGCGATTGAGTCGCATCGTGTCTTTCCCTACGCCTTCTTCGGTCGTGGGGGACCGGCGTCACGGGGAGCCTGCTCGCCGGCCGGGCGCATCGGTGCACCCTCGAACCCGGTGCCCATCCAACGGTCGGCCGGTGTTTGATGTCAAGAAGTGAACGCAAGCGACGCCTAATCGTGACCAGCGGGTCAGAACCTGTATCCAGCCTGGGCGGAGACGGTACGTCCGACGCCTCCCGGTTCCCGCCACCGCGACGACGGCACCGCTGCTCCCGGGCGTCCGGGCGGTCCGGGGCTATCCTTCCGTCGTGCGCGCTGACCGGGTGACCCCGGGCTCGCAGACTTCACTGCGTGAGGCCAACCGAGCCCGGATCGTGAGCGCCGTCCAGCAGCGTGGCTCCCTCACGCAGATCGAGCTGGCCGGCGTCACCGGCCTGTCCCCGGCCACCGTCTCCAACATCGTCAAGGAGCTCACGGGCGCCGGGGTGCTGCACACGTCGCCGTCCACGCGCAGCGGCCGGCGCGCCCTCCAGGTCACGCTCGCCCGCACGCTCGGGCTCGTCGCGGGCGTCCACTTCGGCAGCCGGTCGCTGCGCGTGGCGATCGCCGACGCGTCGATGCGTGTCCTCGCCGACCAGCGCATGCCGCTCGCGCCCGACCACCGCGCCGACACCGGGCTCCAGCGCGCCGCGATGCTCGTCGAGGAGATGGTGGCGTCGCTGGACGCGGCCCCGGGGGAGCTCCTCGCCGTCGGGGTCGGGGTCCCCGCACCCGTCGACGTGCGCGACGGGCGCATCTCGACCGTCGGCATGATGCGCGGCTGGGACGGCGTCGCCGTGGCCGAGGTCCTCGAGTCGGAGCTCGACGCGCCCGTGAGCGTCGACAACGACGCCAACCTCGGCGCGCTCGCCGAGACGCGCTTCGGCGCCGCGGCCGGTCACGACCCCGTGGCGTACCTGCGCGTGTCCCACGGGGTGGGCGGCGGGCTCGTGCTCGGCGGCCGACTCGTCCACGGGCGCGGCGGCGTGGCCGGGGAGATCGGGCACGTGACGATCGACGAGAACGGGCCGATCTGCCGGTGCGGCAACCGCGGCTGCCTGGAGATGTTCGTCGGCGCGAACGTGCTGCTCGGGATGCTGTCCGACAGCCGCGGCCACCTCACGCTGCGCGACGTCATCACCCGCGCCCGGGAGGGCGACCCGGGGTGCCGGCGCGTCCTGTTCGACGCCGGCCAGCACCTCGGCGTCGCCGCCGCCAACCTGTGCAACCTCGTGGACCCGGAGATCGTCGTCGTGGGCGGCGAGCTCGCGGAGGCCGGGGAGATCCTCCTCGCCCCCCTGCGCACGGTGCTCGAGCAGCGCACGGTGCCGAGCGCGGCCGGGCCCGTGGCGGTCGTGCCGTCCGAGCTCGGCTCGGGCGCCGAGGTCCGCGGCGCGCTCGCGGTGGCGCTCGACGCCGCGCGCCTGCGCGGCGCGCTGGGGGTGAGCGCGTGAGCGTTCACACGACGCGGGGGAGGGGTGCGCGCCGGGGCGCGGCGGCCGTCGTGACCGCGCTGCTCACCACGCTCGCGCTCGTCACCGGCTGCGCCCCCGACGCCGGGGAGCCGGCCGCGGACGCCGAGGGCACGATCGGGCTGCTGCTGCCCGAGGCGAAGACGGCGCGCTACGAGACGACGGACCGGCCGACGTTCGTCGCGGTGGTCGAGCGGCGCTGCCCGACGTGCGAGGTGCTGTACGCCAACGCCGCCCAGGACGCGGCGAACCAGCAGCAGCAGGCGGAGTCGATGCTCGCGCGGGGGGCCGACGTGCTCGTGCTCGACGCGGTGGACACCATCGCCGCCGCGAGCGTCGTCGCCGAGGCCCGGCGCCTCGGCGTCCCCGTCATCGCCTACGATCGCTTCGTCGCCGACGCGGACTACTACGTGTCGTTCGACAACGAGCTCATCGGCTACCTCATGGGAGAGGCCCTCGTCGCCGCCGTCCTCGCGCGGGCGGAGGAGAACCCGCCCCCGGGCGGCCGGCGGCCGGGGGTGCTGCTCGTCCACGGGTCTCCGACGGACCCGAACTCCGCCGCGCTCGCCGCCGGCGCCCACCGCGCTCTCGACGGAGAGGACATCGACGTGCTCGCCGAGTACGACACGCCCGACTGGAGCCCCGACAAGGCGACGGAGTGGGTCGAGGGCCAGCTCACCCAGTACCCCGGACGCGTCGACGGCGTCCTCGCCGCGAGCGACGGCATCGCGGGCGGGGCGATCGCGGCGATGAAGGCGGCCGGCCTCGACCCGGTGCCGCCCACGACCGGCCAGGACGGCGAGCTCGCCGCGGTGCAGCGCGTCATCTCGGGCGACCAGTACATGACGGTCTACAAGGCGACGACCCAGCAGGCGCGCACCGCGGCCGAGCTCGCCGTGCGCCTCCTGCGCGGCCAGGACCCGGAGGCCACGGCGGTGATCGACGGCGTCCCCAGCCTGCTGCTCGCCCCCCGCGCGGTGGGGCCCGACGACGTGCGCCGCGTGATCGTCGAGGGCGGCGTGCACACCGCCGAGGAGATCTGCACGCGCTACTACGTCGACGCGTGCCTGCGCACCGGCGTGCTGGAGCGGGCCTCGTGACCGGCACGGAGGCGCCCGTGGTCTCGGTGCGCGGCGTGTCGAAGAGCTTCGGCGGCGTGCGCGCCCTCGTCGACGTGGACGTCGACGTGCACGAGCGCGAGGTCCTCGCCGTCGTGGGCGACAACGGTGCGGGCAAGTCGACGCTCGCCGGAGTCATCGCCGGGGCGTTCCGCCCCGACGCGGGCCGGCTCCTGCTCGACGGCGCGCCCGTCGTCCTCGACTCGCCGCAGCACGCGCGGTCCCTCGGGGTGGCGGCGGTCTTCCAGGACCTCGCGCTCGTCGACGACCTCGACGTCGTGGAGAACCTCTTCCTGGGGCAGGAGACGCGCCTCGGGCCGTTCCTCGACGAGGTCGCGATGGAGCGCGAGGCGTGGAACCTCCTCGACCAGCTCGCCGCCACCGTCCCGTCGGTGCGCCTGCCCGTGCACGCCCTCTCGGGGGGCCAGCGCCAGGTCGTCGCGGTGGCCCGCGCGCTGCTCGGGTCGCCGCGCGTGATCGTGCTCGACGAACCGACGGCGTCCCTCGGCGTGCGCCAGGCCGCCGAGGTGCTCAACCTCATCGAGCGGCTGCGCGAGCGCGGCCACGCCGTCGTGCTCGTCAGCCACCAGGCCGGCGAGCTCCAGGCCGTGGCGGACCGCATCCTCGTGCTGCGCCTCGGGCGCGTGCACGGGGAGTTCGGCGGCGACGCGTCCTACGAGGACCTGCTCGCGTCGATGACCGGCGCGGTCCGGCCCGCACGGACCGAGCGGGGTACGGCCCCCCGCGACGCGCGGCACGCCGGCGGCGCCGGGGCGGTGCGGCGATGAGCGTCCCCGGCCCGGCGGCGGGCACCCGCCTGGAGGGACCGGCACCGCGCGGCGCGGTCACCGGGTCCGTCCTCGGGCGCCTGCGCGGCGCGCACCTCGGCATGGTCCCGATCGTCGGCGCGCTGATCGTCATCTGGGCCGTGCTCGGCGCGGTCAACCCCGCGTTCCTGTCCGCCGAGAACCTCGTCAACCTCACGCTGCAGAGCGCCCCCGTCGGCGTCATCGCGCTCGGCGTCGTGCTCGTGCTGCTCGTCGGGCAGATCGACCTGTCCGTCGGCTCCGTGAGCGGGCTCGCGGCCGCGGTGCTCGCCGTGGGCGCAGTGAACCTCGGCTGGCCGACCGGGCTCGCCGCCGCCGCGGCGCTCGCCGTGGGCGTGGTCGTCGGCCTGGGGTACGGCGCGCTGTCGACGCGGCTCGGGCTGCCGTCCTTCCTCTTCACGCTCGCGGGGCTGCTCGTGCTCGCCGGCGTACAGCTCGTCGTCCTGGGCCCCAAGGGGTCGATCAACCTGCCGTTCGAGTCGTGGTTCGTGCGCACGGTGCAGCAGGGCTTCCTGCCGACCCCCGTCGCGTGGACGCTCGTCGTGGTGGTCGTCGCGGGGTACACGGCGCTGCTCGTCGTCGACCACCTGCGCCGCGTGCGTGCAGGCCTGCGCGGGCCCGGGACGGGCACGGCGGGGATCGCGCTCCGCAGCGTCGTGCTCGCCGCCGTGCTCGCCGCCGCCGTCGCCTACCTCGGCACGGCACGCGGCGTCGGGTACACCGTGGTGCTGTTCGTCGCGCTCGTCGCCGTCGTCGACGTGCTCCTGCGCCGCACCCGCTGGGGTCGTTCCGTGCGGGCCGTGGGCGGCGACCGGCGGTCGGCGCTCCTCGCGGGGGTCGCGGTGCGGCGCACGGTCCTCTCGTGCTTCGTCGCGTGCTCGACGTTCGCCGCGCTCGGCGGTGTGCTCGCCGCGGGCCGGCTCGCCGCCGCCAACCAGGGGACCGGGGCCGCCGACACCTACCTCACGGCGATCGCGGCCGCCGTGATCGGCGGCACGAGCCTGTTCGGCGGGCGGGGCAGCGCGTGGTCCGCGCTGCTCGGCGTGCTGGTCATCCAGTCGATCGCGAACGGGCTCACGCTGCTCAACCTCGACACGGCGACGCGCTACATCGCCACCGGAGCGGTGCTCCTCCTGGCTATCGTCGTCGACATGCTCATCCGGGGCCGACGGGAGATCTGACACATGGTGATGCAGGGCGGGACGGACGTCACGGCGTCCGAAGGGGTCGCGACCAGGCGCGCGCCGGGCGTGCGGAGCGGTCGCCGGCCGACGCTCGCGTCCGTCGCCGACCTCGCCGGGGTGAGCCTGAAGACGGCCTCCCGGGTGCTCAACCACGAGCCGAACGTCGCGGACGCGACGCGGGCCAAGGTGCAGGACGCCGCCCAGCGGCTCGGCTTCCGGCGCAACGCCGTCGCGGCGGACCTCGCGCGCGGCGGGTCGTCGCGCCTGGTCGGGTTCGTCACCGGCGACCTCGCCAACCCGTTCTACTCCGCGCTCGCGAGCGGCATCGAGCGCGAGCTGCGCCCCCACGGGCTCCAGCTCATCACGACGAGCTCCGACGAGGACCCGTCGCGCGAGCGAGCGCTCACGGAGGCGCTCGTCGAGCGCCGCGTCGGCGCGCTGGTCGTGACCCCGACGGCGACGGACCACTCGTCGCTGCAGCCCGAGATCGAGGGTGGGACGCCCGTCGTCTTCGTCGACCGCCCCGCCGAGGGGATCGAGGCGGACACGGTCGTCATCGACAACCGTGGCGGGGTGCGCGCCGCCGTCCGGCACCTGCTCGACCACGGGCACCGGCGGATCGCGCTGGTCGGGGACGAGTCGCGGCTGTGGACCTTCCAGGAGCGCTGCGACGAGTTCGTGGCGACGCTGCGCGAGGCCGGCGACGAGGACCCGGGCCGCTACGTGCGCGAGGGCGCGCACGACGCCGACCTCGCCCGCGACTTCGTCACCGAGCTGCTGTCCCTGCCCGAGCCGCCGACGGCGCTTCTCACCGCGAACAACAAGATCACCGTCGGCGCCCTCCACGCGCTGCGCGACCGCCAGGACGCGACGGCGCCCGGAGGGACGCACGTCGCGCTCGTCGGGTTCGACGACTTCGAGCTCGCCGACCTGCTGGACGTCACCGTCGTCGGCTACGACGTCGTCGAGATGGGCCGCCAGGCCGCGGCCCTCGCGGTCTCGCGGGCGGACGACCCGGACCTGCCTCCGCGGCTCGTCGTCGTGCCGACGCGGCTCGTCGAGCGGGGCACCGGGGAGGTCCCCGGGCCGGCGTCCTGAACGGTCCGTGAACGGTGGAGGTCGGGGTCGGACCGGCCGTTGACAAGGCACCGGGCGGGCCGTAGGTTCGACCTGACCTTTGACAGCGCTGTCCAGTCGATCGAAGGAGATCGCGCGTCATGACCGACCCCACCCCCCGAGGCGCCGCACCGCGGCGCCGATCCGCCGCGCGCGGCCGACCGCTCGGCATGGCGCTCGCGGCAGCCCTCGTCGTCCCGCTCACGGTCACGACGGCACTCCCCGCCGCCGCTGCCGAGCCGGGCGACTTCGCGTCGTCGTTCGAGCAGGGCGACACGGCACCGCTGACCACCACCGTGGCCGAGCGCGACGGCGCTCCCTGGCAGAGCAACGTCGGCGCCTTCACGAGCGGGCTGCCGGGCAGCGTGCTCGACTCCGTGTCCGCGATCACGGCGAGCGCGCAGAACCTCCCGAACGAGGGCGCCGCCAACCTCGCCGACGGCAGCTCCGGCACCAAGTGGCTCGCCTTCGCGCGCACCGGCTGGGTGACGTACGAGTTCACCGAGCCGGTCTCCTTCAGCGCCTACGCGCTGACGTCCGGGGACGACGCACCCGGGCGCGACCCGAAGACCTGGACCGTCGAGGGCTCCGCCGACGGGTCGACGTGGACCCCGCTCGACCAGCGGACCGACGAGGACTTCCCTGAGCGCCAGCAGCAGCGCGTCTTCGAGCTCGACGCGCCCACGGCCGCGTACCGGTACCTGCGGCTGAACGTCACGGCGAACTCCGGCGACTCGATCGTGCAGCTCGCCGGGTGGGACCTGTCGTCCGACCTCTCCGCCGCGCCGAGCGCCGCACCCATGACGACGTCGGTCGGCACGGGCCCGCGCGTGAACCTCACCAACAAGGCCGGCGTCGGCTTCTCCGGTCTCGCGTCGATGCGCTACGACGGCTCGCACCTCGCGGACGGCCCGGCGAACGCGACGAACGTGCTGTACGACGTCGACGTCCCCGTCGGCGAGGACACGCGCCTGAGCTACACGATCTTCCCCGAGCTCCTCGGGGACCTGCAGTACCCGTCGACGTACGCCGCGGTCGACCTGCTGTTCACCGACGGCACGTACCTGTCCGACCTCGGGGCGCGCGACGCGCACGGCACGGTCGCGACGCCTCGTGCCCAGGGCGAGGGCAAGATCCTCTACGCCGACCAGTGGAACTCGGTGCGCGTCGACGTCGGCGAGGTGGCCGAGGGCAAGACGGTCGACCAGGTCCTGCTCGGCTACGACAACCCGGGCGGGAACGCCGACACCCGGTTCGCGGGATGGCTCGACGACGTCGCGCTCACGGCGCAGCCGGAGACGATCGACGGCTCGAGCCTCGCGAACTACGTCGACACGCGCCGCGGGACGCTCTCCAGCGGCAGCTTCTCGCGCGGCAACAACATCCCCGCGGCGGCCGTGCCGAACGGCTTCAACTTCTGGGTGCCGATGACGAACGCGTCGTCCCAGAGCTGGCTGTACGAGTACCACAAGGCCAACAACGCGAACAACAAGCCCGTGCTGCAGGGTCTCGGCATCTCGCACGAGCCGAGCCCGTGGATGGGTGACCGCAACCAGCTCGCGTTCCTGCCGGCCGCGGGGCCGGCGTCCGGTGCGCCCACCGGCACGCTGAACCAGCGCGGGCTCGAGTTCGACCACGACGACGAGACGGCCCGCCCCGACTACTACGGGGTGACGTTCACCAACGGCACCGCGCTCGAGGTGGCCCCGGCCGACCACGCCGCGGTGCTGCGGTTCACGTACCCGGGCGACGTCGGCCACGTGCTCGTCGACAAGGTCGACGGCACGTCGGAGCTCGCGTTCGACCAGGCCACCGGCACGCTGTCCGGCTGGGTCGAGAACGGCTCCGGCCTGTCCGTGGGCCGCACCCGCATGTTCGTCGCAGGCACCTTCGACCGCGGTCCGACGGCGGTCGGGAACGCCGCGGGCGACCGGGCGGACGCGCGCTACGCCACGTTCGACACGTCGTCCGACGACACCGTCGAGCTGCGCGTCGCGACGTCGTTCATCAGCCTCGACCAGGCGCGCAAGAACCTCGCGCTCGAGGTCGAGGACCGGTCGTTCACCGAGGTCAAGGCCGCGGCGACCGACGCCTGGAACGAGCGCCTCGGCGTGATCGAGGTCGAGGGCGCGAGCGAGGACCAGCTCGTCACGCTGTACTCCAACCTCTACCGCCTCAACCTCTACCCGAACGCGCAGCACGAGAACACGGGCACCGCGCAGGAGCCGGTCTGGCGCTACGCGAGCCCCGTCTCCCCGACGTCGGGCAGCGCGACGGACACGCAGACGAACGCCGAGGTCGTCGACGGCAAGATCTACGTCAACAACGGGTTCTGGGACACGTACCGCACGGCCTGGCCGGCGTACTCCCTGCTCTACCCCGAGATCGCGAGCGAGCTGGTCGACGGGTTCGTCCAGCAGTACCGCGACGGCGGCTGGGTCGCGCGCTGGTCCTCGCCGGGCTACGCCGACCTCATGACGGGCACGAGCTCCGACGTCGCGTTCGCCGACGCCTACCTCAAGGGCTCGCTGCCCACCGACCGCGCGCTCGACGCGTACGACGCCGCGCTGAAGAACGCGACCGTCGCGCCGCCGAACAACGCGGTGGGCCGCAAGGGCCTCCAGACGTCGCCGTTCCTCGGTTTCACGCCGGAGAGCACGCACGAGTCGGTGTCGTGGGGGCTCGAGGGCCTCATCAACGACTTCGGCATCGGCAACATGGCCGCTGCCCTCGCCGAGGACCCGGCCACGCCCGAGGAGCGCCGGCAGACCCTGCGCGAGGAGTCCGCGTACTTCCTCGAGCGGGCGACGCACTACGTCGAGCTGTTCGACCCGGCGATCGACTTCTTCCAGCCGCGGCACGAGGACGGCACGTTCCTCAACGCGCCGGAGGACTACGACCCGCGCGACTGGGGCGGCGGCTACACGGAGACGAGCGGCTGGAACTTCGCGTTCCACGCGCCGCAGGACCCGCAGGGTCTCGCCAACCTCTACGGCGGCAGGCAAGGGCTCGAGGACAAGCTCGACGAGTTCTTCGCGACGCCCGAGGACGCGACGCACACCGGCGGCTACGGCGGCGTCATCCACGAGATGCGCGAGGCCCGCGACATCCGGCTCGGCCAGTGGGGCATGAGCAACCAGGTGTCGCACCACATCCCGTGGCTGTACGACGCCGCGGGCGCGCCGTCGAAGACGCAGGAGATCGTCCGCGAGGTCACGCGCCGCCTGTTCGTGGGCAGCGAGATCGGCCAGGGCTACCCGGGCGACGAGGACAACGGCGAGATGTCGTCGTGGTGGATCTTCGCCGCGCTCGGCTTCTACCCGCTCCAGGTGGGTTCCGCCGAGTACGCCGTCGGCTCGCCGCTGTTCGACACGGCGACCGTGCACCTGCCGGGCGGCGACCTCGTCGTCAACGCGGAGAACAACTCGGTCGAGAACGTCTACGTGCAGTCCCTCGCCGTCGACGGCGAGCCCCGCACCTCGACGTCCCTGTCGCAGGAGGACCTCTCCGGCGGCGCGACGCTCGACTTCGTCATGGGTCCGGAGCCGTCCGACTGGGGCACCGGTCCGGACGACGCCCCGCCGTCGCTGACGGAGGGTGACGAGGCGCCGGAGCCGGTGCAGGACGCGACGACGCCGGGTCTCGGCACGACGACGGTCGCGGACGGCGACGCGTCGACCTCCGCGGCCGCCCTCGTGGACAACACGTCGGCGTCGCGCACGACGTTCGCCACCGCCACGCCGACCGTCACCTGGTCGGGCAACGGGATCCGGCCCACCGCCGGCACCTACACGCTGACGTCGGGCGCGAGCGGGACGGGGTCGCCGTCCGCGTGGACGCTCGAGGGCTCCGACGACGGCGAGACCTGGACGACGCTCGACGAGCGCTCGGGCGAGGAGTTCCGCTGGGCGCTCCAGACCCGGCCGTTCACCGTCGCCGAGCCCGGTGCGTACGCGCACTACCGGCTCGTCGTCACCGCGTCGGCCGGGGAGGGCGACCTGTCGCTCGCCGAGGTCGAGCTGCTCGCCGACCCGGCCGACTCCGGCGCCGAGGGGCTCACGCTCACCGCCGTCGCGGACGGCGACGGCGTCACGGGCCGCGAGGTGACGCGCATGTTCGCCACGCTCACGGGCGTGCCGGGCGACGCCGCCGACGTCGACGTCAGCGTGACGTTCGGCGACGGCAGCGAGCCGGTGGCCGGCACGCTGGTGCCCGGCGCGTTCGGGTCGTACGCCGTCCGCGCCACGCACACGTGGACGACGCCGGGCGTCTACCCGGTCACGGTGACGGCCACGGCCGAGGGCGCGGAGCCGGTCACCGCGACCTCGTACGTCTCGGTCGAGCTGCTGCGCGAGGGATCGCTGCTCGCCGCGTACGACAACGTGTGCATCGGCGACCCCGGGACGACCGTCGGCTCGTGCGACGGCCAGGGCGTGTTCTTCGACCGCGGCCAGCTCGCGGACAAGGGCTTCGTCCAGGGCGAGAGCATGACGGTCCCCGGCACCGACCTCCGGTTCGACGTGCCGGCGGTCCCCGCCGGCGAGCCGGACAACGCGACCGGTGACGGCCAGACCATCGAGCTCGACGTCCCGGCGGACGCCCAGCAGCTCTCGGTGATCGGTACGGGCACGGAGAAGAACCAGCAGGCCTCGGGCACGCTGACGTTCGACGACGGCTCGACCCAGGCGATCGACCTGAGCTTCGGCGACTGGTCGGGCGCGGCCCGCAACCCCGTGTTCGGGAACATCCCGGTCGCGGTGACGGACCACCGCCTGCGCGGCGGCAGCCCGCAGACCGGCACCCCCGCGGCGGTCTTCGCCACGGCGCCGATCGACCTGCCGGACGGCAAGCAGGTCGTCAGCCTCACGCTCCCGGACCAGCCGGGCCAGCTCTCGAGCGACGGGCGCATCCACGTGTTCGCGGTCGCGCACGACGGCACCCCCGTCGTGCAGGCCCCGCTCGAGGTGACGCCGGCGGACGGGGTCACCCTCGCCGTCGGGCAGGAGGCCGACACGGTGCTCGCGTCCGTCGCGGGCGGTCGCGAGGGCGCGGACCTGCGGGCCGCGGTCACGTGGGGCGACGGGTCCGACGTCGTCGCCGGC
This sequence comes from Cellulosimicrobium sp. NPDC057127, assembly GCF_042670945.1. NCBI lineage: Bacteria > Bacillati > Actinomycetota > Actinomycetes > Micrococcales > Promicromonosporaceae > Cellulosimicrobium > Cellulosimicrobium sp. NPDC057127. The sequence continues at coordinate 117,790 of NZ_JBHUUP010000001.1, forward strand.
ACGGTCGCTCCGGCGGCCGAGGGTGCCACGGTCTCCGGGGCGCACGCCTACGCCGAGGCCGGGACGTACACCGCGTACGTCGTGGTCGACGACGGCTGGACGAGCGCCGTGGTCGAGGTACCGGTGACGGTGACCGAGGACGGGCCCGCCCTGGCGGTCGAGGTGACGACGAGCGTCCGGTGCCTCGCCGGCAAGGCGTACGTCGCGGTGCGGGCGGACAACGGCGAGGACTCGCCGCTCGCCCTCACCCTGACCACGCCGTTCGGCACGAAGGAGGTCGCCTCCGTCGAGCCGGGCCGCTCCGCGTACCACGCGTTCGCGGTCCGGGCGGCGTCCGTCGAGGCCGGCACGGCCACGGTCGTGGCGGTCCGCGGGACGGGCGAGGACGAGGTCCGGACGACGGTCGAGGCCGAGTACCCGGCTCTCGACTGCGGCTGACCTGGCGGGACGGCCCCTCGCCCCACCGGTCCGACCGGTGGGGCGAGGGGCCGTCGCACGTCCGCGCGCTCTAGGCTGGGCGTTGACACGACCGGACGGCTGCGCGTACGTTCAGCAGCCTGACAGCGCTGTCCAGCAGTCTCACGAGAAGGACATCATGAACACCGACCTGCCCCCGACGCCCGGCGGCGCCGCCCGCGAGGCGTGGCGCCACCACCAGCTCGCCGAGCTCCTGCGCTTCGGCGAGGCGTCGCTGCGGCCGGACGGTGCCGCGCGGTGGCTCGACGACGACGGTCGCCCCGACCTGTCCCGGCCCGTGCACACGTGGATCACGTCCCGCACGGCCCACGTCTACGCCGTCGCCTCGCTCCTCGGGGTCCCCGGCGCCGGTGAGCGCGCCGACCTCGCGCTCCAGGGGCTGCGCAGCGTGCTCGTCGACGCCCAGCACGGCGGCTGGGTGTCGTCGCGCGGCCCGGCACCGGTCCCCGGCGACGTGGTCGACGTCGAGACGCAGCCCGTCGACGGGACGAAGAGCGCGTACGCGCACGCGTTCGTCGTGCTGGCCGCGGCGTCGGGGACCCTCGCCGGGCGCGAGGGCGCGCGCGAGCTGCTCGACGCGGCGCTCGCCGTGCTCGACCAGCGGTTCTGGGAGCCGGGCCCCCGGATGCACGCGGACGAGTGGGACCGCGCGTGGACGCACCTCGACGACTACCGCGGCGTCAACGCCAACATGCACGCCGTGGAAGCGCTCCTGGCCGCCCACGACGCGACGGGCGACGCCGAGTGGTTGGCCCGCGCCGCGTCGATCGCGGACCGGGTGACCGGCTGCGCCGCCGAGAACGGGTGGCGCATCCCCGAGCACTTCGACAGCGCGTGGACGCCGCTGCCCGAGTACAACGCCGACCGGCCGCGCGACCCCTTCAAGCCCTACGGCTCCACCCCGGGGCACGGCCTCGAGTGGTCCCGTCTCCTCCTCCAGCTCGACGTCGCGGCCGGCACGCCGGGGACGCGCACCGACGTCGCCGTCGCGCTGTTCGACCGTGCCGTCGCCGACGGCTGGGACGGCGAGCACGGGGGCGGCTTCGTCTACACGGTGGACTGGACCGGCGCGCCCGTGGAGCCGCGCCGCTTCCACTGGGTCGCTGCGGAGGCCGTGGCCGCCGCCGACGTGCTCGGCCGCGTCACGGGCGACCCGCGCTTCGCCGAGGCCGCGACCGTGTGGTGGGAGTGGATCGACCGGTACCTCGTGGACCACGAGCGCGGGTCGTGGCACCACGAGCTGGGCGCCGACAACCGGCCGGGCGGCATCACCTGGGTGGGCAAGCCCGACGTCTACCACGCCGCACAGGCCGTGATCCTGCCCGACCTCCCGCTCACCGGGTCGATGGCGGCGTCGGCCAAGGCGGCCGGACGCATCCTGGGCTGAACCAGGTCGGTCCGCGTCGCCGACCCCGGGGTTGGCGGGTCGGGTCGGTCGCCGAGCCCCGGGTCGTGCGTGACGTCGGACGCCGAGCCCCGGGTTGTGCGTGACGTCGGTCGCCGAACCCTGGGTTGTGCGTGACGTCGGTCGCCGAGCCCCGGGTCGTGCGTGACGTCGGACGCCGAACCCTGGGTTGTGCGTGACGTCGGACGCCGAACCCTGGGCTGTGCGCCATGCGGGAGCGATCCTGACGCACAACCCGGGGTTCGGCGGTGCGGTGCGTCGGCCTACAGTGCTGACGTGACCGCACCGGAGACCGCTGCAACCGAGACCGCTGCAACCGAGACTGCTGCCACCGAGACTGCTGCCACCGAGACTGCTGCCACCGAGACTGCTGCCACCGCGACCGCTGCAACCGCGACCGCTGCCACCGAGACCGCGCACGACGTCCCGGCCCTGTCCCGGCCCGCGGCGGGACCGCGGTTCGCGCTCGTCGACCTGCTCGCCGACGACTCGCGCTGGGCTGTCGCGCTCCCGGTCCTCCAGGCGCTGCGCCCGCACCTCACCGCCGACCTCCTGCGGCAGGTGCTGGCCGACGACGCCCCCGGCCCGCGCTTCCTCGCGGCGTTCGACGGCGACGCGTGCCTCGGTGTCGCGGGCTGGCGCGTCATCGCGAACACGAGCGCCGTGCGCAAGCTCTACGTCGACGACCTCGTCACCGCGTCGCAGGCCCGCTCGCGCGGCGTCGGTGCGGCGCTCCTGGCCGAGCTCGAGCGGCGCGCCCGCGACGCCGGCTGCACGGTGCTCGACCTCGACTCCGGCGTACAGCGATTCGACGCCCACCGGTTCTACCTGCGCGAGCGCCTGAGCATCACGTCGCACCACTTCGCCAAACCGCTCTGAGCGGCCGGCGACCGCGCCGGCGTCGTGCACCGGGGTGCCGGGTCCCGGACGCGCCGCAGACGACGAGAGCCCCGCACCTCGTGGTGCGGGGCTCTCGAACGCTGAGCGGGTGACGGGAATCGAACCCGCGCTATCAGCTTGGGAAGCTGAAGTTCTACCATTGAACTACACCCGCGCGGCGCCGGTAGCGGTCGCCGTGATGTCTCTGGGAGGATCTCGGCGAACCAGCGCGCGCCCCGATCATAGCGGACGTCGCTGGGGATGTCCGAACCGCGATCGAGGAGACGCCGTGACCGAGAACCCGTACCCGCAGCAGCCCGGACCCGACGCGCCGTACGGCACGCCGACCGGCCCCGCCCAGCCGGCCGGGCAGGGTCAGCCAGCCGGGCAGGGTCAGCCGGCAGGGTACGGCGCGCCGTACGGCTACCCGCCCCAGGGCGGGCCCGCGGGGTACCCGGGCGGGTACGACCCGAACCTCGACCCGATGGCCAAGTCGCGGCTCGCGGCCGGGCTGCTCGGCATCCTCCTGGGCAGCCTCGGCATCCACCGGTTCTACCTGGGCTACACCGGCATCGGGCTGACGATGCTGCTGCTGTCGGTCCTGTCGGTCGGGTTCCTGGCGCCGCTCGTGGGCATCTGGGGCCTGGTCGAGGGCATCCTCTACCTCACCGCGAAGCAGGGGACGTACGCCGTGGACTCGACGGGTCGCCCGCTGCGCGCCTGACCGGACCCGGCGCGCGGCCCGCTCAGATCCGGTAGTCGTCGCGCGACGTCGGGTCGGGCGAGGCCGCGCCGTCGGAGTGCCGGCCGCCCTCGGAGGAGTCGGACGAATGGCCCTTCACGGCGCCGGCCACCTTGCCACCCTGCTCCTTGGCGACGCCGGCCACCTTGGCGCCCTGCTCCTTCGCCACGGTGGTCACCTTCTCCTGCGCGGAGTGCACGGCCGACTGGACGTCGTCCGACTCCCACAGCTCCTTGGCCTTGCCCCGGAGCTCCTCGAACCGCTCACGTCCGGCGCGCGTGCCGAGCACGTAGCCGACGCCGATCCCGACGACGAGGGCGAGCTTCGACTTCATGGTGGTCTCCTTCGTTCGGGGGTGCCGGGACGAGGGTCCCGCGTGCGGTTCCCAGCACGGTAGCGACGCCGCGACCCGTTCGCGCGGGCAGGGCACCCGGCCGGTGCGCCCAGGCCGCACGACGACGCCCGGTCCGGCGGGGCCGGATGCGCCGGTGCTGTCGGCTAGCGTGTCCCCGTGCTGCTCTCCGACCGCGACATCCGCGCCGAGCTCGACGCCGGCCGCGTCCAGCTCGAACCGTACGACCCGTCGATGCTGCAGCCGTCGAGCATCGACGTCCGGCTCGACCGGTTCTTCCGGCTGTTCGACAACCACAAGTACCCGTACATCGACCCGTCGCAGGACCAGCCGGACCTCACGCGCCTCGTCGAGGTGGACGCCGCCGAGCCGTTCGTGCTGCACCCCGGCGAGTTCGTCCTGGGCTCGACGTTCGAGACCGTGACGCTTCCCGACGACGTCGCGGCGCGCCTCGAGGGCAAGTCGAGCCTGGGCCGCCTCGGACTCCTCACGCACTCCACCGCCGGGTTCATCGACCCCGGGTTCTCCGGCCACGTGACGCTCGAGCTGAGCAACGTCGCGACCCTGCCCATCACGCTGTGGCCCGGCATGAAGATCGGTCAGCTCTGCTTCTTCCGCCTGTCGTCGCCGGCGGAGAACCCGTACGGGTCGAGCGTCTACGGGTCGCGCTACCAGGGCCAGCGGGGGCCGACGGCCTCGCGCTCCTGGCAGGGCTTCCACCGCACGGACGTGTGAGGCACCCGTGACCACGCTCCCCCCGCTGCCGCACCCCGACGGCCCCGGCGCCGCGCAGGCGCACCAGGCGCGCCACCTGCTCGGCGTCCCCGACGACGTGCTCGTCGACGAGCTCGAGACCCTCGCGCTGTCCCGGTTCGCCGGCGCGCGGTGGGACGTCGCGCCCGCAGGGGCCGAGCCGCTCGTGCCCCCCGCGCGCACGGCCGGTGCCGGCCAGCCGGGCGTCCTGCGCACGTCCCGCCACACGACGCTCACCGGGCCGTACGCACCCGGAGGCGCCGGGCTGCCGCCGGGCACCGCCCTGGTGCTCGACGTCGTGTGCCCGCGCGAGCGGGGCGACGCGCCGTACCCGGGCGGGGGCGACCGCGACGGGGTCGGCCGCGCGTTCCCGGCGGGTGTGCCCGTCCGGGAGGAGGAGCGTGTCGTCGCGTGGCTCCTCGCCACCGCCCGTCGCCTCGGCGGTTCCGTGCGCGCCGACGTCGGCCACCCCGCGTCGGCGGGCGTGGTGCTCACGCCGGACCCGGGCGCGGCGGTCGACATGTGCCTGTACTCCGACGTCTGGCTCGAGCCGAACGCCGCGCTGACGCTCGTCGCGCGCCAGCACCCGCGCACGACCCTCGCCACGGAGGGCGCCTCCTACGGCGGTCCGCCCCAGGGCATCGCGGAGCTCCCGCTGTACCCGGGGGAGAAGATGGACCCCGAGCTGCGCCGGGCGGTCCACGCCGCCGCCGACGACGTCGACATCAAGGCGCTGACCACCGGCTCCGTGCTCGACGGGTACGGCCTGCTCGTCGACCTGGGCCTGGACGGCCTGGTCGCCGTCGAGGTGGGCGGTGAGGACCAGCTCCCGCTCCTGGTGCGCGGGCTGCCGTGGGCGTCCGGCGGTGCGGTGTCCTACCGGGTCCGGTGGGAGCCGCGCGACCTCCTCGAGTCGCAGCAGGAGGTCCCGTCCATGGAGCACCGCGTCGCCCGCAGGCGGGCCGCCGAGGTCGTCGCCCACGTCGTCGGCACGCTGCACGACGCGGTCGGCGGGGAGATCGCGGACGAGTCCGAGTTCCTCGTGGACCGCGACGACCTCTGACTGGTCGGTGCTCGTCGTCAGGACCGCCCCGCACGGTGCGAGACGCGGCGGCGCGCGCCGGGGAGCGCGGCGTCGCGCGCGCACCGTAGAATGGTCGTGGTCGACGCGGCGTCCGTCGCGTCACGGCCCTGTGTCGTCGTGCGCGCGCGCCCCCCGGCCGCGGTGACGAGTGACAAGTCCAGGCAAGACCCGCCCACCCGCCCCCGACCCGGACGGAGCGGCCCGTGCTCTACGTGCTCGTCGCACATCTCGCGATGGCACTGGGCGCGCCCGCACTCGTGTCGCTGTGGGGCCGGCGGGCGTTCCTCGTCATGGCGCTCGCGCCCGCGTCGGCCGCTGTCTACGCGCTGACGTGGACGCGGCGCGTCATGGAGGGCGGCCACCCGACGACCGTGCACGAGTGGGTGCCCGGGATCGGGCTCGAGCTCGCGTTCCGCATGGACACGCTGTCGTGGCTCATGCTGCTGCTCGTCGGGGGCGTCGGCGCACTGGTGCTCGTGTACTGCTCCGCCTACTTCTCGCCGACCGCGCAGGGGCTGCGCAGGTTCGGCGGCGTGCTCACCGCGTTCGCCGGGGCCATGGCCGGGCTCGTCGTCGCGGACGACGTGCTGCTGCTGTTCGTGTTCTGGGAGCTGACCACCGTCTTCTCCTACCTGCTCATCGGGCACTACGCGGACCGCAAGGCGGGACGGCGCGCCGCGATGCAGGCGATCGTCCTCACCACGGCGGGCGGCCTCGCGATGCTCGTCGGGCTCGTCGTCCTGGGGGTCCAGGCCGGGACGTACCGGCTGTCGGAGATCGTCGCCGACCCGCCCTCGGGCGGCGCCGTGACGGCCGCCGTGGTCTGCCTCCTCGTGGGGGCGGCCACGAAGTCCGCGCTCGTCCCGCTGCACTTCTGGCTCCCCGCCGCGATGGCCGCCCCGACCCCGGTGAGCGCCTACCTGCACGCCGCGGCCATGGTCAAGGCGGGCGTCTACCTCGTCGCCCGCTTCGCCCCCGCGTACTCCGACACGACCGTGTGGCGCACGCTCGTCATCGCGCTCGGCGCCGGCACGATGCTCGTCGGTGGCTACCGGGCGCTGCGCCAGTACGACCTCAAGCTCGTCCTCGCGTTCGGCACGGTGAGCCAGCTCGGCTTCATCGTCCTCCTCGTGGGGCTGGGCACGCGCGGTGCGGCGCTCGCGGGCCTCGCGATGATCGGCGCCCACGCGATGTTCAAGGCGACCCTGTTCCTCGTCGTCGGTGCGGTCGACGCCGCGACGGGCACGCGCGACCTGCGCCGCCTCACCGGGGTGGGCCGTGCCCTGCCGTGGACGGCGACGGCCGGCGCCCTGGCGACGGCCTCGATGATCGGGCTGCCGCCGTTCGCGGGCTACGTCGCGAAGGAGGCCGCGCTCGAGGGGCTGCTGCACGGCCAGGGTCCCGCGTGGGTGGACGCCGTGGCCCTGTGGTCGGTCGTCGTGGGGTCCATGCTCACGACCGCGTACAGCCTGCGCTTCTGGTGGGGCGCGTTCTCCTCGCACAAGCGGTTCGCGGGTGCTCCCTCCCGGGCGAACGAGCACGTCGACCTGCGCGCGTCCCGCGGACCGGCCGTCGAGCCCGACGAGCCGGTCGTCGACCCGTCGCGGATCAAGCCGCTGCCGCTGCTGCTCGTGGCCCCGGCCGTCGTGCTCGCCGTGCTGGGCCTCGCGGCCGGTCTCGTCCCGCACCTCGGCGAGGAACTGCTCCAGCCGTACGCCGAGGCGTACCCGGCGGGTGAGCCGGGCCACCTCGTGCTCTGGGCCGGGTTCACCCCGGCGCTGGCGCTGACCGTCCTGATCCTCGTCGTCGGGGTGCTGCTGTTCTGGCAGCGGTCGCGCGTCGAGCGGTTCCAGGCCTTCCTGTGGTCCGTCCCCGAGGCGGACGTCGCGTACCGCCGCACCATGCGCCGCCTCGACGACCTCGCGGCCGACGTCACGGCGGTCACGCAGCGCGGCTCGCTCCCGTTCTACCTCGGCATCATGCTCCTCGTCGTCGCCGTGGGGCCGGGCCTGGTGCTGCTCGTGCAGACGAGCTGGCCCGAGCAGCTCAAGGCGTGGGACCGTCCTGCACAGCTCGCGGCCGTGCTCGCGATCTGCGTGGCCTCCGTGCTCGCGGCACGCTCGCGGCGCCGGCTCAAGGCCGTCGTCCTGATCGGCATCGCCGGCTACGGCAACGCCGTGGTCTTCCTGCTGCACGGCGCTCCGGACCTCGCGCTGACGCAGGTCCTCGTCGAGACCGTCACGCTCGTCGTCATGGTGCTGGTGCTGCGCCGGCTGCCCCCGTACTTCTCCGACCGGCCGCTCGCCGCGAGCCGCTGGGTCCGGCTCGGCATCGGCGTCGCGGTCGGCGTCGCGATGATGGGCCTCGCGCTCGTCGCCCCGCTCGCGCGCGTCGCCGTGCCCATCTCCGTGGACTTCCCGGAGGAGGCCTACGCCTGGGGCGGCGGGAGGAACATCGTCAACGTCACGCTGGTGGACATCCGCGCCTGGGACACCATGGGCGAGATCTCGGTGCTGCTCGCCGCGGCCACCGGCGTCGCGTCGCTCGTCTTCCTGCGCGTGCGCAGCGGCGACGTGCTGCGGATCGCCGACGCCCGCGTCGCGCGCGGCCCGCAGGGCCAGGGCATCTGGGGCGGCGAGCCGGACCCGGGCGCTGCGCTGCGCCGGCGGGGCGTCACGGACGAGGGCCAGCCCCGGATGTCCGTGTGGTTGTCGGCGGGTCGCACGCTCGCGCCGCAGCGGCGCTCGGTGATCTTCGAGGTCGTCACGCGCGTGCTGTTCCACTCGATGATCGTCTTCGCGCTCTTCCTGCTGTTCTCGGGGCACAACCAGCCGGGCGGCGGGTTCGCGGCAGGCCTCGTCGTCGGTATCGCGCTCGTCGTGCGCTACCTCGCCGGCGGCCGCTACGAGCTCGGCGAGGCCGCGCCGGTCCACCCGGGCATCCTCCTGGGCCTCGGCCTGTTCCTGTCCGCCGGGGTCGGCCTCGTGCCGCTCCTCCTCGGCGGGTCGGTGCTCCAGAGCGCCATCATCGACCTCACGCTCCCCGTGTTCGGCCACGTCAAGCTCGTCACCACGCTGTTCTTCGACATCGGGGTGTTCCTCGTGGTGCTGGGCCTCGTGCTCGACATCCTGCGCACGCTCGGCGCCGAGATCGACCGGCAGGGCGAGCGGACCGCGCGCGGCCAGGAGCCCGGCGAGGACAGCGACCCGATGTCCGCGCTCGAGCCCGACGCGATCGGAGGCGGCCGCCGATGAGCGACATCGACATGACCCCGAGCATCGTGCTCGTCCTCGCGATCGGCGTCCTGTTCGCCGCCGGCGTGTACCTCCTGCTCGAGCGCAGCCTCACGCGTGTCCTGCTCGGTTTCATCCTCATGGGCAACGGCGCGAACCTGCTGTTCCTCGTCGCGGGCGGGCGCGCCGGGGGAGCACCCCTCGTCGGCACGACGCCCGAGGACGAGATGAGCGACCCACTCGTGCAGGCGATGGTGCTCACCGCGATCGTCATCACGCTGGGGTTCACGGCGTTCGTCCTCGCGATGGCGTACCGCTCGTGGCAGCTGCACGGTCACGACGAGGTCCAGGACGACCTCGAGGACCGTCGCGTCGCGCGGCAGGCCGCTCGCAACACCCCGGCCTTCGAGGACCTGGACACGGAGGAGAGCGGTCAGACGCTCGACGACGAGGCCGCGCAGGTGCGTGACGAGACCGACGGGGACGGCGACGGCGTCACGGACCGGCGGCTCGACGACGAGGGGAGCCGCTGATGGACCTGGTCGAGGTCTCCAAGGCGCTCGTCCCCCTGCCGGTGACGCTGCCGCTCGTCGCGGCGGGACTGACGCTCGCCCTGTGGCGGCACGCCCGCGCCCAGCGCGTCATCGCGGCGACCACGCTGGTGGTCGTGCTCGCCGTCTCCGTCGTGCTGCTCGTCGCGGCCGACGGGGGCCCTGTCGTCGTGGACGTGGGGGAGTGGGCGGCGCCGGTCGGCATCGACCTGATCGCGGACCGGCTGTCGGCGCTCATGCTCACCGTGTCGAGCTTCGTCATGCTCTGCGTCCTGCTGTACTCGCTCGCGCAGGGCGTGGCGGACGGTGACGACGAGGCGCCGGTCGCGATCTACCACCCGACCTTCATGGTGCTCGCCGCGGGCGTGTTCAACGCGTTCCTCTCGGGCGACCTGTTCAACCTCTACGTCGGCTTCGAGATCTTCCTCGCCGCGAGCTACGTCCTGCTCACGCTCGGCGGGACGGGCGAGCGCATCCGGGCCGGGTCCATCTACGTGGTCGTGGCGCTGCTGTCGTCGATCATCTTCCTCGTCGCGATCGCCGTGACGTACGCCGCGACGGGCACGGTGAACCTCGCGCAGCTGTCCGAGCGGTTCGCCGAGATCGACCCCGGCGTCGCGACGACCATCCAGCTCCTGCTGCTCGTCGCGTTCGGCATCAAGGCGGCGCTGTTCCCCCTGTCCGCGTGGCTCCCCGACTCGTACCCGACGGCGCCCGCCCCCGTCACCGCCGTCTTCGCCGGGCTGCTGACCAAGGTCGGCGTGTACGCGATCATCCGGACGCAGACGCTGCTGTTCCCCGGGGGGCGTCTCGACGACCTCCTCCTGTGGCTCGCCCTCGCGACGATGATCATCGGGATCCTCGGCGCCGTCGCCCAGAACGACATCAAACGACTGCTGTCGTTCACGCTCGTGAGCCACATCGGCTACATGATCTTCGGCATCGCGCTCGCGTCCGAGCCGGGCATGGCGGCGGCGGTCTTCTACGTCGTGCACCACATCACCGTGCAGACGACGCTCTTCCTCGTGGTGGGCCTCGTCGAGCGCCGCGGGGGCTCCACGTCGCTCGACCGGCTGGGTGGTCTCGCCAAGCTCGCTCCCGGGCTGGCCGTCCTCTTCTTCGTCCCCGCGATGAACCTCGCGGGCATCCCGCCGCTGTCCGGGTTCCTCGGCAAGGTCGGTCTGCTCCAGGAGGGCGTCGCGCAGGGCACGCCGCTCACGTGGGCGCTCGTCGTGGGCTCCGTCGTCACGTCCCTCCTGACGCTCTACGCGATCGTCAAGGCGTGGAACAAGGCCTTCTGGCAGACGGCGCCCGTCGAGATCCCGGAGACCGTGCGCCTGCCGCGCGGCATGGTCGGGCCGGCGACGGCGCTCGTCGCGTTCGGGGTGGCGCTCACCGTGGTCGCCGGCCCGCTGTACGCGTACACCGAGCGCGCGGCGTCGACCCTGCTCGACGGGCACACGTACGTCGACGCGGTCTTCCCCGACGGGTCCGGCCGCGGGCAGGGCGTCTCCAGCGACGTCGCGGACGGGGGTGAGGAGGGGTGAACAGCCTCCACCGTCGACGCAGCACGCTGACGAGCGGACCGTTCCGGCGGCTCACGACGCAGTGGCGGACCGTCGTGTGGCTCACGGTCGTCTGGGTCGCGCTCTGGGGAGACCTGTCGTGGGGCAACGTCGTGGCCGGCCTGCTGGTCGGCTGCGCGGTGCTCGTCCTGCTGCCGCTGCCGTCGGTCGCGACGCGGGGCACGCTCCGCCCGTGGCCGGTGCTGGTGCTGCTGGCGCGCTTCGTCGCCGACCTGTTCACCGCGTCCTTCCAGGTCGCCGCCCTCGCGGTCGACCCGCGGCGCACGCCGCACGGCGCGGTGGTGGGCGTCCGGCTGCGCAACCCGTCCGACGTCTACATGACCCTGACGTCCGAGCTCACGTCGCTCGTCCCCGGCTCGCTCGTCATCGAGGCGCACCGCCTCACCGGCATGCTGTACCTGCACGTGCTCGACGTCGACCAGGCGGGCGGCGTCGAGAAGGTCCGGGCGGACACGCTCGCCCTCGAGGCCCGCGTCCTCCACGCGTTCGCGACGAACGAGGAGCTGCGGGTCGCGGGGCTGTACCAGCACGACGGCGGAGACGACCCGGCCGCGCCGCGGACCGGGGGCGGGCGACCCGGGCGTGCGACGGGCGCGGGGAAGGAGGCCGACAGGTGACCAGGCAGGTGGGCGACCGATGAGCGACACCGTGTTCCTCGTGGTGGTCGTGGCCGCGGCCGTGCTCCTCGGGGCCGCCGCGACGCTCGCCGTCGTGCGCGCCGAGCGGGGCCCGTCGATGCTCGACCGCACCGTCGCGCTCGACGTCTTCACGACGACCCTCGTGGGCGCGATCGCCCTCGAGGCCGCGTTCTCGCGCCGCACCGACACGATCCCGCTGCTCGTCGTGCTCTCGCTCGTCGGCTTCGTCGGCTCGGTGACGATCGCGCGGTTCGCGTCGGTGGAGCCCGAGGGCGAGGGGCGGATCCGCACGGCGGAGGAGGTGGCCCGCGAGGACGCCGCACGCCGTGCGGCCGAGGAGGCCGAGCGCGACCAGGTCGTGGACCGCGACCACCACGGGACGAGCGCCGAGGGCGAGGTGCGCTGATGGACGCCGGACTCTGGGACGCGGTGGCGGACGTCGTCGCGGCGGTGCTCCTGCTGCTCGGGGCGTTCCTCGCGTTCGCCGCCGGCGTCGGCGTGGTGCGGTTCCCCGACCTGCTCGGCCGGATGCACGCGGCGACCAAGCCGCAGGTGCTCGGGCTGATCCTCGTGCTCCTCGGGATGAGCCTGCGACTGCGCTCCTGGGGAGTCGTCGCGACGCTCGCGCTCGTCGTCGCGTTCCAGCTCCTCACGTCGCCCGTCGCCGCCCACATGGTCGGCCGTGCGGGCTACCGCACGGGCAAGGTCCGCACGCACGCGCTCGTCGTCGACGAGCTCACCCGTGATCAGGCCGCGGCCGACCGCGAGGCGCTGGGGGAGCACGACGAGCGCGCCGGGGAGCCGGTCGACCCGACCGTCCCGTCGCCGGACGGGCCGCCGCGACCCGAGGGCGAACCCGGCTCCTGAGCCGCTCGCGTCCGGCGTCGTCCGGGACGTCCCCGGGATCGCCGCCGAGCGGACCGCGCTGCGGGCTGGTAGACCGGCCCCATGCGGACGCGTGAACCCCCGGGCGGCACCAGGGGCGCCGACGACCCGTCGGGGAGCCCGCGCGTCGCGCGACCCCCGGAGCAGGGCGGCGCGAGCACGCTCACGGTCCTGGTGGCGTTCGTCGCGAACGCCCTCGTCGCCGTGGCGAAGACCGGCGCCGCACTCGTCACGGGGTCCGCGTCGATGCTCGCCGAGGCCGTCCACTCGTGGGCCGACACCGGCAACGAGGTCTTCCTCCTCGTCGCCGACCGCCGCTCCCGCCGCCCTGCCGACGCGACGCACCCGCTCGGCCACGGTCGCGAGGCCTACGTGTGGTCGATGTTCGCGGCCATCGGGCTCTTCGCCGTCGGCGCCGGGGTGTCGATCACGCACGGGATCCAGGAGCTCGTCCACCCGGAGCCGGCGGGCGACTACGGCGTCGCGTACGTCGTGCTCGCCGTGGCGTTCGTGCTCGAGGGCGTCTCCTTCCTCCAGGCGCGGCGGCAGGTCCGCGCGGAGGCGCGGCGAGCACAGCGCGACACCCTCCAGCACGTCCTCGTCACGTCGGACCCGACGCTGCGCGCGGTGTTCGCCGAGGACGCCGCGGCCCTCGTGGGGCTCGTCATCGGCGGCGCGGGCGTCCTCGCGCACCAGCTCACCGGGTCCCCGGTCCCGGACGCGATCGGCTCGATCCTCGTCGGCGTGGTGCTCGCTGTCGTCTCCCTCGTCCTCGTCGACCGCAACCGCCGCTTCCTCGTCGGCGAGGCGGCGCAGCCCCGCACGCGCGACGCGGCGCTCCGGGCGATCGCCGCGATGCCCCAGGTCGCGCGCGTCACGTACCTGCGGCTCGAGTACGTCGGCCCCCGGGCGCTCTACCTCGTCGCGAGCGTCGACCTCACGGGCGACGAGACCGAGGCCGCCGTCGCGCGTCGCCTCGACGAGCTCGAGCGGGAGGTGACGCGGTCGCCGCTGGTCGCGGGCGCCGTCTTCACGGTCTCGACGCCCGAGGAGCCGTCGCTCCTCTGACGAGGCCCGCGGGAGACCCTCCCCGTACCCGGTGTCCGACGTGCGCGGTTATACATCACGATCCGGTAACGCTATGGTCGGGCGATGCCCTCGCCCCAGACCCCGCGCCACCGCGCGAGCGGCTCGAGCGCCGCCGCGCGTCCCCGCCGCAGAGAGCCCGCGCGGCACCTGCGGACCGGTCCGGCGAGGGCGGGCGCGATCACCGCCGGCATCGCGGCCGTGGCGGTCCTCGCGCCGTCCGTCGGCCTCACGGCGGCGACGGTGACGGGCGAGGTGTCGCCCGAGGACGCCGGGCCGCTCGGCCCGGTCGTCGAGGCGCTGCCCTGGCAGGACGACGTGGCGGACCAGGCGCTCGCCGCGCGGCTCGGCGACGCGGCGTCGCGCTCGGGTGCCGGACGCGCCGACGTCGCGCGGCAGGAGGGCACGGCTCCCGCGGCGGGTGCGGGCACCGAGGCGGGCGACGCCGAGCCCGGTGACGACGCCCCGGAGGGCGCGCCGTCGTCCGGTCCCACCGAGGCGCCCGCCGACCAGGAGCAGCCGATAACGGCGCCCGTGGAGGAGCCGGAGGCGGCGCCCGCGCCGTCGGCGTCCCCGGACCGGTCGCCGGACGGCGGGACGACGACGCCCCCTGCCTCCGCGGCGCCGTCGGCGGCCCCGGCACCAGCTCCGGCCCCGGTCGCGACGACCGCCCCCGCGCCCGCGCCGTCGCCCACCGAGGCCCCGACGCCGAGCGGGCTCTCGGCGGAGGTCGCGGCCGTTATCGAGCTCACGAACGCCGAGCGCGCGGCCGCCGGGTGCGCGCCCCTCGTCGTCGACGCGCGGCTCACGGCGGCGGCGCAGCTGCACAGCGAGGACATGCTCGCGCAGGGCTACTTCGACCACACGAGCCTCGACGGCCGCTCCCCGTGGGACCGGGCGGAGGCCCAGGGGTACGCGAACCCGTCGGGCGAGAACATCGCCAAGGGCCAGCGCACGGCCGAGGAGGTCGTGCGGGCCTGGATGGACTCGCCGGGGCACCGCGCGAACATCCTCAGCTGCGACTCGACGGAGATCGGGGTCGGCTCCGCGGGCGGCGTGTGGACCCAGCTCTTCGGCCGCGGCTGAGCGGACGCCCTCAGCGCGCCGGCGGCGTGCCGGGCGGCACCTGGCGCGGCTCCAGCACGACGACGGGCGTGTCGGTGTCCCGGTGCGCCGCGTACCCGTCGACGTCGTCGCCGAGCTCGCGCCACCGCGCCCACAGCCGCTCGCGCTCCGCGCCCTCGGCCGCGCGGGCCCGCACCGCGCGCGTGGCGCCGTCGGGCAGGACGACGGTGGCGTCCGGGTTCGCCTGGAGGTTGAGCCACCAGGCCGGGTGCCCCTCGGCCCAGCCGTTCATCGCCATCGTGACGACGTCGGGGCCGTCCTCGTAGTACCCGAGGATCACGCTGCGGTCCTGGCCGGTGCGGCGACCGGTCGTGGTGAGGCGCATCATGCCCCACCGGTCCGGCCGTGGACGCCGCAGGAAACGGCCGCCCGACGCGCGGTGGAGCACGCGGTGCACGACCCAGGCCGTGCGGACGAACCAGCGGGGCGGGGGGCTCGGGTCCTTCGTCGTCGCTCCGCGGGCCATGGGTCTGCTCCGGATCGCTCGTGCGGGCGGTGGCCGTCGTACGGCGGCCGGCTGCTTGCAGGATAGGGCCCGCGTCGCGCCGCGAGAAGGGGGCCTTCGCCGCGGGGCGGAGGCGTCAGACGGCGGACGGCGGGGGGTCCCCGGCGGCCTCCCGCTCCCGGTCGAGCAGGCTCCGCTTCACGGCGAGGCCGTAGCGGTAGCCGCCGAGGCTGCCGTCGGTCCGCAGCACGCGGTGGCAGGGCACGAACAGCGCGGCGGCGTTCATCGCGCACGCGCCGGCCGCCGCGCGCACGGCGGCCGGCCGGCCCGACAGCTCGGCGTACCGGGTGTACGTCACCGGGTCCCCGGGCTCGACCGTGCGCAGGACGTCCCACGCGTGCGCCCGGTACGGGCCGGACGCCTGACGCACGGGTACGTCGTCGATCGCGTGCACGTCCCCCGCGTAGTACGCGCGCACCGCACCGACGGCGGGCGACACGGCGGGGTCGTCCTCCGTGACGGGCTCAGCGTCCGCGGGGCGCAGGCTCGGGTGGACGAGCGCGACCAGCTCGGCGACGTCGTCGGTCCAGCCGGACGCCAGCACCGCGCCGTCGGCCGCGACGACGAGCGTGAACGGGCCGTCGGGAGTCGCGACGGACGTCGTGACGGCGGGCGACGAGGTCGTGGTGGGACGGATGGTCGTGGGGCGGGTGGTCGTGGCGGTCACGTCTCCTCCAGAGGGAGCGTCGGGTCGGTCGGGATGGCCGGGGTGGCCGGGATGGCGGGGAGGGCCGGGATGATCGGGGCGGGGGCGGCCGCGCGCCACAGGTGCATCGCGGCGTACGAGCGCCAGGGCGCCCAGCGCTCGGCGTGCGCGACGAGTGCGCGACGGTCGTCGGGGAGCCCGAGCGCGCGGGCGCCGGCGCGCAGGGCGAGGTCGCCGTCGAGCAGCACGTCGGGGTCGTGCAGCACGCGCATCGTGACGTACCCGGAGGTCCACGGCCCGACGCCGGGCAGCGTCTCGAGCGCGGCGCGCAGCGCCGCGGGGTCGTCGGCGGGGGAGACGGCGAGGTCGCCGTCGGCGAGGGCACGGGCGGCGCCGAGGATCGCGGCGGTGCGCCGCGCGGGGCCGCGGAGGTGGGCCGCGCCGTCCGCGGCGATCCGCTCGGCGGTGGGGAACAGGCGTGCGGGTCCGAACCGTGACGCGAACGGCGCGCCGAGGGCCCCCGCGAGGCGCGAGAGGTGCGTGCGCGCGGCCGCGACGGAGATCTGCTGGCCGACGAGCGCGCGCACGAGGACCTCCGCGCCGTCGACCGCGCCCGGCACCCGGACGCCCGGCGTCGAGGCGACCGGGCCGGCGAGCGCCGGGTCGGTCGCGAGCGCGGCGTCGACGGCGTGCGGGTCGGCGTCGAGGTCGAACAGCCGCCGCACGCGCGCGATCGCCGCCGGAAGGTCCGCGACGGACGTGAGCTCGAGCTCGACGCGGAACCGCGGGGACCCTGCCACGCCCGGGCCGTGCCGTGCCGGCCCGCCGCCGTCGGGCAGCGGCCCGTACGTGGCGCGGAACGCGCCGGGGCCGTGCGGGAGCGCGATCGTCCGCGCGTAGGACAGGTGCGTCGGGTCGCTCGTGCCGACGACCTCCACGCCGGTCACCGCGCGCGCCGCGAGGAAGGCGAAGACGCCGCGCGCGTCGTACGGCTCGCGCAGGGGGAGCACGAGGTCGAGCCCCGCCGCGCGGGCGTCGTGACCCTCCGGGGGCGGTGCGTCGCCGACGGCGGGCGGTGCCGCGACCGTGCGCGGGACCGTGCGCGCGGCCGGTCGCGCCCGGCGGCGCAGCTCGCCGGGTGTCGTGTCGAAGACCTCGGCGACCGTGTCGTTGAACTGCCGCACGCTGCCGAACCCGGCCGCGAACGCGACGTCGGCGAGGCGCAGGTCCGTGCCCGTGAGCAGGGCGCGCGCGGTCTGGGCGCGCAGCGCACGGGCGAGCGCGACGGGGCCGGCACCGAGCTCGGCGACGAGCACGCGGTGCACGTGCCGCGGCGTGTACCCGAGGCGAGCCGCGAGCCCGTCGACGCCCTCGCGGTCCACGACGCCGTCGCCGACGAGCCGCATCGCGCGGGCCGCGAGGTCGTGCCCGAGGTCCCAGCTCGGCGTCCCGGGCACGGCCTCCGGGAGGCAGCGCTTGCACGCGCGGTAGCCGGCCTCGTGGGCCGCGGCGGACGTGCGGTAGAACGTCACGTTCTCGGGCCGGGGCGTGCGCGCGGGGCACGACGGGCGGCAGTAGATGCGCGTCGTGCGGACGGCCGTGACGAACTGGCCGTCGAAGCGCCGGTCGCGCGACGCGATGGCGCGGTAGCGCTCGGTGAAGACGGGGTCGTCCGTCGCCGTCGCCGTGCTCGCGGGGCCGGGGTGCGTCGTGGTCACGGGACGATCCTCGCGCTCGGCACCGCCCGTGGCTAGCGGGATTCGGACACGGCAGCGGTGGTGCCGCCTCCTGGGTGGGCGGGTCGTGCGGCCGACCCCCGGGTTGTACGCCAGCGGCCAACGATCCTGGCGCACAAGCCGGGGCTCGACGCGGAGCGGGCACGGTCAGGTACGGGCGTCGAGCCAGTCGAGCACCTCGCGCAGGTAGGTCGAGCGCGCGGGCTCGGGAGAGAGCGCGAGGTCGTGCGCGCCGCCCTCGACGGCGACCACGGTGACGTCGTCGCCGAGGCGCGCCGCGCGGGAGACGATGTGCTCCACGTCGAGCACGCTGTCGGTCGTGAGCAGCGCGTCGTGCCAGCCGGCGGCCGGGCCGCTGCGCGCCGACGCGAGCACGAGCACCGGGCAGTCGACCGCTAGGCCCTTCGCGACGCGGCGGTGGGCCCGGCGCACCGAGCGCAGGAACCCGGCGCGCACCGGGAAGCCCTCGAGCGGTTTCCACGCGAGGTCGAAGTCCCACTCGCCGCCCGTGCTCGCGTGCAGCGCCCGCGCCCAGTGCTCGTCGAGGTGCCCGACGACGAGCCGGGGCGCGACCCGGCCGACGACGTCGACCACCTGCGTCACCGGGCCCCGGTACAGCCACGACCGGTTGAGGTCGAACCACGGGCTGTTGAGCACGAGCGCGGAGACCCGGCCGGGGCGCGCGTCCGCCCACAGGCTCGCGACGAGCCCGCCCGTCGAGTGGCCCAGGACGACGAGGTGCTCGTGGCCCTCCGCGCGCAGCGCACGCGCCGCGGCGTCGAGGTCCTGGGCGTACACCGCGAGGTCGGTGACGAAGTTCGGGTCGTCGTCGGGTCGTGAGGGAGCGCCCGTCCCGCGCCCGATCGAGCGTCCGTAGCCGCGCAGGTCGAGCGCGTAGAACGGGTAGCCGCGCGCCGCGAACGCCTCGGCGACGTGGGTCTGGAAGAAGTAGTCGATGAACCCGTGGACGTAGAGCACGGCAGGACGCCCGGGGCCCGGGCCGACCGGCGCGGACCCGGCCGCGGCGTCGCGGACGAGCGTCGCGACCGCGCCGCCCGGCAGGTCGAGATCCCGCGCCTGCCACGTGCCGCCCAGGACGTCGGGGCGCCACCCGCCCTGCTCGTGCGTCCCGTCCCGCTCGTCCGTCGCTGAAGGCATGCCCGACGGTACCGTGACGGGGTGACGAGCCAGATCATCGCGCGGTCCGACGACGCCGTCGGGCACCTGACGCTGGACCGGCCGGGCGCGCTCAACGCGCTCGGCTACGACATGCTCGGCGAGATCGCGGGCGTCCTCGACGCCTGGCGCGACGACCCGACGGTCCGGGTGGTCCTGCTCGACGGCGCGGGCGACCGCGGGTTCTGCGCGGGCGGCGACGTCCGGGAGCTGCACGCCTCGATCGTGGCAGGACGGCAGGCCGACGCGCGCCGCTACTTCCGGCGCGAGTACGCCGTGGACGCCGCGATCGCGGAGAGCCCCGTCCCCGTCGTGTCGATCATGGACGGGATCACGATGGGCGGAGGCGTGGGTCTCGGCGCGCACGCGGCCGTGCGGGTCGTCACCGAGCGTTCGCGTGTCGCGATGCCCGAGACGCGCATCGGCTTCACGCCCGACGTCGGCGGGTCGTGGCTCCTGTCCCGCGCCCCGGGCCGGCTCGGCGAGCACCTCGCGCTCGGGGCCGTGACGATGGACGGCGCCGACGCGGTCCACGCCGGCCTCGCCGACCACCTCGTCCCGACGGAGCGACTGCCGCTGCTGCGCCAGGACCTCGTCGACCTCGCCGCCGCGGGGGTGGACCCGGTCGACCCCGAGTCCGTCCGCGAGGTCGCACGCCGGCACGCCGTCGAGCCGCCGACGTCGGCGCTGCTCGCGCGGCAGGCGCGCGTCGACCGCTGCTACGCGGCGGCGACGGTGCCGGAGATCGTCGCACGCCTGCGCGAGGCGGCCCGCGCCGGCGACGCCGCCGCCGGAGCCGAGGCGGACGAGCTCGAGGCGCTGTCCCCGACGGCCGTCACCGTGGCCCTCGCGGCGATCCGCAGCGCGCGGACCCTGCCCGACCTGCGCGCGGGGCTCGAGCAGGAGTACCGGCTCGTCTCGTGGTTCGTCGACACCCAGCCGGACCTCGTCGAGGGCATCCGGGCGCAGGTCGTCGACAAGGACCGCGAGCCTGCGTGGCACCCGGCGTCCCTCGCCGACGTCGCGCCCGACCTCGGGGCGCGCGCCCTCGCCTACGTGCCCACCGAGCCGCTCTGGGGCTGAGCGCCCCTGCCCCGGACGGCGACGGCCCGCCCCGGGAGGATCCGGGACGGGCCGAGCGCGGACGGCGAGCCGGTCAGTCCTGCGGCCGGCGCAGGTGCGTCGAGTCGTCGATCTCCTCGTCGCCGGGGCCCGCGGCGTCCGGTCCCGGCGGCGGCGTCGGCTCGGTGGGTGTGGGCGCGCCGGGTGCGGCGCCGGTGGGCGGGAGCGGCGCGGTGGGCGCGGACTGCGGGTGCGGCTGACCGTACGGCGCCGGCGGGGGCGCGTACTGGCCCTGCGGTGCGCCGGGGTAGGCCTGCCCGGGCTGCTGAGGCGCCCCCGGGTAGGGCTGGCCGGGCTGCTGGGGAGCGCCCGGGTACGGGCCCTGCTGCCCCGGATACCCCGGGCCCGGCGCCTGCCCGGGAGCGCCGTACGGGCCGGGCGCGCTGTAGGGACCGGGCGCGCCGTACGGGCCGGGTGCGCCCGCGTAGGTCGCCTGCGCCGTGCCCTGGTCGGTGGGCTTCTTGCGGAGCACGAGCCACAGGACGAGGCCGACGATCCCGAGCAGCACGAGCCCGGCGACGATGCCGAGGAGCCACCAGGGGAAGGCGTCGTCGAGGTCGGTGCCGGCGTCGTCGGCCGTCCCGGTCGTGCTCTCGTCGGTCGGGTCGTCCGTGCCGTCCGTGCTCTCGTCCGGTGCAGCGGCCGAGCCTCCGGCGACGGCCGAGCCGCGGGCGCTGATCTCGGTGACCTCGCCGACGGCGGGCGTCCACGTGACGGTGTTCCCGTCGACCTCGCCGTTGGTCTCGGCGATCTCGCCGGGGAACGTCACGGAGATGCGGACGTCGAAGCCCTCGAGCATCTGGCGCGACATCTCGTCCGACTGCGGGTCGGAGCCGTCGAGCCCCATCTCCTCGTCGGAGAGGTCCATCTGCCCCTCGACGACGTACTGGTCGCCCTCGCGCGTGATCGACAGCGGGTCCGTGCCGCCGGTGGACGACATCTCGGAGATCGGCTGGTCCGTGTACGTCAGGCGCGTCCCGGTGTAGCCGTCCTCGGCGTACGGCTCCTGCGTCGCGCCGGGCGGGAGGCCGGACTCCATCTGGCCGCCGAGCTGGTCCCAGAGCGCCTGCGGGTCCTGGCCCGCCGCCTCCGCGACCTCGTCGGAGATCGCCATGACGACCGACCCGTCGACGGTGTCGTCCTCGGAGAGCGTGAGGGCCATGTCGATCCTCATGCAGCCGGCGACGAGCAGTGCGAGGGTGACGAGGAGGGCGCCGAGCCCGAGCCGGCGACGCCGGGATGAGGTGTTCACCCGACCAGCATGTCGCGGATCGACGCCCGAGGCGAGGGGCGACGGCGATCTGGGACCGAAATCCACCCCGACCACGGGGCGGCGGCGCGAGTGGCGCACAGGGTTGAGCGGAATACACTCAACTCCAGGACCGTTGCCTGGTCAGACACCCTTCCTGATCACCCCCGGAGCACCGATGGAAACGAAGTTCACCACGATGTCGCAGCAGGCGGTGGGCGAGGCGATCCAGAGCGCCACGGCCGCCGGCAACCCTCAGCTCGAGCCGACGCACGTCCTGGCCGCGCTGCTCGCGCAGGAAGGCGGCGTGGCCGTCGGGCTGCTCGACGCGGTCGGCGCGGACAAGCAGGCGATCGGCCAGAAGGTGCGCGCCGCGCTCGTCGCGCTCCCCACGGCCAGCGGGTCCGCCGTCGTGCAGCCGACCCCGTCGCGCGCCATGACGGCCGCCCTCGAGAACGCCGGCAAGGAGGCGCAGGGCCTCGGCGACGAGTACGTCTCGACCGAGCACCTGCTCGTCGGCATCGCGGCCGGCTCGTCCCAGGCCGCGACGATCCTCCAGCAGGCCGGCGCGACGGCGGACGCGCTGCGCTCCGCCCTGCCCGCCGTGCGCGGGAGCGCGCGCGTGACGAGCCCCAACCCCGAGGGCACGTACAAGGCGCTCGAGCAGTACGGCACCGACCTCACCGCGGCCGCGGCCGAGGGCCGGCTCGACCCCGTCATCGGGCGCGACGCCGAGATCCGCCGCGTCGTGCAGGTGCTCTCGCGCCGCACCAAGAACAACCCCGTGCTCATCGGCGAGCCCGGCGTCGGCAAGACCGCCGTCGTCGAGGGGCTCGCGCAGCGCATCGTCGCGGGCGACGTCCCGACGTCGCTCCAGGGCAAGCGGCTGGTGTCCCTCGACCTCGCGTCGATGGTCGCGGGCGCGAAGTACCGCGGCGAGTTCGAGGAGCGGCTCAAGGCCGTGCTCGCCGACATCCAGTCGTCCGACGGCGAGGTCGTCACCTTCATCGACGAGCTCCACACCGTGGTCGGCGCGGGTGCCGGTGCGGAAGGAGCCATGGACGCGGGCAACATGCTCAAGCCCATGCTCGCTCGCGGCGAGCTGCGGCTCGTGGGCGCGACGACGCTCGACGAGTACCGCGAGCGCATCGAGAAGGACCCCGCGCTCGAGCGCCGCTTCCAGCAGGTCTTCGTCGGCGAGCCGTCGGTCGAGGACACCGTCGCGATCCTGCGCGGCCTCAAGGAGCGGTACGAGGCGCACCACAAGGTGACGATCGCCGACTCCGCGCTCGTCGCCGCCGCGACGCTCTCCGACCGGTACATCACCGGGCGCCAGCTGCCCGACAAGGCGATCGACCTCGTGGACGAGGCGGCGTCGCGCCTGCGCATGGAGCTCGACTCGTCCCCCGTCGAGATCGACGAGCTCCAGCGTGCCGTCACGCGCCTGGAGATGGAGGAGGTCGTGCTCTCGGAGTCCACGGACCCCGCGAGCCTCGAGCGGCTCGAGCGGCTGCGCGCCGACCTGGCCGACCGCCGCGAGGAGCTCGCCGCGCTGACCGCGCGCTGGGAGGCCGAGAAGGCCGGGCACAACCGCGTCGGCGACCTGCGCGCCCGGCTCGACGAGCTGCGCGTCCAGGTCGAGCGGGCGATCCGCGAGGGCGACCTCGAGACCGCCGGCCGGCTCCAGTACGGCGAGATCCCGCAGCTCCAGCGCCAGCTCGACGAGGCCGAGCGCGCGGAGGCCGCCGTGGACGCGGCCGACGCGCTCGCCGACCCGGAGCAGGCCCCCATGATCGCGGACAAGGTGGGCGCGGACGAGATCGCCGAGGTCGTGTCCGCCTGGACGGGGATCCCCGCGGGGCGGATGCTGCAGGGCGAGTCGGAGAAGCTGCTCCACATGGAGGACGTCGTCGGCGAGCGCCTCATCGGCCAGCAGGCCGCGGTGCGGTCGGTGTCCGACGCGGTCCGGCGCTCCCGCGCCGGCGTGGCCGACCCGGACCGCCCGACGGGCTCGTTCCTCTTCCTCGGCCCGACCGGCGTCGGCAAGACCGAGCTCGCGAAGTCGCTCGCCGACTTCCTCTTCGACGACGAGCGCGCGATGGTCCGCATCGACATGAGCGAGTACTCCGAGAAGCACTCGGTCGCGCGCCTCGTCGGCGCGCCTCCCGGGTACGTCGGCTACGAGGAGGGCGGGCAGCTCACGGAGGCCGTGCGGCGTCGCCCCTACTCGGTCGTGCTGCTCGACGAGGTGGAGAAGGCGCACCCCGAGGTGTTCGACATCCTGCTCCAGGTGCTCGACGACGGCCGCCTCACCGACGGCCAGGGCCGCACGGTCGACTTCCGCAACGTCATCCTCGTGCTCACGTCGAACCTCGGGTCGCAGTTCCTCGTCGACCCGCTGCTCGACGACGCGGCCAAGCGCGAGAGCGTGATGACCGCCGTGCGGACGGCCTTCAAGCCGGAGTTCCTCAACCGCCTCGACGACGTCGTCGTCTTCGACCCGCTGTCGATCGAGGAGCTGGGCCGGATCGTCGACCTGCAGGTCGCGGCGCTCGGCCGGCGCCTGGCGGACCGGCGCATCACGCTCGACGTCACGCCGGCGTCGCGCGAGTGGCTCGCGCTCGAGGGCTTCGACCCGGCGTACGGGGCGCGCCCGCTGCGCCGCCTCGTGCAGCGCGAGATCGGGGACCGGCTCGCGCGGCTGCTGCTCTCGGGCGACGTCGCGGACGGCGACGTGGTGCGGGTCGGCCGTGACCCCGAGGGCAGCGGTCTGACGCTGGCGCCGGAGGTCCTCAACGCGTGACCGGACCTGGGGCGGGGACCGTCGGTCCCCGCCCCAGGTCCGTGCGCGCGGGTCCCCGCCGCGCCGCTCCGGCGCCGGGGAGACATACTCAGGTGTGCCCCGAGAGAGAACCACCCCGGAACCGGCTCAGGAGCAGCGCAGGCGGTTCGACAGCCTCCGCTCCGCGGTCATCGTCAACCCGAACCGGGTCGAAGGGCTCGACGAGCTCCGGCGCGAGATCGCCGACCAGCTCGCGGAGGCCGGCTGGCCCGAGCCCGAGTGGCTCGAGACGACGGCGGAGGATCCCGGCACCGGCCAGGCGCGGCAGGCCGTCGAGAACGGTGCCGAGGTCGTGTTCGTCGCCGGCGGCGACGGCACGGTGCGCGCGTGCGTCGAGGGCCTCGCCGGTACCGACGCCGCGCTCGCCATCCTGCCCGGCGGGACGGGCAACCTGCTCGCGGCGAACCTCGGCGTCCCCACGCAGTCCGTGGAGGGCATCCGGCTCGCGGTCGAGCGCGGTCGCCGGCACATCGACCTCGGGGACGCGGACGGGCAGCTGTTCGCGGTGATGGCCGGCATGGGGCTCGACGCGGCGATGATGCAGGACGCCCCGACGGCACTCAAGGCGCGGGCCGGATGGTTCGCCTACGTCGTCGCGGCGCTCAAGCACCTCGGCGACGACGAGATGAAGGTCGAGGTGCACGTCGACGGCGAGCCGGTGCGCCGCCGCCGCGCGCGCACGGTCGTGGTGGGGAACGTCGGGCGTCTCCAGGGCGGGACGAACCTCCTCCCCGACGCCGACCCGTCCGACGGCCTGCTCGAGGTCGCGATCATCGCGCCGCGGAACCTGCGGCACTGGGTGGAGCTCGTCGTCGGCCTGTTCCGTGCGCGGCGGCGGATCCCCAGCCGTGAGATCGTGCGCGGCTCGCGCGTCTCGATCGTCTCCGACCGCCGGCAGGCGCGGCAGCTCGACGGGGACGTCGTCGAGCCCTCGCACCGTCTCGACGTGCACGTGCGCCCGGAGGCGCTGTGGGTCTGCGTCGAACAGCCGGACGAGGCCGTCGACCTCGCCGCCGGGGCGCCCGAGCGCTCCTGACGGCGCGCCCCGCACCGCGCTCCCGCCCGGACGGCGTGCGGGGACGCGTCGCCGGGCGCACGGTGGGGCGATGAGCCCGTCCCGTGCAGCCGCCCGCCCCGGCGCGCAGGAGTGGGTGCCCGACGGCGCGGACGCCCGTCGCGTCGACGCGCTCGCCGCGGCCGCGCACGACTGCCGCGGCTGCGAGCTGTGGGCGGACGCGACGCAGGTCGTCTTCTCGCACGGGCCGGACGACGCGGCGCTCGTGCTCGTCGGGGAGCAGCCCGGCGACCGGGAGGACCGCGAGGGCGAGCCTTTCGTCGGACCCGCCGGCCGCGTGCTCGCGGATGCGCTCGAGGCCGCGGGCGTCGACCCCGACCGCGTCTACGTCACCAACGCGGTCAAGCACTTCCGGCACGAGCAGCGCGGGAGGCGGCGCCTGCACCGCACGCCCGACGTCTCGCACGTGCGCGCGTGCCTGCCGTGGCTCGAGGCCGAGGTGGCGACGGTCCGGCCGCGCGTCGTCGTCGCGCTCGGTGCCACGGCCGCCCGGGCCGTGCTCGGGCGCCCGGCGCGCGTCACCGCGGAGCGCGGCCGCGTGCTGGACGCGGAGGAGGCGGCGTCGTCGCCGTTCGCCGGACCACCCTCGGGCGGCACGGGCGGCACGGGCGGCACGAGCGGCACGGCGGACGTCCCGTCGCCGCTGGTCGTCGTCACGACGCACCCCTCCGCGCTGCTGCGCCTGCGCGACCGCTCGGGCTGGGACGAGGCGTTCGACGCGCTCGTGGCCGACCTGCGCGTGGCCGCGGACGCCGCGGGCCTGCCGGCGCGACGCGGCACGTGACGGTCCTGCCCGGTGGGCTCCGCCGGCCCGGGTCAGGACCCGGGCGCGACGACCCCGTGCTCGTACGCCCACACCACGAGCTGCACGCGGTCGCGTGCGCCGGTCTTCGTCATGATGCGGCTCAGGTGCGACTTCACGGTGCTGGGCTCGAGGAACAGCGACGCCGCGATCTCGGCGTTGGACGAGCCCCGGCACAGCAGCGCGACGATGTCGTGCTCGCGCGCCGTGAGCAGCGCCGCGGCCGTGTCGTCGCGCTCGCGCGGGGACCGGCGGCGCGCGAACTCGTCGATCACGCGCCGGGTGAGGGACTGGTCGACCAGTCCGTCACCGGACGCGACGCGCCGCACGGCGTCCACGAGGACGTCAGGCTCCGCGTCCTTGAGCAGGAAGCCGCTCGCCCCCGCCTCGAGCGCGCCGAACACGTAGTCGTCGAGGTCGAACGTGCTCACGACCAGCACGGGCACCGGGTCGACGACGTCCGGCCCGGCGAGCGCGCGCGTGGCGGTGATCCCGTCGCCGCCGGGCATGCGCACGTCCATGCACACGACGTCGGGGCGCTCGCGGCGCGCGACGCGCACGGCGTCGGCGCCGTTGGACGCCTCGCCGACGACCTCGAGGCCCTCGCTCTCCAGGATGACGGTGAAGCCGGCGCGGACGACCGCCTGGTCGTCGACGAGCAGCACGCGGGTCACGAGGCCTCCTCGGGGGCGGTGGGAGCGGGGGCGTCCGTGGCGTCACCGGTGCGGCCGCGGTGGTCGACGCGCGCGTGCCGGGGGACGGTGAGGCGGACGCGCCACGCGCCGTCGGGCAGGAGCCCCGCCGCGAGGGTGCCACCGACCATCGCCGCGCGCTCGGACATGCCGATGACGCCGTGGCCGGGGCCGGGGCCCTCGGGAGCGGTCGCGCCGGGCGGGACGGCGTTGCGCACGGTGAGCACGAGCCCGGTGGGCCCGTACTCGCGCCGGACCTCGACCGCTCGTCCGGTGCCGTGCCTGCGGGCGTTGGACAGCGCCTCCTGGAGCACCCGGTAGACGGTGAGCTGCTCGGCCGGTGACAGGTCCCACGGCTCGCCGCGGGTCGAGTCGTGCACGACGGCACCCGCGGCGCGCGCGTCGTCGAGCAGCGCGGGCACGTCGTCGAGCGTGGGCTGCGGGTTGCCCTCCGCGGCGCCCGAGCCGCGCAGCAGCCCGACGACGAGGCGCAGGTTGTCGAGGGTCTCGCGGCCCTGCGCGCGGATGCGTCGCATCGACTCCTTGGCTCGCTGCGGGTCGGCGTCGACGAGCCGCTCGGCCGCGGAGGCCTGCACGACGATCCCGGACAGGTGGTGGGCGGCGACGTCGTGCAGCTCCCGGGCCATGCGTCCGCGCTCCTCCAGCACGGCCCGGGCGGCGAGCGCCTCCCGCTCGCGCTCCGCCTGCTGCACGCGGACGCGCAGCTCGGCGAGCAGGGACCTGCGCGTCGCGACGTACTCGCCCACGAGGGCCGCGCCGAGGTAGGTCGCGAGCGCGTTGAGCAGCAGTCCGAGCAGCTGGGCGGCGTACGCCGGACCGCCCGTGCCGAGCGTGGACGCACCGCCGAGGGCGAACACGAGCAGCGTCTGCACGGCGGCCACCGCCGCGGCGGCGAGGAGCCCGCGGCGGCGGGGCGCGTACGCGCCCGCGGAGTACGCGGCGACGAGCGTCGCGGGCGCCTGGAACGACACGTACGACGGCAGGAGCGCGAGCAGGGCGACCTGCCCGACGACGACGAGGGCCAGGCACGCGAGCGAGGACCGGCGACGCAGGACGAGGCACGCGGACTGCGCGACGACGACCGTGAGCACGGCGACCCGCTCCGCCGTCGACAGGACCTCGACGCCGGGCCCGGCGCCGAACGCGGCGCCGGGCTCCGAGGCGACGAGGTGCTCGACGCCGAGGAACAGCGCGACGCTCGCGACCGCCACGAGCCCCGCGAGCACGGCGTCGCGCCCCGTCGCGGTGCGCACGCCCAGCGCGGCGAGGGACCTGCGCACCGCGTGCATCACGGGACCACCCTAGGCCGTGCCGACCGGGCCTCAGACGAGGTCACGACGCCGGAACGTCAGGGCGCCGGCGCCCAGCAGGAGCGCGACCCACGCGCACAGCCCGGCGAGCGCCGCGGCGACGCCGACGGGTGCTGCGGCGCCGAGGAGCGCCCCGGCGCCCTGGCCGGACGTCGCGAGGGCGCCGAGCCCGAGCGGGAGCCACGCCGCTGCGGCGGACTGGCCGCCCGAGAGTAGCGCGACCGCGGCCTGCACGAGCGGCTCGAGCAGCACGAGCGCACCGACGGTGACGATCGCCGCGACCTGACCGCGCACGAGCGTCCCCACGCCGAGCCCGAACCAGGTGAGCAGCACGAGGACGACGATCCCGCGTCCCCAGATGCCGAGGACCTCGCCGGCGGACAGGGCGAGACGCGCGTCGGGCGTCGTCGCGATCGCGACGAGCAGCCCTGCGGCGCTCACGACGGCCAGCGCGATCCCGATCACGACGGCGACCGTCGCCGTCGCGCCGGCCTTCCCCGCGAGGACGCGCAGGCGGGACGGCTGCACGAGCGCCGTCGGCACGATCCCGCCCGTGCGGAAGTCCGTCGTCACGGCGAGCACGCCGAGCAGCAGCAGGCACACGGCCGTCACGCCCGTCGAGCCGGCGCCCCCGCCGCCGCTGCCGAGCAGGTCGAGCACGGTCCGCTGGAACGCGGGCAGGGACGGGTCGCCGAGCGCGCCGAACGCGGGCCCGAGCTCGTCGGGCAGCCCGGCGGCCGGGCCCGTCGCTCCCTCGAGGCGGTCGAGCACGCGGGGGAGGGCGACCAGGAATCCCTGCGCGACGAGCATCCCGGCGACGGCGACGGCCGCGATGATCCAGGTGGCGCGGGTGGTGCGGAGCTTGAGCATCTCGGCGCGGTACATCAGCGCACTCCTTCGGTGGTCGAGGTGAGGTCGAGGTAGTAGTCCTCGAGCGAGCGGTCCCGCACGAGGTCGTCGAGAGGGCCCGCGGCGACGACACGTCCCTGGCCGATGACCACGAGGTCGTCCGCGACCTGCCGGACCTCGGACAGGACGTGGCTCGCGAGCAGCACCGCACCGCCGTCGTCGGCGAACCCGCGCAGCAGGTCGCGCAGCCACCGCATGCCGGCGGGGTCGAGCCCGTTCGCGGGCTCGTCGAGCACGAGCACCTCCGGCTCCCCGAGGAGCGCGGCGGCGAGCCCGAGCCGCTGCCGCATGCCGAGCGAGTACGTGCGCACGCGGCGGTCCGCGGCGGGGACGAGACCGACGAGCGCGAGGACCTCGTCGACGCGCCGCGACGGCAGCCGGGCGGCGGCGGCGAGGACGCGCAGGTGGTCGCGGCCGGTGCGGCCGGGGTGGAGGCCGCCCGCGTCGAGCAGGGCCCCGACGGTGCGCGCCGGGTCCTCGAGGTCCTGGTAGGCGCGTCCGCCGATGGTGGCGGTGCCCGCGGTGGCGGACGCGAGCCCGAGCAGCACGTGCAGCGTCGTGGTCTTGCCGGCGCCGTTCGGCCCGAGCAGCCCGACGACACGGCCCGGCTCGACCGTGAACGACACGTCGTGGACCGCGTCGAACGCGCCGTAGGACTTGCGCAGCCCTGAGGTCTGGACGACAGGCACGATGACTCCTTCCCGTGGGTGGACCGCACGGGCTCCGTGCGGTCCTCCCAGGTTCGTGGCGGGAGGGGCCCCAGGTCTTGGGCCGTGCGGGGGAACTGCGGTACCGACCTGCGGTGGAGGCGGGAGCCGTCACCCCCGTCCCCGCAGGTCACGGGGACGGGGGTGACAGGGCACCGCGGCATGGGGCACTGTGGTGTGCCCGACCGAACGTCCGGTGGGCGGCGCACCGCGCTCCCGCCGCGCACGACCGCGCAGGAAGGAGGCGATGTGCCCCGTCGTCCCGCACCGTCCGACCGCCAGTCCGACCGACAGCCCGACCTCGTCGCCGCCGGTGGCCACGACCGCCGTCCTGCCGTGCGCGCGTCCGGTGCACGGCCCCAGCGCACGTCCCTGCCGTGGGGCGCCGTCGTCGCGGGTGCGGGCGCGGTGACGCTCGTCATCGCGGCCGCGGGCATGGTCGGCGCCGCGACCGGCGGCCCGCCCGTCGTGGTGGTGCCCGGCGCGACCTCCGGCGGCGTCGACGACCGCGAGCCAGGGTCCCCCTCCGTCGTCCCGCGCGCGCAGGAGCCGCGCCCGACCGTCACGCGCATCCCTCCGGACCCGGACCCCGCCGGGACGCCGGACCGGGTCGAGGCGCAGGACGGCGGTGGTCGCGGTCCGGTGCCCAGCGCACCGTCCGTCGAGCCGGCGCCGGACGTGACCGTGGCCGAGCCAGCTCCCCAGCCCTCCGTGGACGCCGAGCCCCGCCCGACGCCGACGACCACCCCGACGCGCGAGCCGGCGCCGACGGACGAGGCCGAGGCGCGCGACGTGCGCTGGGTGCAGGAGCGGCTGCGTGCGCACGGAGCGGCGATCGACCTCACCGGCGAGCTCGACGACGCGACCGTCGCCGCCCTGCGGGCGTTCCAGGCGTCCGCGGGCCTGACCGTCGACGGGACGGCGAACGCCGCGACGCGCGAGGCGCTCGCGGCCACGCCTGCGCAGGACCCGACCGGTGACGACGACGCCGCCGGCTCGCCCGGCGACGCCCCGGGCGGCGCGGCGCCCTCGCCGTCACCGTCGGCCACGCCGCCGGCGGCCCGGCCCTCTGCGCCCGCGGCCGGCCCGGCCGGGACGACGCCGGGCGCGGGCCCGGCCGGGACCGCCCCCGCCCCCGCAACCCAGGGGTCCGCGAGCGGCTGACGCCCGCCCGGCGGCGAGGGCGAGCGCGGTCAGCCGACGAGGTCGGCCGGCAGCGGGTCCTCGCTCGCGGCGAGGCAGAGCCCGGTGCGGTCGCCGTCGCGCCACGACGCCTCGCTCGGTGCCCACACCACGCGCACGAGGTCTTCGGGGACGTCGGGACCGAGCGTCTCCGGGCCGCACACGCGCGCCACGCGGGCGGCCGCGGCGTCCGCCCCCGGCCACGTCTCCTCGGGCCCGAAGTCGGTGCGCGCCACGACCTGTGCCCGGTGCTCGTCCGCGCACGGCACGACGCGCACGCGGGCCACCTGGCCGTCCGGCGGCAGCGCGTCGAGGCAGCTGCCGAGCACGAGCTGGCGTGCGTGGACGGTCGCGGGCGCGGCGACGTCGCCCGCGAGTGGGGTGCGTGCCTCGTCGAGCTGCCACCAGCCGACCGCTCCGAGGACCCAGCCGAGCGTCGCTCCCGCCCCGACGGCCATCCCGGTGACCGCCAGGCCGCGCCCGCGGGTCCGGTGCGCGCGCACACGGCTCAGGGCCGCCGCGCCGAGGCCGATGCCGACGGGGCCGAGGAGCGCACCGACGGGCACGCTCGCCACCGCGAGGGGTTCGGTGCGCGGACGTGGTGGCTGCCAGCCCGGCGCCTGGTAGGTGCCGTCGGCGAAACCCCCGACCGCGGCCCGGTGCGCGGCGGGCGGAGGCGGGGGCGGCGGGGGCGTGGCGCCCTGCGGTGCGGTGCGCGGCGTCGGCTCCCGGCCGCCGGGCGGGGCGAAGAGGTCGTCGTCCACGTCACACCCCGTCCACGGCCAGCCCGATGAGGAAGAGACCGAGGAGCACGGTGCCGACCGCGCCGACGGCGATGCCCGCGATCGCGAAGCCCTTGCCGCGCGTCCCGTCGCGCAGCACCTGGTTCAGGGCGACGATCCCGAGGATCAGGCCGACGATCCCCGGCATGCCGACGCACAGCACCAGCGACGCGATCGAGACGATCATCGACGCGACCGCGAGACCGTTCGTCGCGGGCACCGGGGCGTAGCCGGCGCCGTACGGCGCGCCGTACGCGACGCCCGGCGCGCCCCCGTACGGAGGCGCCGGAGGGCTGCCGTAGGGCGCCCCGTAGGGGGTGCCGTACGCGGTCCCCGGCGGGGTGCCGTAGGCGGCGCCCTCGGGGGTGCCGTACGCCGCGGGCGGCCCGTACGGGCCGCCGGGAGGGGGCGGCGGGGTCGAGCCGGACGGGGCCGCGAACGGGTCGGAGCCCGTCGGGGGCGTCGCCACGCCCGCGTCCGGCGCGTCGTCGGCCGGGAGGGCGTACGGGGACAGCGCGGGCTGGTGCGGGCGCCGGGGGGCGTCAGGGTCCTGCGGCGCGTCGGGCGACCCGTACGGCGGGGTCGGAGGGGTCGTCATGCACACACCGTAACGAGCCCGCAGGCCCGCGCGGTGCTCTCCGCAACGGCCTCCGGGGTGCGTCGCGCCGACCGCGGCCTCAGCCGTCCGCGAGGTCGACGACGACCGGCACGTGGTCCGAGGCGCCGGTGCCCTTGCGCTCGTCCCGGTCGATCGCGACCCCCTGGACGCGGGCGCGCGCCGCGGGGGACAGGTACGCGAAGTCGATCCGCATGCCCTGGTTCCGCGGGAAGCGCAGGCGCTGGTAGTCCCAGTAGGTGTACGCGTGCTCGGCCGGGATCGCCTCGCGCGTCACCTCGGTGAACCCGGCGGCGCCGAACGCCGCGAACGCGTCGCGCTCGGCCGGGGTCACGTGCGTCCTGCCCGCGAAGTACGCGACGTCCCAGACGTCGGTGTCGAGCGGCGCGACGTTCCAGTCCCCGACGAGCGCCACCTGCGCCGTGGGGTCGTGCACGAGCCAGCCCTCGGCCTGCTCCCGCAGCGCGTCGAGCCACCGCAGCTTGTACGCGTAGTGCGGGTCCCCGACCTCGCGACCGTGCGGCACGTACAGGCTCCACACGCGCACACCGGCGCACGTCGCGGCGAGCGCCCGCGCCTCCACGCGCGCCGGGTCCCCGAAGGCGGGCTGGCCGGCGAACGACGTCGCGACGTCGTCCAGGCCCACGCGCGAGAGCACGGCGACCCCGTTCCACTGGTTCACGCCCGCGCACGCCACCTCGTAGCCGGCCGCCTCGAACGCCGCGACCGGGAACTGCGCCACGGTGCACTTCGTCTCCTGGAGGGCCAGGACGTCCGTCCCGGACCGCTCCAGGAACGCGAGGACCCGGTCGACCCGGGCGCGGACGGAGTTGATGTTCCAGGTCGCGAGGCGCACGGGCCCCAGGCTAACGACCACGGGCGACGTCCCCGCACGCCGTCGCGTGCGCCGACGCGTACGGGCCCGCTGCGCGCACGCGTCCCCGTAGGCTGGGGCCATGGCGACAGCACTCATCACCGGCGCGAGCGCCGGACTGGGCCTGGAGTTCGCGTGGCAGCTCGCCACCGCGCGGCACGACCTCGTCCTCGTGGCGCGCGACGAGGCGCGTCTCGAGCAGCTCGCCGGGCAGATCCGCGCCGCGGCGGGCGTGCACGTGCAGGTTCTCGCCGCGGACCTCTCGGTGCCCGACGACGTCGACCGCGTCGCCCGGCGGCTCGCCTCCGCGGGCGACGGGCAGGAGCGACCGGTCGGCCTGCTGGTCAACAACGCCGGGTTCGCGACCCACCAGCGGTTCGTCGGCGGCGACCTGGACGTCGAGGTCCGGGCGCTGGACGTCATGGTCCGGGCCGTCCTCGTCCTGTCGCACGCCGCCGCCGGGCAGATGACCGCGCGCGGGCGCGGCGCGATCCTCAACGTCGCGTCGGTCGCGGCGCTCACCGCCGGGGGTACGTACGCCGCCGCCAAGGCGTGGGTCCGCTCGTTCACCGAGGGCCTCGCCGTCGAGCTCGCCGGCACGGGCGTCAGCGCCACCGTGCTGTGCCCCGGCTTCACGCACACCGAGTTCCACGAGCGCGCGGACCTCGACATGTCCGGGCTGCCCGACGTCGCGTGGCTCGACGCCGACCGGGTCGTCGCGACGGCGCTCGCGGACGTGCGCCGCGGCGTGGTGATCTCCACGCCGTCCGCGCGCTACCGCGCGGCGTCCGCGCTCCTGCGGACGCTCCCGCGCTCCGCCGTGCGTGCGATCGGCAAGTACCGGTAGGCCCGTAGGCATGGGGCGGCCGCGGGGCGACTACCCTGACGGTCGTGGCTACCGACCTCTCCTCGACCCCGCGCGAGCAGCTGCTCGACCTCATCCGCGAGCTCGCCGTCGTGCACGGCCGCGTCACGCTCTCCTCGGGCAAGGAGGCGGACTACTACGTGGACCTGCGCCGCGTCACCCTGCACCACCGCGCGGCGCCCCTCATCGGTCACCAGATGCTCGACCTCCTCGAGGAGCAGGGGCTCGGCACGGCGGAGGTGGACGCGGTGGGCGGCCTGACGCTGGGCGCGGACCCGATCGCCGCCGCGCTCCTGCACGCCGCGGCGTCGCGGGGCCAGGACCTCGACGCGTTCGTCGTGCGCAAGGCGGTCAAGGAGCACGGGATGCAGCGCCGCATCGAGGGTCCCGACGTCGCAGGGCGCCGCGTGGTTGTCGTCGAGGACACGACGACGACCGGGGGCTCACCGATCGCGGCGGTCGAGGCGGTGCGCGAGGCCGGCGGCGAGGTGCTCGGCGTCGCGACGATCGTCGACCGCGCGACGGGTGCCGACGAGAAGATCCGTGCGCTCGGCGTGCCGTACCACTACCTGTTCGACCTGGCGGACCTCGGTCTCGCCTGACCCGGAGCTCCCCGCACGGCTCTCGGAGCACCGCCTCGAAGCACCGCCCGAACGCCCCGCGTCCGTCCTGGACGCGGGGCGTCGTCGTGCCGTGACCTGGGGCGACGTCGAGGGGAGGGCAGAGTCGAAGGTCGTGCACATCAGGCAAGGCTACCCTTGCTTTGGTGAGGCATGCCTTATATCGTCCGTCCCGGCAGGGCCTCGCCCCGGCCCGCCGCGGCGCTCGGCCGCGGCGCCTCCGCAGCACGACCAGCACGGGAGAGCTTGTGCGCACATCACTGCCAGGACGCCTCCGGCGCGGCCTCGCGACGTTCCTCACCGGCGCGCTCGCCGCCGGGCTCGCGGTCGGAGGCGTCGTCGCGCCCGCCCGGGCAGCGTCCGCCGACGTCCAGGACGGCACCGCGTCGTGGAACTTCGTCGACTCCTGGGCGGGGTACGTGACCGGCCCGATCGCGCAGGGCACGATCACGCCCGCGCCCGTGGACGGCGCCTCCGTCTATGGTCCCGCGACGGGGACCTACGACGACGAGACCGGCACCGGGACGATCCGGTTCGGCGGCGCCACCCGCTACGAGGGTCACCACGGCGAGCTCGACCTGACGATCTCCGACCTCACGCTCGAGCTCACCGGCCCGACGTCCGGCACGCTGCGCGCCGACTTCTCGGGCACCGTGAACGCCGGTGCCGGGGACGACGCCACGGTCGCCGCCGTCACGGTCGACGTCACCCGCTCGGGCGACGAGGTCACCGTCGTCGCCGACGGGGCCATCGACTCGTTGGCGCACGTCTCGTCGTACCTGTCGCTCTACGACGGCCGCGCCATCTCGACGCTCACCGCGCACCTGACCGTGCCCGAGCCCACCGCGCCGGCGACCGCGACCACGACGGCGCTCACCGCCGACCCGACCGGCACGTCGGTCGAGGGTGCCACGGTGGCGCTCGCCGCGACGGTCGCGCCCGCCGCCGAGGGCACCGTCGAGTTCCGCGACGGGCAGACCGCGCTCGGCAGCGCGGCCGTGACGGACGGGGTGGCGCGCCTCGACGCGTCGGAACTCGCCGTCGGCGACCACGGCCTGTCGGCGACGTTCACGCCTGCCGATCCCGCGGCCTTCCTCGGCTCGACCTCGCCCACCGTCGCGCACGCCGTCACGGCCGCCCCGGCGGAGCCCGAGCCGGACCCCGAGCCCGAGCCGGACCCCGGCACCGATCCGGTGGCGGACCCGCAGGTGACGGTCACGCCGTCGGCTCCGGTCGACCCGGCGGTGGAGAACTCCTTCACGGTCTCGGGGACCGGCTTCGTCGGGCCGGCCGCGCAGTACGGCGCCTACGTCGTCCTGGGCGACGCGTCGATCTGGGACGGCTCCGGCCCGCTCGTCGCGGACGGGTGGCTGCAGCTGGCGTGGGTGCGTCCCGACCAGGTGGTGGACGGGGCGTTCACCACGACGCTGACGGTGCCGGCCGGGTCCTTCGACCCTGCTGTGGAGTACGTGATCGCGACATCGGCGGCCCACGGCCTGTCGGCGACGGACCGCCGTCTCGACACGTTGACGCCGCTCGCCGTGCAGGCATCCGGCCCTGAGGAACCTGTGTGGGAGCCGGTGATCGAGGTGCTCGCCGCGGACGGTACGACGCCGCTCGGCGACACCGAGGTGTCGGTGGGCGACACGGTCGTCGTCAAGGGCTCGGGCTTCGACCCGGCGGGGAACGTCGGCGGGCGAGGCATGCCGATCCCGGCGCACCTCCCGCAGGGCACCTACGTCGTGTTCGGCAGCTTCGCCGAGCAGTGGCGCCCGTCCGAGGGCATCAAGGCGTCGGCGCGCAAGGTCGGCTCGCAGTCGTGGGCGCTCGCGGAGTCCGTGCTCGAGCAGGTGCCGCCGCAGTTCCAGGGCGCCATCCGTGCGGCCTGGACGGAGATCACCGAGGACGGCACGTTCGAGGCCGAGCTCGTGGTGAAGAACCCGGCCGCGCTCGAGGGGGGCCGCTACGGCGTCTACACCTACCCCGCGGGCGGGGTGACGAACGCCGACCAGGAGCTCTACGTCCCGGTCGCGTTCGACGCGCCGGCGCCGCTCACGCTCACCGCGGCGTCGTCGACCGTCGCGCCCGGCGAGTCGGCGACGCTCACCGTCGGAGGCCTCACGACGCAGGACTCCGTGCAGGGCGTGACGCTCGACGGTGAGCCGGCGACCTACACGCGGGACGGCGGCACGCTCGTCGTCTCGGTCCCGCAGGACGCCACGGACGGTGACCACGTGGTCGCGGTGACGTCGGCGCTCGGCGCCTCCGGGAGCACGACCCTGGCCGTGAAGGCACCGCCCGTCGTCGAGCCCGAGCCGGACCCCGAGCCGCAACCCGTCGTGCCGACGACGGTCGGGACGCTGACCTGGGGCGTCAAGGAGTCGTTCCGCACCTACATCGCCGGGCCGATCGCGAAGGGCGGCGCCACGGCGACCGACGGCGCGAGCGTCGAGGGCGGCGTGTTCGCGTTCCAGCAGCGAAGCGCCTGGAAGGCGCCTGCGGCGGGCGTGTCCACCGACTACCGTGGCACCGTGCGCTTCACCGGGCACGACGGCCTGCTCGACCTCACGCTGTCCGACCCGGTCGTCGAGGTCACCGGCCCGACGTCGGCTCGCCTCCTCGTCGACGCGACCTCGAAGGGCCTCGACGGGTCGACGTTCGACCGTGCCGACGTCGTGCTCGCGACCCTCGCGCTCGGCACGCCGACCACGGGCGCGGACGGCTCCGTGACGTACGCCCGGGCCGCGGCGACGCTGACCGCCGACGGCGCGACCGCGTTCTCCGGCTTCTACGCCGCGGGCACCGCGCTCGACCCGGTGACGTTCACCGTCGGCGCGTCCACGCAGCAGCCGGGCGGCGGCGGCACGATCGGCGACCCGGGCGACGGGTCCACGGGCGGCGACGTCGACCCGGCGAAGGCGACGCTGTCCGTCGCGCAGGTCGTCCCCGGCGGCGAGGTGACGATCAGCGGTGTCGGGTTCGACGCGAACGAGGCCGGGCTCCGCACGGAGATCCACTCGACGCCGCGCGTGCTCGCGACCGGCGTCGCCGCGAACGCGGGCGGCGCCGCGAGCTCGACGGTGACGATCCCGACCGACCTCGAGCCGGGGGAGCACACGCTCCTGCTGATCGGCGCGCACCACACCGCGTCGGCGGCCATCACGGTCGTCGGGGCGGAGGAGACCGCCGCGGGCTCGGGCACGAGGACGGCCGCCGCGGAGCAGTGCTTCGCGCAGGGCGTGAACGGCGCGACGCTGGCCTGGAACGTCAGCGACCGGTTCCGGGCGTACGTGACCGGCCCGATCGCCCAGGGCGCCGTCTCCACGACGGGCGTCCGGGACGGCGGGACGACGTTCACCTGGAGCGGCGGCAAGGGCTCGTTCAACACCGACCTCGGCAAGGGGCGTGCGAGCTACGGCGGCACGGTCGCCTTCTCGGGCCACGACGGCATCCTCGACCTGAAGATCTCCGATCCGCGCGTCGTCGTCGACGGCTCGACGGGCACGCTCGTGGTCGACGTGCAGAGCAGCGACATGGAGGGCAACCGCTCCAGCTCGAACGGGGTCGCGTTCGCGAGCCTGGACCTGTCGGGGGCGAAGGCCGCGTCCGGCTCGACGGTCACGTGGAGCGGCGCACCTGCGACGCTCACCGCGGCCGGGGCGGCGGCGTTCGCCGGCTTCTACGAGGCCGGCACGGCGCTCGCGCCCGTCACGGTCTCGTTCCCCGTCGGCGGCGACGTGGAGTGCGACGTCTACTCCGGTCTCGCCGGCACCGGGTCCGACGACGCGGACCTCGCGCTCCTCGCGACGACCCTCGTGCTCGCCGGGTCCGTCCTCGTCGGGGCGGCCGCGCGCCGCCGGGCACGCGTGCTCGTCACCGCCTGACGCACCGACGACGGCGCCCGGTCACCTCGGTGACCGGGCGCCGTCGTCGTGGGGCGGGGGCGCTCAGACCAGGTCGACGAGGTCCGCTACGGAGTCGACGACCTTGCTCGGCCGGAACGGGTACCGCTCGACCTCGGACATCCGGGTCGAGCCGGTCATGACGAGGTACGTGTACAGGCCTGCCTCGATGCCCGCGACGACGTCGGTGTCCATGCGGTCGCCGATCATCGCCGTCGTCTCGGAGTGGGCGTCGATCCTGTTGAGCGCCGAGCGGAACATCATGGGGTTCGGCTTGCCGACGAAGTAGGGCTTGCGGCCCGTGGCGGACGTGATCATGGCCGCGACCGCGCCGGTCGCCGGCAGCGGCCCCTCCTGCGAGGGCCCGGTGGTGTCGGGGTTCGTGCAGATGAACCGCGCGCCGTCCAGGATCAGCCGGACCGCCTTGGTGATCGCCTCGAACGAGTACGTGCGCGTCTCGCCGAGCACCACGTAGTCGGGGCTGGACTCGGTGAGCGTGTACCCCGCCTCGTAGAGCGCCGTCGTGAGCCCTGCCTCGCCGATGGCGTACGCGCTGCCGTTGGGCACCTGGTCGGTGAGGAACTGCGCCGTCGCGAGCGCCGACGTCCAGATCGCCGACTCCGGCACGTCGATGCCGGACGTGGCGAGCCGCGCCCGCAGGTCGCGCGCCGTGAAGATCGAGTTGTTCGTGAGGATGAGGAACGGGCGCTCGCTGTCGCGCAGCGCCTTGACGAAGTCGGCGGCGCCGGGGATCGCGTGCCCCTCGTGCACGAGCACGCCGTCCATGTCGGTGAGCCACGACTCGATGGTCCGCTCGGTCACGTTGCGCTCCTTCTGCCGGGATGGGGCCGCGGCCAGCCTACTGGCCCGCCCGCTACCCTTCGCGGGTGACGAGAACCGCCCACGACGACGACCCCACGCCCGGCAGCGCGCACGTGCAGCCCGCCGAGCACGACGAGCACCCGGCCCACCTCGCGCGCCCGCGCACCTCGTGGCGGTCGGCCCCGGCGTCCGCCGTGCGGGGCGGGCTCGTCGGCGCCGCCGAGTCCGTGCCCGGCATCTCCGGCGGGACGGTCGCGCTGGTCGTCGGCCTCTACGACGACCTGATCGACGCGGCGAGCCAGCTCCTGCACGCGCTGCGCGAGCTGGTCACCGGCCTCGTGCGACGCCGCGGGGTCGCGCCGGCCGTGCGCGCGCTGCGTGCCGTCGACTGGGCGCTCCTGGTCCCCGTGCTCGCCGGCATGGCGGTGGTCCTGCTGCTGTCGCTGCGCCTGATCGCGCCGCTGCTCGAGTCGAACCCCGTCCCGGTCCGCTCGGTCTTCTTCGGCATGATCGTCGTCTCCGTCGCCGTGCCCCTGCGGCTCATGCCGGCGCGCTTCCGCCCGCTCGACGGCGTCCTGCTCGTCGTCGCGGCGGTCGCCGGGTTCCTGCTCACGAGCCTGCCCCCCGGCCAGGTCGACGACCCCTCGCCGTGGTACGTCTTCCTCGGCGCCGCGATCGCCATCAACGCGCTCGTGCTCCCAGGTGTCTCGGGCTCGTTCGTCCTGCTCGCGATGGGCCTGTACGTGCCGGTGCAGGAGGCGCTGTCCGAGCGGGACCTCGCGTTCGTCGGCGCGTTCGTCCTCGGCGCGGCCGTCGGGCTGGGGTCCTTCGTCAAGCTGCTCCAGTGGCTCCTGCACCACCGCCGCCAGGTGACGATGGCCGTGCTCGCCGGCCTCATGGTCGGCTCCCTGCGCGCGCTGTGGCCCTGGCAGGAGGACGACGGGTCGCTGCTCGCGCCGACGGGGTCGGTCCTCGGGCCGGTGCTGCTGGCGATCGGGGGAGCGCTGGTCGTCGTCGCCGCGATGCTGTGGGAGGCGCGGGTCGCGCGGCGCGCGCAGACCAGGGCGTGACGCCCGAGGTCGGCGTCGGTCCCTGGCCCGGAGGGCCGGACGCCTGGCCGCGCGTCGACGCGGCCGGCAGGCCGTCGGCGGACCACGGCGACCCGCTCGACCCGCGGTACGACACCGAGCTCCTCGAGCACGGGGACCGGCGCAACGTGGTCGACGCCTACCGGTACTGGACCGTCGAGGCGATCGTCGCGGACATGGGCCGGCGCCGGCCCGCGGACCGGTTCCTCCACGTCGCCATCGAGAACTGGGCGCACGACCTCAACATCGGCTCGGTGGTGCGCACCGCGAACGCGTTCAACGCGGCCGGCGTGCACGTCGTCGGGCGCCGACGCTGGAACCGGCGCGGCGCGATGGTCACGGACCGCTACCTGCACGTGCACCACCACCCGTCCGTGGCGGAGCTCGCGGCGTGGGCGACGGGGGAGGGCCTGCCCCTCCTCGGTGTCGACAACGTCCCCGGCTCCGTGCCGATCGAGGGGTACGCCCTCCCGCCGGCGTGCGTGCTCCTGCTCGGCCAGGAGTCCACCGGCCTGACGCCGGAGGCGGTGGCGGCGTGCCGCGTCGTCCTGCACATCACGCAGCTCGGCTCGACGCGCTCGCTCAACGCCGGGGCGGCGGGCGCCATCGCGATGCACGCGTGGGCCGAGCAGCACGCCGTCCCCGGCGCGGCCGCCGCGGGCGGCGCCGGAGCGGGACGCGAGGGACCACAGGCCGAACGGCCCTGACCGCCGACCGGCATCCGTGCCAGACTTTGGGGGACACCACCCAGCACGACTCCACAGGAGCTCCGCATGCCCATCGCAACCCCCGAGGTCTACGCCGACATGATCGACCGGGCGAAGGCAGGCAAGTTCGCCTACCCGGCCGTCAACATCACGTCGTCGCAGACCATCACCGCCGCGCTCCAGGGATTCGCCGAGGCCGAGTCCGACGGCATCATCCAGGTCTCGGTGGGTGGCGCCGAGTACGGCTCGGGCTCGACGGTCAAGGACCGCATCGCCGGCTCGCTCGCGCTCGCCGCGTACGCCGCCGAGGTCGCGAAGAACTACCCCGTGCAGATCGCGATCCACACGGACCACTGCGTCAAGAAGAACCTGGACTCCTGGGTCCGTCCGCTGCTCGCCATCGAGGCCGAGCAGGTGAAGAACGGCGGCCTCCCGACGTTCCAGTCGCACATGTTCGACGGCTCGGACATCCCGCTCGAGGAGAACCTCGTCATCGCTGCGGAGCTCCTCGAGCTCTCGCAGGCGGCCCGCACCATCCTCGAGATCGAGGTCGGCGTCGTCGGCGGCGAGGAGGACGGTCACGAGGCGGCCATCAACGACAAGCTCTACACGACGGCCGAGGACGGCCTCGCGACGGTCCGCGCGCTCGGTGCGGGCGAGAAGGGCCGCTACCTCACGGCGCTCACGTTCGGCAACGTGCACGGCGTGTACAAGCCCGGCGCCGTCAAGCTCCGCCCGTCGATCCTGGCCGAGATCCAGAAGGCCGTCGGTGACGAGATCGGCAAGGAGAACCCGTTCGACCTCGTGTTCCACGGCGGCTCCGGCTCGACGGCCGAGGAGATCGGCGAGGCCGTCGACCACGGCGTCATCAAGATGAACATCGACACGGACACGCAGTACGCGTTCACGCGCCCGGTGGTCGACCACATGTTCTCGAACTACGACGGCGTCCTGAAGATCGACGGCGAGGTCGGCAACAAGAAGGCCTACGACCCGCGCGCCTGGGGCAAGCTGGCCGAGGCCGGCATGGCCGCCCGTATCGTCGAGGCGTCGCAGCAGCTGCGCTCGGCGGGGCAGAAGATCCGCTGACGACGGCGTCCTCCGACGCTGCACGACGAGAGCCCCTGGTCCGCGGACCGGGGGCTCTCGTCGTGCGCCGGCCTGTGCCGCCTGTGCGCAGGCGTCGTGGCGTGGCTCGGCGGTCAGGCCGGTGCGGGCGTCCCGCCGTCGGCGTCCGTGCTGTCGGCGTGGTCCTTCCCCAGGTCGAACCCCGGGTCGGTGTCGACGATGTCGAGGAGCTCGCCGATGCGCGTGACCTCCAGGAGGAACCGCACGGTGGGCGGGGCGCGCAGCACCCGCACCCGGTGCGGGCCGCGGGAGGCGAGCCGGGCGAGGAACGCGACGCCGGACGAGTCCATGAACGTCACGTGGTGGGCGTCGATCTCGACGGGCAGACCGGAGTCCTCGGCGGCGGCCGTCGCCTCCTGCAGGTCGGCGCCGAGCTCGGCGTCGATCTCACCGGACAGCACGATGCGAGCCCGGGTGGCACCCACGATGACGTGGACGCTCGCGGGCTCGCCCCCCTGTGCGGGGTCGCCCGTGACGCCGACCGGTCGGTCGGCGGCAGAGGAGGTACCTTCGCGCACCGGCGCTCCTTTCAGCGGTTCCTGACCCCCACGGGTCTCGGGAAGCACCAATCTACGGTTGAATGTCCAGTCGGGACAGTAACGCGACCGGAGC
This sequence comes from Cellulosimicrobium sp. NPDC057127, assembly GCF_042670945.1. NCBI lineage: Bacteria > Bacillati > Actinomycetota > Actinomycetes > Micrococcales > Promicromonosporaceae > Cellulosimicrobium > Cellulosimicrobium sp. NPDC057127. The sequence continues at coordinate 160,576 of NZ_JBHUUP010000001.1, forward strand.
GTGTGCAGCCAGAGGCACGCGCCGCGCAGCGCACGTCGACCGTGCGCGCACGGGTCGGGACCAGGTGTCGGAGGTGATGATGGGCGGATCGCCGAGCCTCGGCACCGACCTGCCCGCGCACGTCCGGGACCTGTGCGCGCGGGCCATGGAGAGCGCGGGCGCCGCGATGTTCGTGACAGGCCCGGAGTCCGACGGCATGCCGATCCTGTGGGTGAACTCCGCCTTCGAGCGGCAGACCGGCTTCGCCGCGCAGGACGTCGTCGGACGTGGCCCCGGCGTGCTCCGGCCGCTCCTCGCCGAGCCCGTCGACAGGGACTCCGTGCGCGCGGCGATCGCCGCGGGCCGTGAGATCACCCACACGCTGCGGGCACGACGCCGGGACGGGTCGCTGGCGTGGGCCCAGCTCACCCTGTCCCCGCTGCACGACGCCGACGGCGCGGCCGCGCACTGGGTCGGTGTCCAGGTCGACGTCTCGGAGCACGTCGAGCGCTACGCCGCGCAGGTCGCGTCGCTCGCGCTGGAGCGCCGGGAGCGTGCCGTCCTGGACGTGGTGGCGCGCAGCTCGGACCTGCTCGCGGACCTCGACCAGCCGTTCGCGCTGCGCGACATCACGGCGCTCCTCGCCGGGTACGCCGTCGACTGGGCGGGCTTCTACCTCAACGACGACGGCCTGCGCTTCGCCGAGGGCGTCGACACCGCCGCGCCGCCGAACGGTCGGGGGCAGCGCCACGGCCGGTACTCGCCGGGGGCGTTCCAGCCGGTGCCGGGCGCGAACGCGACGGACGCGCTCGGTGACGCGGCGGTCGCCGACGCCTCGACCGCCCGCGCGCGGCTCGTCGACGTCCCGGACCGGGTCCAGGACGTCCTCGACGGGCGCATCGAGGGACCGGTCGCGCTCGACCTCACCGCGACGTACCCGCAGTGGTCGGCGTCGGGCTGGCTCCAGCGCGACCTCCAGCACCGGCTCGCGCGCCTCGAGCACCGCCCGACCTCCGTGACGGTCTCCGGCGTCCCCGGCCGTCGTCGCATCCTCGGCCTGCTCGTCACGAGCGGCGACGCCCGGACGAGCGGGGGCGCGACCGGCGGGGCGGACCATGCGGCGCAGGACGGCGTGCGCACGCTCATCCAGGTCATCGCCCGCCGGGCCGGCACGGCGATCGACAACGTGCGCCTGTACGCCCGCGAGCACCGCCTCGCGGAGACGCTCCAGCGCGCCATGCTCCCCGAGCAGGCCGACGTGACGGGGCTCGACGTGTGGACGTACTACGCGCCGAACTCCGAGCACGCCCAGGTGGGCGGCGACTGGTACGACGTCCTGCAGATCTCGCCCGAGGTCGTGGGGCTCGTCATCGGCGACGTCGTCGGGCACGACGTCGAGGCGGCGGCGGCGATGGGCCAGCTGCGGTCGGTCGTGCGCTCGTACGCGTACGAGCTCACGACGCCCGGTCCCGTGCTCGAACGCGTGGACCAGCTCGTCCAGGGCATGCGCATCCCGCGCTCGGCGAGCCTCGTCTACGCGGCGCTCACGCGGCCCGACGCGACCGACCCCGACGACGCGTGGCGGATCGAGTACTCCCGCGCAGGCCACCTGCCGCCGCTGCTCCTGCGGGACGCCACCGTCACGCAGCTCGACGACGCGGGCGGCGCGCTCGTCGGCTTCGGCGGTCGTCGCACCCGCGCGACGGGCGTGGTGTCCCTGCGCCCCGGCGACACGTTGCTGTTCTACACCGACGGTCTCATCGAGCGGCGCGACCGCGCGCTACGCGTGGGCCTGGAGGCCCTCGTGGCGGCCTCGCGCGCGATCACCGCGGTCGACGCCGCGGGCGTCGGCGAGGAGCTGCTGTCGCGGCTGGCCGACGCCCCGGAGGACGACGTCGCGCTCGTCGTCGTGCGGATCCCCGACCCGGAGCGCGACCCGCACGTCGCCGTCCTCAGCCCGCGCAGCCGCCGGTGGCTGCTGCCCAGCGAGGCGGCGTCGATCGGCCGGGCGCGGCACGCCGTCGTGCGCACGTGCCAGGCGTGGGGCGTGACCGACAGCGCGAACGCGGAGCTCGTGGTCTCGGAGCTCGTCGCGAACGGTGTGCTCCACGGCTGGGGGCACCTGGCGCTGCGCCTGTTCGACACGGGGGACGGGATCCGGGTCGAGGTCGAGGACGCCAACCCGGCACCGCCCGTGCCGACGGACGGGCACGCGAACCGCATGGGCGGGTTCGGCATGCAGATCGTCGAGCGGCTCGCGGACTGGGGCTGGCGCCCGACGGCGTCCGGCAAGCTCGTGTGGGCGACGCTGCGGCCGCAGGCCGCGCAGCGCTGAGGGCCGGTCAGGACCTCGGCTCGACCTCCGCGAAGCCCGACGGCGGCGTCGCGGGCTCGCAGCGGTGGTCGGCGTCGATGCGGAAGAGCTCGAGGGCGCCGCACACCTCGAGCACGAACAGGTCGCGGTCGTCGCAGCCCCGCAGCACGGTCGCACCGCCGCGCTTGCGGCCGGAGTCCGCGAGCGAGATGAGGAACGCCGCGCCCGTGGAGTCCATGAACGTCACCCGGCACATGTCGATGACGAGCAGCTGACGGCGCAGCCCCACCACGCGGGCGGCGATCTCCGGGAACTGGTCGCGCTCGGCCAGATCGAGGTCCCCGGCGATGACGAGGGTCGTCGTCGCGGGCGAGGTCGCGATCTCGATCATGCTGTCGACTCTAGACGCGGCCCGCGGCCCCTGCGCGCTCAGCGCAGCGCCCGCACCTCGTCGGCCGACGTGCCGGAGCTGCGCAGGAACGTCTCGCAGCGTTCGGCCTCGTCTACCTCGCCGATGTACGCCGCGCACTCCGCGAGGGCGAGGAGCGCACGCAGGAAGCCCTGGTTCGGCACGTGGTCGGCGGGGATCGGGCCCTGGCCGCGCCAGCCCGCACGGCGCAGCGCGTCGAGCCCGCGGTGGTAGCCGGTGCGCGCGAAGGCGTAGGCGGTCACGGCGCCGCGCGAGCCGTTCTCGTGCAGGTAGTCCTCCGCGAGGTACGCCCACGCGAGGGACGACGACGGCTCGCGCGCCGCGACCTCGTACGGGTCGGCGCCCGCCTCGATCGCCTCTCGCACGGCGGCGTGCTCGTCCGGGAGGTGGACCGGCGCCGGTCCGTCCAGCAGGTTCTGGTGCGCGTCGCTCATCCCCTCATTGTGCCCGTCCTCGCGCCGGTCGCACCGTCGTCCGCACGCCCGTGCGCCCCGAAGGTCAACGACCGGTAAACTCGTCGCGGTCCCCGGGTGACTGCCGCCCGGGCGACGCCTCGGACCCGCGGGGGCTGCGCCGTCGGGCACGGACCCCGCCGCGCGAGTCCCGCGCACCTTCGGACCGGCCGAGGAACAGGCAGTGCGAAAGTGGGGAATCCATGCCAGGCGTGGTGCTCGTCGGAGCGCAGTGGGGCGACGAGGGCAAGGGCAAGGCGACCGACCTCCTCGGCTCCCGCGTCGACTACGTGGTGAAGTTCAACGGCGGCAACAACGCCGGCCACACCGTGGTCGTCGGGGACGAGAAGTACGCGCTGCACCTGCTCCCGTCGGGCATCCTGTCGCCGGGCGTCACGCCGGTGATCGGCAACGGCGTGGTCGTCGACATCGAGGTGCTGTTCCAGGAGCTCGACGACCTGGTCGCGCGCGGCGTGGACGTCTCGAAGCTGCTCGTGTCGGGCTCGGCCCACGTCATCGCGGGCTACCACCGCACGATCGACAGGGTCAGCGAGCGGTTCCTCGGCAAGCGCCGCATCGGTACCACCGGCCGCGGCATCGGCCCGGCGTACGCGGACAAGATCAACCGCGTCGGCATCCGCATGTGGGACCTGTTCGACGAGAAGATCCTCGCCGAGAAGATCGAGGGCGCCCTCGACCAGAAGAACCACCTGCTCGTGAAGGTGTACAACCGCCGCGCGATCACGGTCGACGAGACGGTCGCCGAGCTGCTCGAGTACGCCGACCGGGTCAAGCCCTTGGTCGCGGACACGTCCCTCGTGCTCAACGAGGCGCTCGACGACGGCCGCACCGTCCTGTTCGAGGGCGGCCAGGCGACGATGCTCGACGTCGACCACGGCACCTACCCCTTCGTCACGTCGTCGAGCGCGACCGCCGGTGGCGCGCTGACCGGCTCGGGCATCGGACCGACGCGGATCAGCTCCGTCATCGGCGTCATCAAGGCGTACACGACGCGCGTGGGCGAGGGCCCGTTCCCCACGGAGCTGTTCGACGCGAACGGCGAGTACCTGCTCAAGACCGGCGGGGAGTACGGCGTCACGACGGGGCGCTCGCGCCGCTGCGGCTGGTACGACTCCGTCATCGCCCGGTACGCGACGCGCGTCAACGGCATCACCGACATGGTGCTCACCAAGCTCGACATCCTCACCGGCTTCGAGAAGATCCCGGTGTGCGTCGCGTACGACGTCGACGGCGTGCGGTACGACGAGATGCCGCTCGACCAGACGGCGTTCCACCACGCGACGCCGATCTACGAGGAGCTGGACGGCTGGTCGGAGGACATCTCCGGCGCGCGCACGTTCGAGGACCTGCCGCTCAACGCGCAGCGGTACGTGCTCGCGCTCGAGGAGATGTCGGGCACGCGGACGTCGGCGATCGGCGTCGGTCCGAGCCGCGACGCGATCATCCCGCGCCACGACCTGATCCACTGACCTCGGCGACCGGCCGGCGTCCCGTTCGAGAGGCGGGACACCGGCCGGGCCGCGCGAGGGCCGTCGGTAGACTCGGCGCCCGTGAAGATCCTCGTCGTCGGTTCCGGTGCCCGCGAGCACGCCATCGTCCACGCCCTCGCGCACGAGGCCGACCGGCTCGGGTCCACGCCCCACGAGCTGCACGCCGCCCCGGGCAACCCCGGGATCGCCGGCCTCGCGGAGCTGCACGTGGTCGACCAGGTCGACGGGGCGGCGGTGACCGCCCTCGCGACGCGGCTCGGCGCGGACCTCGTCGTGGTCGGTCCCGAGGCGCCGCTCGTCGCCGGGGTCGCCGACGCCGTGCGTGCCGCCGGGATCCCGGTGTTCGGCCCGGGCGCCGAGGCCGCCCGGCTCGAGGGCTCCAAGGCGTTCGCCAAGGAGGTCATGGCCGCCGCGTCCGTCCCGACGGCGATGGCGCACGTGTGCACCGACGTCGACGAGGTCGCCGCCGCGATCGACGGCTTCGGCGCGCCCTACGTCATCAAGGACGACGGGCTCGCGGCGGGCAAGGGCGTCGTCGTCACGGACGACCGGGACGTCGCGCTCGAGCACGCGCGGGCATGCCTCGACGGCGACGGGCGTCGCGTGGTCGTCGAGGAGTACCTCGACGGGCCGGAGGTCTCGCTGTTCTGCGTGAGCGACGGGTCGACCGTCGTCCCGCTGGCGCCGGCCCAGGACTTCAAGCGTGCGCTCGACGGCGACGCGGGCCCGAACACCGGCGGCATGGGCGCCTACAGCCCGCTGCCGTGGGTGCCCGACGGCCTCGTCGAGGAGGTCGTCACGCGCGTCGCGCAGCCGACGATCGACGAGATGGCGCGTCGCGGCACGCCGTTCGTCGGGGTGCTGTACGTCGGTCTCGCGCTGACGAGCCGGGGGACGCGCGTCGTCGAGTTCAACGCGCGCTTCGGCGACCCGGAGACGCAGTCGGTGCTGTCGCGCATGGTCACGCCGCTGTCCGCCGTGATGCTCGCGGCGGCGCAGGGCCGGCTGGCCTCGCTGCCGCCGCTCGCCTGGTCCGACGACGCCTCGGTCACCGTCGTCGTCGCGGCCCAGGGGTACCCGGGTGCGGTCCGCAGCGGTGACCCGATCTCGGGCGTCGACGCCGCCGAGCAGGTCGACGGCGTGCACGTGCTGCACGCGGGCACCGCGCGGTCCGCCGACGGCGTGCTCGTCGCCTCGGGCGGTCGCGTGCTGTCGGTCGTGGCGCGCGGCACCGACCTCGTCGAGGCCCGTCGCCGGGCGTACGAGGCACTCGGGCGGATCGAGCTCGCCGGGTCGCAGCACCGTACGGACATCGCGGCCCGGGCCGCGGCGGGAGAGATCACGCTCGCGCGGTGACCGGGGCGTCCGACCGGACCCCCCGTCGTATCACTCCGGGGCGGACCCGAGCAGGGAGCGCGTGACGCGCTCGGCGTCGCCGGTCATCTCGTCGACCGCCGACCGCAGGTCGTCGTCGCCGACGACGTGCCCCGCCTCGGCCGCTCGCAGCACCGCGCGGCGCACGGCCTCCTTGACGAACGACGCCGTCACGCCGCCGGTCCGCGCGGTGACGTCGTCGAGGGCGCCCGCCGAGAAGGACAGGTCGGCGCGGTAGAGCTCGAAGAGTCGTCGCCGTGCGGAGTCGTCCGGGAGCGGGATCTCGACCGCGAGGTCGACGCGGCCGGGCCGCTGGGCGAGGGCGCGTTCGAGCAGGTCGGCGCGGTTGGTCGTCAGCACGAAGGCGACGTCGGCGTCCCGGTCGAGGCCGTCCATCGCGTCGAGCACCTCGAACAGCAGGGGCTGCGGTCCGTCGTGGAAGGAGCGGTCCTCGGCGATCAGGTCGCAGTCCTCGAGCACGACGAGGGCGGGCTGCATCGCCCGCGCGGTCTCCGCCGCGAGCCGGACGAGGCCCAGCGACCTGCCGGCGAGCAGGATGACGGTGGTGCCGGGGCTCTCGCCGACGAGGTGCCGCACGGTGTGCGTCTTGCCGGTCCCCGGCGGGCCGTACAGGAGGACGCCCCGCTTCAGGTGCTGGCCGGTCGACCGCAGAGCGGCCCGGTGCCGGGCGACGCCGACGACCTGGCGCTCGATGCGGTCGAGCGTGCCGTGCGGCAGCACGACGTCCGCCGCGGGCACGCGGTCCCGGGGCAGGAACGTCATCCCGGCGGACGCCGGCCCGTACTCGGACGTCGTGAAGGTGACGACCTGGCCGCGCAGCACGCTGTGCTCGACCATCGCCGTGCGCAGGTCCGCCAAGAGGCGCAGGGCGACGTCCTCGTCCGCGCACAGCACCTCCAGAGCCCCGCCCTGCCCGTACCGGGGGCTCTCGGCGCGCTGCAGCATCGCGACCGGCGTCCCGGCGTAGGTGAACAGGTGCAGGCCGAACGCCACGGTCCGCCGCTCGGACGTCGGCCCGGTCGCGGCGCGGGCGTAGTCGACCGCGCCGACGGGGAAGTGCCCCCACGTCCCGGAGTGCTCCACGATCTCGGACAGGGACGAGTGCATGCGCTGCTCGCCCCCGCCGACACCCAGGAGGCGTCCGCCGCCGTGCCGCGCCACGACGACCTCGACCGCGACGTCCGCGTCGACCGCGCGCAGCGCGGACACGGTCTCCGTGACGACGGCGAGGGCCCGCGGGTCGGTGCCCAGGTGCTCGCGGAGCGCGTCGGCGACCGACGGGCCGGATCCCGCCCGCTGCCGTCGGGCGCTCTGCTGGGTCACGGCCTCCAGGAGGCTCGAGAACGTGTCGAGGAACGCGGCGACGCGCGGGTCGTCCAGCGTGCCGGCGTCGTCCCCCGGCGTGGCGTCGGGGGTCCGTGTCCCGTCCGGGGGGACGGGGCCGGACGTCGCGGCGGGCGTGAAGCGCATGGTGCGAGACTAGGCGCCGTGACGGAGACGCCCCAGCCCTTTATGCCAGCCCTTTCGCTCGGCGAGGACGACGCGTTCGACACGTCGGGTCTCGAGCTCCCGGGCTGGCGGCACGTGTACTCGGGCAAGGTGCGCGACCTGTACGAGCCGGACCTGCCCGCGGTGGGCGGTGTCCACCCGCTGGGCGACGTCGTGCTCGTCGTGGCCAGCGACCGCGTCAGCGCGTTCGACCACGTGCTCTCGCCCGGCATCCCGGACAAGGGCGTCGTGCTCACGCAGCTGAGCCTGTGGTGGTTCGACCAGCTCCAGGACCTCGTGCCGAACCACGTCGTCACGACGGCGGTCTCCGCGGAGCCGGGCGACGGCCTCGTGCCCGACGTCGTGGCGGGGCGCGCGATGATCTGCCGTCGCCTCGACATGTTCCCGGTGGAGTGCGTCGCACGCGGCTACCTCACCGGCTCGGGCCTGGCCGAGTACCGGGCCGGTGGCGCCGTGTGCGGCGTCCCGCTGCCCGACGGGCTGGTCGACGGGTCGCGCCTGCCCGAGCCGGTCTTCACGCCCGCCACGAAGGCCGCCGTGGGCGAGCACGACGAGAACGTCTCGTTCGACGTCGTCGCCGAGCAGATCGGCGTCGAGGACGCGACGCGGCTGCGCGACCTCACGCTCGCGGTCTACGCGCGGGCGGAGGAGGTCGCGCGGGGACGGGGCGTGATCCTCGCGGACACGAAGCTCGAGTTCGGGATCGACCCCACGACCGGCGGGACGGTCCTCGGCGACGAGGTGCTCACGCCGGACTCGTCGCGGTTCTGGCCCGCGGACCGGTGGGAGCCGGGGCGCTCGCAGCCGAGCTTCGACAAGCAGTTCGTCCGCGACTGGCTGGCCTCGTCCGCGTCCGGCTGGGACCGGACGTCCGACGCCGCGCCGCCGTCGCTGCCCGCGGACGTCGTCGCGCGGACGCGCGCCCGCTACCTCGAGGCGTACGAGCGTCTGACGGGCTCGCCGCTCGCCTGACGGACCGGGGGCGTTCACGCCGTGCGCCACGCGCGCGGCCGGACGTACGTGTGGCCGCTGGGTGCCGTCCACCGGACCGTGCCGTCGGCGAGCAGCGCGGGACGCCAGCCGTCCCGCGCCCGCACCACACGGTGGTGACGGCACAGCGACAGCAGGTTCTCGGCGTCGTGCCCGGCGTCCCCGCCCGGGCGCGGCGCCACGACGTGGTCGAGGTCGCACCGGAAGGCCGGCACGCGGCACCCGGGGAACGTGCACGTGCCGTCGCGCGCGAGCACCGCGGCGACCGTCGGCACCGACGGCCGCTGCGTCGACGGAGGCCCGGGGCGCGCGGGTGCGGTGGTCCCTCTCGGGGCGGGTGGTGCAGTCATCGGGCGGTCTCCTCTCCGTTCTGCCCCGGTCCGTGCCGCGGGGCCGTCGACCCGGTTCCGTGCGAGGGCGGGGAAGGGGCAGGACCCCGCCCTCGCACGCGCTCGAGCGTGCGTATCGAACGTGTGTTCGACAGTAGGGGTCGCCACTGACACGTCGGCGGGTGGCGGTCTGCGCTGGCTCTATAGGTCGGCCTGCGATATATATCGGGCATGACAACTGCGGGCGACGCCTTCCGCATGACCGAGCAGGCCTACCTCGTGCTGCTCGCGCTCACGGGCGAGCCCCGGCACGGGTACGCCGTCATCCAGGCCGTCCGCGAGCTGTCGGACGGTCGTGCGCGACTCGGGGCCGGGACGCTCTACGGGAACCTCGACCGGCTCGTCGGGGCGGGCCTCGTGGAGCCGGCCGGCGAGGAGGTCGTCGACGGGCGGCTGCGGCGCTACTACCGCGCGAGCGGCGAGGGCAGGCGAGCGGCCCAGGCCGAGACCATGCGTCTCGCGCGGCTCGCCGACCGGGCGCGCCGGTCGCTCGACCGACCCGGTGACGCGCCGGACGTGGCGGGGGAGCCGGCATGAGCGGGCGGTACGAGCGGTCGGCGCGGTTCTGGCTGCACGCCTACCCGCAGCGCTGGCGTGACGCGCACGGCGAGGAGGCGCTCGCGGTCCTGCTGGACCTCGCCCCGCCCGTGCCCGACGGCGGCCGCGCGCCCCGGTGGATCGGCGCGCGCGAGGCGTGGGGCCTGGTCCGGGCGGGCTGGGGCCTGCGGTGGCGCGAGCACCCCCCGCTCGGCCGGTGGCTCGTGTACCGGGTGCTCGACGTACGGTTGCCCGCACGGTACTGGTGGTGGGTCGCCGACGACATCCACGGAGCGCTGTACGCCTGGCGGAACGGCGCGTTCAACGGCGCGCTCCTCCTCCAGATCACGTACGGGCTCCCGCTGTTCGGCATGCTCCTCGGAGACGGGTACGTGGTGCACCTCCCGACGTGGTTCTTGCCGACCTGGCTCTTCGTCGCCGTCGTCCTGGGTGCCGTCTTCCGCCGTCAGCAGGTCGCCAGGGCGTGGCGCAAGCACGTCCTCGAGGGGAACATCCCGGTCGAGGCGCCGCGCGCGCCGTCGGCGGACGGCGGTGGGTGCACCCCTGGGGTGGACGGCGACCGAGCGTGACGACGGCGCGGGTAGACTGACGCGCGGAATCCCGCCGTCGGCTCCCGCTCGCTCACGCCGTGCCGTACGTGGCACGTGCCCGTGACCGGGATCCCGGAGCCCCGGCTCTCCCGAACACACCTCCCCTAGGAGCACCCGTGGGACGCGTCGTCGTCGAGGTCATGCCGAAGCCCGAGATCCTGGACCCGCAGGGCAAGGCCGTCGTCGGGGCGCTGCCGCGTCTCGGCTTCACGCAGTTCACGTCGGTCCGCCAGGGCAAGCGCTTCGAGCTCGAGGTCGAGGGCGACGTGACGCCCGAGGTCCTCGCCGCCGCCCAGGAGGCCGCGACCAAGGTGCTGTCCAACCCGGTGATCGAGGACGTCGTCCGCGTCGCCGACGCCGTGACGGACGCCGCGGGCACGGTCCTCTCCGAGGGCCTCGCCTGATGACCGCCACGACCACCGCCCCCGAGGCGACCCTGGGTGGCGCGCGGGTCGGCGTCGTGACGTTCCCGGGCACGCTCGACGACCGCGACGCGGCACGTGCCGTGCGCCTCGCCGGCGGCCAGGCCGTGTCCCTGTGGCACGCGGACGCGGACCTGCACGGCGTCGACGCCGTCGTCCTCCCCGGCGGGTTCTCCTACGGCGACTACCTGCGCGCCGGGGCGATCAGCCGGTTCGCGCCCGTGATGGAGACGCTCGTCGACGCGGCCCGCGGCGGCCTGCCGGTGCTCGGCATCTGCAACGGCTTCCAGGTCCTCACCGAGGCGCACCTGCTGCCCGGCTCGATGATCAAGAACGACCACCTGCACTTCCTCTGCCGCGAGCAGGTGCTCGTCGTCGAGAACGCGGACACGGCCTGGACGCGCGACTTCACGCAGGGCCAGCGCATCACCATCCCGCTGAAGAACCAGGACGGCCAGTTCGTCGCCGACGACCGCACGCTCGACGAGCTCGAGGGCGAGGGCCGCGTGGTGTTCCGCTACGACGGGTGGAACCCGAACGGGTCGCGTCGTGACATCGCCGGCATCACGAACGCGGCCGGCAACGTCGTCGGGCTCATGCCGCACCCCGAGCACGCGGTCGAGGCGGGCTTCGGCCCCGCGTCCGCGGACGGCCCGCGCGCCGGCACCGACGGGCTCGGCTTCTTCACCTCGGTGCTGAGCACGCTCGTCCGGGCGTGAGCATCGCGGCGCGCACGACCGACGACGCCCGGACGGTCACCCGTCCGGGCGTCGCCGTCTCCGTGGTCGACGGGGACGACGCGGACGCCCTCGCGCTCTTCGCCCGGCAGCAGGTCGAGCTCGCCGAGCGCTACGGCGAGCCCGACAGCGGCGACTTCGACGCGTCCGGGCTGCTCGCGGCGTTCGTGGTGCACGACGACGACGCCCCGGTGGCGTGCGCGGCGCTCCGTGACGTCTCGGGCACGCCCGACGGCCGCGGCGGCCATCACGCCCCCGCCACCGGCGAGGTCAAGCGGCTCTTCGTCGCCCCCGAGCACCGCGGACGCGGGCACGCCCGCGCCGTCATGCACGCCGTGCACGCGCACGCGGTGGCCTGCGGGCTGGGCCGGCTCGTCCTGGAGACCGGCACGCGACAGCCCGAGTCGATCGACCTCTACCTCGATCTCGGGTACCTGCCGATCGAGGGCTACGGCCACTACGCCGGCGACCCGCTCTCGCGCTGCTTCGCTCTCGTCGTCGGGAGCGGCACCGAGCGGCGCGCCGTGGGCGCACGGGCGAGGCGCGAGGTGGTCGCGGGCCCGGTGAGGCGCGACGTCGAGATCCACGCGGCGCCGTGGGGCGACCCGGCCGCCGTGCAGCTGCGCCGGGAGATGCACGACACGTCGTCGGCCGTCCTGTATCCCGAGCTGTTCACCGGACTGGAGGCGGCGGGCGGCTTCCAGGGCGTCGACGCGCGCCTGGGTGCGGACGTCGTCGCGACGTTCCTCGCGCGGTCCGGGGACGAGCCGCTCGGCTGCGTCTCGCTGCAGCGCGTGCCCGAGCACGTACGCGACGTCCACGGCGACGCGCTCGAGGTGAAGAAGCTCTTCGTCCGCGAGGCGGCGCGGGGTGCGGGCGTCGCGCGGGAGCTCATGGCGGCCGTCGACGGCGAGGCGCGGAGCCGTGGCGCGACGACGCTGCTCCTGGAGACCGGCATCCGTCAGCCGGACGCGATCACGCTCTACCGGTCGCTCGGCTTCCGCGTCGTGCTCCCGTACGCGCCCTACGACCGCGACCCGCACGGCGTCGCGCTGTGCTTCGCCCAGCCGCTGCGCTGACCCGGCGGCCGTCCGCGTCGCCGTGACCCGTCGCCGTGACCTGTCGCACGGTTTTGTCCTGGTTCGCGCGCTCGTGAGCCGGTAGGGTGACGACGTGATCTCCGCCCTGACCAGCGCATACTCCGTGCCGGCCCTCCTGGGCGAGCTCCTCGGGTGGGTTCTCGGGGCCGTCGCCCACCTCCCGGGACGAGGCAGCGAGCTCGCCTCGCAGGCGCGCGGACTTGCGACCGGATGGGGCATCCCCGTCGCCGAGGTGACCGACCTGTACGCAGCCTTCCCCGTACGCCTCGCGCTCGCCGTCGCGGCCGTGGCGCTCGTCACCGCCGCCGCTGCGCTCGTCCACGGGCTGCGCGAGCGGCGCCGGGTCTGCGGCCTGGGGCGCTGACCCGGACCAGCGCCGACCCGGACCAGCGCCGACCCGGAGAACAGGTCAGCCGGCGAGCAGCGGCCGCACGTCGTTCCCGAGGAACCGGACGAACGCGTCGAGGTCGGGCTCGTCCGCCGTCGGCTGGATCGCCACCGCCGTCGCTCCGGAGTCCGCCAGGGCGAGCACCGCGTCGGCGATCGTGCGGGCGTCCCCGGCCGCCCCGACGCCCTCGTTCGGCTGACGACCCCACAGCGGCAGCTCGCGGTCCACGCGCTCCTGGGCCCCGTCCCCGGTGGCGGCGATGAGGGTGGCCTGGACGTCCAGCGGCTCGCTGCGTCCGGCGGACCGGGCTGCGGCCTGCGCGACGTCGACGACCTCGCGCACCTCGGCGGGCGCGTACGCGTTCGCGAGGATGAGGCCGTCGCCCAGCTCACCCGCGAGGGCGAGCGACCGGGGACCCACCCCGCCGAGCCACAGCGGCACCGGCTCGGTGGGCGGCCAGTCGAGCCGCACGCGGTCGAGCGTGACGTAGCGCCCGGACGTGGTGACCTCCTCGCCCGCGAGCAGGCGGCGCAGCGCCTCGGTGTGCTCGCGCAGGAGCGTCAGCGGCGACGCGGCACGCACACCGGCCTGGCCCATCCACTCCTGCACGCCGTGCCCGACCCCCGCGACGAACCGGCCGGGGAACATGCGTCCGAGGTTCGCGACCTCCATGGCGGTGATGGCCGTGCTGCGCAGCGGTGCGGGCATCAGCCCGAGCCCGACGCGCACGCGCTCGGTCCAGGCGAGCGCGGCGGCGGCCGACGCGAGGCCGCTCTGCTTGAAGCAGTCCTCCCACACCCACACGTCGTCGAGACCGGCGGCCTCCGCCGCTGTGGCGAGGGCGCGCAGGCTCTCCGGGGCGTGCGCGGGGACGAACGCGATGCCGAGGCGTGGAGTCGTCATGCCGCCCATCGTGCCGTGTGCCTCGGACACTCGGGCACTCGGTCGTCCGACTTCCGCTCGCGACCGGCCCCGTCGTGCGGAAGTCCTGCGCGCCGCTACCTCTCTCGCAGGAACGCGAGCTGCGCCGCGACGCTCTGTCGCGCCGCGGCGAGCACGGACGGGTCGACGTCCGCGTAGACCAGCGCAGTCACGCGCTCCACCGCGGAGTCGTCATCCGGCGCGAGGCCGAGCGCACCGAGCGTTCCCCGCACCTGGGCGAGCCGGTCGAGGCGGTGCTCCCGGTACGCGCGCAGGCGCTCGTCGAGATCCTCGACCACCGGACCGTGCCCGGGGAGCCCGGTCGTCCGCCGGCCCGCGACGAGGGCGTCGAGCCGGTCGAGGCTCGCGAGGTAGCGGCCGAGCGACCCGTCCGGCGCGGCGATGACGGTCGTGCCCTGACCGAGGACCGTGTCGCCCGTGAGCACCGTTCCGGCCGACGACCCGTGCCCGGTGCCGTGGTGGTCGGCCTCGTGGTGGTCGGCCTCGTGGTGGATGGCGTCGTGGTGGTCGGCGTCGTGGTCGGTGGCGACCGGGCCGTCGTCGGGCAGCACGAAGCACACCGAGTCCGCGGTGTGGCCGGGCGTGGCGAGGACGTCGATCCGCAGACCGGCGGCCTCGATCGTCTCCCCGTCGGCGAGCGGCACGCCGCCGTGGCAGTGCGCGGGATCGACGCCGCGGACCGGCGCGCCCGTGAGCGCGCGGAGCCGCGCGGACCCGGCGGTGTGGTCGGCGTGCCGGTGCGTGACGAGCACGAGCTCCACGGGGCCCGCGGCGGCGAGCGCGTCGAGGTGGGCGTCGTCGTCGGGTCCGGGGTCCACGACGACGCACCCCGGCGCGCCAGGCGCGCGCAGGACGTACGAGCGTGTGCCGTCGAGCGTCATCGGACCCGGGTTGTCGGCGAGCAGCACGGAGGCGAGGCGCGTGACCGGCGTCGGCGCGGGCACGGCGGGCCTCAGGCGCGGTGGCGCAGGACGGCGGGACGGCCCTCGTCCTGCCACTGCGCGAAGCGGGAGTCGACGAGCGGGCCCACGAGCTCGTACGTGTCCCACGTGTCCGGGACGCGGTAGACGTCCGTGGGGTCGCCCTCGCCGGGGCTCACCGCGTCCACGTAGTCCTCGAGGTAGAGGCCGGCCTCCTCGTCCTCGTCGTCGCCGCCCGTGTAGTAGGCGGCGGCGAACGCGGCCGCGTCGTCGTCCAGCGCGTCGGCGTCGAGACGGCCGTCGCACGCGTCGAGGACGAACCGGCCGCCGGTGGTCGCCCGCTCGCGCAGCGCCGCGACGCCGTCGGCGGCGTCGCGCTCGAGCGAGGCGGAGGCATGCCCGGACAGCACGGCCCAGGCGAGGAACACGCCGACGTGGGTCGCGGCGGCCTCCGGGCCCAGGTCCGTGGGGTAGCCGTCCTCGGAGGAGTGCCAGGTCGCGTCGTCGAACGTCGTGGTCATGACGGCGACGCTACAGCGCGCCGGGACGTGCCGAACCCCGGGTTACGCGCCGTTCAGACCCGATATCGACGCACAACCCCGGGTTCGGCAACGTGGTCGGCACGCAACGCGGGGTTCGGTGGTCCTCCGGACGGCGGTCGGGCCACGGGGTGCCCGACGGCGGCCGGCGGGTCAGGCGGTCGTCGCGCCGCCCGCCGCGGGCACCGGGGCGTCGTCGGCCGCGAGCGCGCCTGCGAGGAGCTCGAGCGTGCGGGCACGACCCGGCGTCGCGTCGATCGGCTCGTCCGCGCGGGACGCGGCGACGGGCACGACCATGACCTCCTCGACGCCGTGCCGGCCGGCGAGCCGGCGCAGCTCGGCCGCGGCCTCGTCCGGCGTGCCGATGACCCAGCGGGAACGCATGGACTCGATCGCCTCCTCGGCGAGCGCGCCGAGCGGCGACGCCTGCGCGTCCTCGACGGTCTCGAGCGGACCGAGGGGCTGGCCGGACCGCAGGCGCGCCATCATCCGCAGCTGCGGCAGCGCGCGGGCGTGCGCCTCTTCGGCGGTCTCGGCGACGACGACGTTCGCGGTGAGGAACGTGCGCGGCTCGGGGTGCGCCTCGCTCGGGCGGTAGCCGTCGCGGTAGAGCGCGAGGACCTCGTCGATGCCCTGCCCCGAGAAGTGGTTCGCGAACACGTACGGCAGCCCGAGCTCGGCCGCGAGGCGCGCGGAGTAGTCGCTCGACCCGAGCAGCCACACGGTGGGCGTGCTCGCGGCGGCCGGCGTGGCGTGCACGTCGTGGACCTGGCCGCTCGTCAGCCGCAGCTGGGCGCCCTGCGGGCTCATGAGCGCGAGGATGTCGGTGACGTGCTGCGGGAAGCGGTCGACGTCGGCCGTGGGGCCGGTGATGCGCAGGAGCTGCGTGACGACCGGGTCCGAGCCCGGTGCGCGACCGATGCCGAGGTCGACGCGTCCGGGCGCGATCGCCTCGAGCGCGGAGAACTGCTCGGCGACGACCAGCGGCGCGTGGTTGGGCAGCATGACGCCGCCTGAGCCGACCCGGATCCGCTCCGTCACGGACGCCGCCGCGGAGATCATCACCGGCGGCGTCGACGCGGCGACGGCCGCCATGTTGTGGTGCTCGGCGAACCAGTAGCGCTCGTACCCGAGCCGGTCGGCGAGGCGCACGAGCTCGAGCGAGCCGCGCACCGCCTGGGCGCTCGTCTGGCCCGAGCGCACGGGCACGAGGTCGAGGACGGACAGGCGGGGGCGGGTGGGCGCTGCGGCGCCGTCGGAGGAGGTCATCTCCGAGGACAACCGCACACCGCGCCGACCGTATTCCGCACCGTCGCCGCGTGCGGTGCGCGCCCGATGGCGGCGGGAGGTGCCGGGGTGCATGATCGCTCCACGAGGCGGTGCGCGACGGCGGCGCGCCGCAGGACGAGAGGCCCTGGGACGAGGGGGCGGTCGTGGACGAGGACATCAACTTCCACGCCGACGTGGCGCTGTACTACGACTTCGACGGCATGCCCATCGGCGAGCAGAGGTGGCACGAGCTGTGCGCCGACGACCGTTCGGTGGTGGGTCTCGACGTCGTCGGCGGGCTCTCGGTCTACACCCGGTGGGTCGGCTACGACCGGTCGGAGGGGCGCATGCCGCTCATGTACTCGACGCGCGTCGAGCCGGGCGGTCTGTTCAGCACGGCGTACAACCGCAGCGGCGCGGAGGTGCTGCACCAGCACGTCGTCGACGAGCTCGTGCGTGGCGCGACGGCATCGCGCGACCTGTTCGACGTCGAGCCGTGGGAGTACCCGGGCTTCGCCTGAGCCCGCGCGCCCGACGCCGCCTCAGCGCGCCGGGAGCGGTGCGCGCAGACCGCTCGCCCGGTGCACCGCGGTCCGCACGGCCGTACGGACCGCTTCCTCGGAGCCGACGACGCGGACGAACCGCTGCGCGCGCGTCACCGCCGTGTACAGCAGCTCGCGCGTGAGCAGCGGCGAGCTCGCCGGCGGCAGGACGAGCGTGACGCGTTCGAACTGGCTGCCCTGTGCACGGTGCACGGTCATCGCGTGCACGGTCTCGACCGGAGGCAGCCGGTGCGTCCGCACGCGCAGCGGCGCGCGGGGGTCGCCGAACACCGCGACGACACCGGTGCCGCCCGCGGCCGCGTCGTCGGCCACGAGCACGCCCGTGTCGCCGTTGTAGAGCCCCACCTCGGCGTCGTTGGTCGTGACGAGCAGCGGGCGACCCGCGACCCACGGCGAGTCCGTCGCGTGCTGGCCGGTCGCGTGCTCGACCCACGCCTCGACCTGACCCGCCCAGCGGCCTCGGCCGGCGGGGCCGCGCCGGTGCGCCACCATGACGCGGTGCTGCGCGAGCGCCGCGAGAGCCCCCGCGGCGTCGCCGGCTCGCGCGGCGGCGACGAGGCGCTCGCCGGCCGCGACGGCGTCGGCACGGACGGCGGCGAGCGTCGCCTCGTCCGGTTCGTCGTCCGCCGGCTCGAGGAACTCGACGGACGGGTCGCCCGCGCGCAGCAGCGTGAGGACGGTGTCGTCGTCGCCGGTCCGGATGGCCGCGGCGAGCGGCAGGATCGACGAGTCGCTGCCCTGCCGGTGGACCGTGCGCAGGCGGACGACCCCGTTGCCGAGCACGCGACGGTCGTCGATCTCGCCCTCGGCCGGCGCGGGCGCGTCGGCGAGGGCGTGCGCGGCCTGCGCCGAGACGGCGGCTGCGGTCGCGGGGTCGAGGAGCGGAGGACGGTGCACGAGGTCGCCGAGCACGGCGCCCGCCTCGACGGACGCGAGCTGGTCGGGGTCTCCCACGAGCACGAGCCGGGCGTCGGGGCGCAGCGCCTCGAGCAGCCGCGCCATGAGCGGCAGCGCGACCATCGACGTCTCGTCCACGACGACCACGTCGTGCGGCAGGTGGTGGTGCGCGTCGTGGCGGAACCGGGTGCTGCTTCCGGGCCGGTGCCCGAGCAGGCGGTGCAGGGTCGACGCGACGGGCACGCCGACGCGCTCGCGGTCCGCGGCCTCGAACCCCGACACGACCTCGCGCACCGCCTCCTGCAGGCGTGCGGCCGCCTTGCCCGTCGGGGCCGCGAGCGCCACGCGCAGGCGGGACCCGTCGCCAGGCACGGCGGCGTCGTGGAGCACCGCGAGCAGCCGGGCGACGGTCGTCGTCTTGCCGGTACCCGGCCCGCCGGTGAGGACGGTCAGCGGTCGGTGGGCGGCGTGCGCGGCGGCGAGCCGTTGACGGGCGTCCAGCTCCGCCGGGAAGAGGCGGGCCAGCGCGGCGTCGAGGCGTGCGTCGTCCGCGGGGAGGTCGGGGGCGGCGAGGCGGGCGTCGACGTCGCGCCGCACCGCGAGCTCGTCGCGCCAGTACCGGTCGAGGTAGAGCATGCCGCCGACCCAGCGCGCGGGTCGGTCGTCGTCGCCGTCCACGCCGGAGGCGACGAGCGGGCTGCGGGAGACCGCCTCGGCCCAGGTCGTGGCCTCCGGCCAGGGCAGGTGCTCGGTCTCCGCACGCGCGGCCTCCTCGTCCTCGGGCAGACGGAGCGAACCGAGGTCGTCGAGGCGCACGCACACCGAGCCGCTGCGCACCGCGCGCACCGCGAGCGCGGCGGCGAGCAGCACGCGCTCGTCGTGCTCCCCGGTCAGCCGGCCGAGGCGCAGCGCCACGCGCAGGTCGGTCGCGGAGACGACGCGCGCGGCGTTGAACTCGGTGAGCCACGGCGGCGCGCCGACGGCGAGGCGCGGGTCCCCCTCGTCCACGGGCACGGCCACGGTGGGCGCGGGTGCGGTCATGCGGCGTCTCCGTCGAGCAGGGCGGACAGGGCGGGGACGAGCCCGGGCGGCGGTGTCCACGCGACCACGCCGTACGGGGTGCCGTCCGGGCCGACGGGTGTCTCCGGGCCGGCCATGCCGCGCACGAAGAGGTACGCGGCGGCGAGCTGGTCGGGGGAGTAGGCGGGGTCGCGCCACCGCAGGTACCGGTGCAGCGCGACGAGGTAGAGCACGAGCTGCAGCGGGTAGTGCGAGGCGAGCATCGCGTCGCGCGTAGCCGTGGGGCGGTAGTCGCCGACCGTCAGGGGCACCCCGGGCGGCCCGACGCGGTTGGTCTTGTAGTCGACGACGAGGTACCGGCGCCCGCCGTCCGGGCCGGGGACGCGCAGCACGGCGTCGATGGACCCCGTGAGGTACCCACGCAGCGGCACGCCGTCGGCGGTGGAGCCGGGCGCGGCACCGGCCGCCGGACCGGACCCGGTGCCCGACGAGGACTCCTCGGCCAGTGCGGTGAGCAGGTCGGGGTAGCCGACGAACGGGTCGTCGTCCGCGAGGTGCTCCCGCAGCACGCGCGCGAGGTCGCGCAGCGTGGCCGGCCGGATGCCGTGGGTCGCGTCGCCGCCCGCGAGCGGGAGCTCGAACTCGAGCTCGGGCAGCCGGTCGCGGGGGTGGACGTCGACGAGCGTGCGCCCGCCCGCGACGGGCCCGAGCGGCGTACGCAGCGCGAGTCCGAGCGCCGTGGCCAGCGCGGTGGGTTCGACGCCCGGCACGCGGACGGTCGCGGCCTGGGCGCAGCGGGCGAGCAGCTCGGCGTCGAGGTCGTCCGCGGCCGTGTCGACGTACTCGAGGATCTCGTGCACGAGCGTGCCGAACGCGGTGCCGCCCGGCTGGCCCTCGAACGGGGACGGCAGGTCGGCGCCGGGCTCGGGGGTGCGGACCGCCCCGGGCTCGACGGCGGACGGCGCGTCCTCGGGGGCGGTCTCCTCGGGCTCGTCCTGCACGCCCGGGTCCTCGGGCTCCGACTCGACGCCGCCGACGGGACCGTGGTGGGCCGCGGCGGTGAGCGCCGAGTACGACGCCCGGCGCCACTCCCGGTCCGGCAGGTGGCCCGCGGTGGCGAGCCCCAGCGGGACGGTGCCGCCTGCCGACGGGGACCAGCGTTCGCCCTTCGGCCGGGCGTCGACCTGCTCCACGACGACCGTCCCGCCGGAGCGGGCGGCGACCGCCTCGAGGGCGCTCCGCACCGCGTCGTCGCGCATCGCGTCGGGCCGCGCCTGCCGGCCGGGCTCGCCGCCGAGCAGGCGGTCCGCGAGCAGCACGCGCGTGAGCGGTCCGGAGCCCGAGCTGCGCTTCGTCGGCGTCCAGTGCACGACGACCTGGTGCCGCGCCCGTGTCAGCGCGACGTAGAGCAGGCGCAGGTCCTCACCGAGCTCTTCGTCGCGCGCCCGCGCGCGGGCGTCCACGAACCCCGGCGACCCGACGCCGCCGACGTGCAGCACGCGGCGCCCGTGGTCGTCGTGGAACGCGAAGAGCTCCTGGTCCTCCTGCTCGAACCGCTCCCACGCGAACGGGACGTACACGACCCCGAACTCGAGGCCCTTCGCGGCGTGCACCGTCACGACCTGCACGGCGGCCGCGTCCGTCTCGAGGCGGCGCGTCCGCTCGTCGGAGAACACGCTCCCGACCTCGGCGATGCGCGACCGCAGCCAGGCGGTGAGCGCAGCCGTCCCGAGGCCCTCCGTCACCGCGGCCTCGTGCAGCGCCTGCGTGACGTGTCGCAGGTCCGTCAGGTAGCGCTCCCCGTCGGGGCGCGACATCACGCGCTCGGTCGCACCGCGCCGGGCCGCGACCTCGGCGACGGCGGCGACCCCGCGGTCTGCGAGCAGCCGGGCCCAGGACCGGACCGTGTCGCCCAGCTCGTCGTGGTCGGCGTCGCCGGCCGTCGCGAGGCGCTGGGCGTCCCAGCCGACGAACGGCGTGAGGGCAAGAGCGGTCGCACGCCGGTGCAGGCCCGGCTGCTCGAGCGCCGCGAGCAGCGTGAGCCAGTCCTGCGCGGCCGCGGAGCCGAACACGCTCGAGGGCCCCGACACGACGGCCGGCACCCCGAGCGCGACCAGCGCGGACCGCACCGCCTCCGCCTGCGCGTTCGTCCGGGTGAGGACGGCGACGTCGCGCGGCTCGAGCCCGCGCCAGCGCTCCGGGCCGGGGCCGTCGTCGAGCACCCGGTCCCCTCCGGAGGGGCTCGCGAGCCGCCCGGCGACGTCCGCCGCGACGTCCCGTGCGAGCAGCGTCCGTGCCTCGGGTGCCGACGGCGCGGAGGACCCGCCGAGGCGGTAGGCACGGCGGGTGACCTGACGCAGACGCACCGGCGCCCCGCCGGCGAGACGTGCCGCGGGGTGCTCCGCGTCGACCGGCCGGACGACGATCCGCGGGTCGCCGAGCGCGGTGCCGTCGAGCAGCGTGAGGAGGCCGTCGAGGAGGGGACCGTCGCTGCGCCAGCTGCGGCTCAGCGTCGCGGTGTCCTGCGCGTCCTCGACCGCCTGGAGGTACGTCACGACGTCGGCGCCGCGGAACGCGTAGATGGCCTGCTTCGGGTCGCCGATGAGCACGAGCGTGCGGTGCCCGTGGAACGCGGTGCGCAGGATCTGCCACTGCTCGGGGTCGGTGTCCTGGAACTCGTCGACCATGACGACGCGGAACCGGCTGCGCACGCGCTCCGCGGCGGTCGCACCGTGCTCCGGGTCGGTCAGGGCGCGGCGCAGCAGCACGAGGAGATCGTCGTAGTCGAGCAGGTGCATCGCGCGCTTGCGGGCCTCGACCTCGCGGCGCGCGGCGACGGCGACCTCGTGCCGCAGGGCGCCCAGCGTCCCCTCCGGCGCGTCGTCCGGTGCGAGGACCGCGCCGTGGTCGCTCACCGCGGCACGGGCGACCTCGCGCACGTCGCGCGGCGTGAGGGGCGGGTCCTGCCGGTCGGCGAACATCCGCACGTACAGGTCGTCCGTCACCTCGTCGACGAGATCGGCGACGTCGGGCAGGAAGCCCGTGGCGAGGTCGACGTCGGCCGACGTGCCGAGCGCCGAGAGCATCTGCTGGCAGAAGCCGTGCGTCGTGGTGATCGTCGCGGCGTCGAGCTGCGACAGCGCGACGCGGAGCCGGTCGCGCCGGCGGGCCAGCTCGTCGTCGTCCACGGCGGCGAGGTACGCGACCACGGGGTCCGCGTGCTGCGCCGGGTCGGCCTCGCGCAGCCCGCGCTCGACGGCGACCAGGCGCTCGCGCACGCGGTCGCGCAGCTCGGACGTCGCCGCGCGCCCGAACGTCACGAGCATGATCTCCGGCAGCGCGGCGACGCCCTCGGCGACGTACCGGGTCGTGAGCGTCGCGATGGTGTGCGTCTTGCCGGTGCCCGCGCTCGCCTCGAGGACGACCGTCCCGGCCGGCAGGTCGCCGAACGGGTCGAAGCGTCGCGGCTGCCCTCCTGCGCCCGCCCGGGTCGCCGCGGGGGCCGTCGTCGGGTGCGTCGCGGCGGCGGACGTCGGGCCGCTCATCGGGCACCTCGCAGCTCGTGGTCCAGCAGGGGGTCCCACACGCGGCGCGACAGGGCGCCGAGGCGGGTCGGGTCGTCGGGGTGCCGACCGAGGTCGGCCGTGGTGGCGTGGCCGGCGACGTCGTCGAGGACGGCGTCGCGCCCCCAGGCCAGCACGACGTACGGGTCCTTGCGCTCGAAACCCTTGTTCCACAGCCACCCGGCCCGCAGCAGCGCGTCGCGGGCGTCCGACGTGCGGCGCTCCTCGGCGTACTTGAGGGAGACCTCCGGCAGGAACGGCAGCGGTTCGCGCGCCGCCTCGTCGCGCAATGCGACGAGGTCCCCGAGCAGCGTCGTCGCGGCGGCCGCGTCGGGCGGCGTGAGCGTCGACCACGCGACGCCCGGTCCGCGTGGCGAGCGCCCGATCGTCACCGCGTCCCATGCGTGACCGGGGTCGCTCACGGCGAGCGCGAGCGCCTGGACCCATGCGCGGAGCCGGTGCTTGGGCCCGAGGCGGGAGTACTCGGTGCGCACCACGCGCCGCCCGTGCACCCCGGGCACCGTGCCGACGAGGGTGCGCCCGTCGGGCAGCGCGGCCCGCACGTCGAGCGTCTGCGCGGACCCGAGCAGGTCAGGGCTCACCGGCCGCCCCGCGGCGGCGTCGGCCTCGCGCGCCGCCTCGACGGAGACGACCCGCAGCGGGCCGACGTACTGCACGACGTCCTGCAGCGCGGCGCGACCGAGCTCACGCGGCGGCACCTGGCCGCGACGCCACTCGGCCTGCATCGCGCGGCCCGGGTCGACGCCGGCGAGCGCGGCGCGCAGGACGCGGTCGCCCACGCCCCACCCCGACAGGCCGGTCAGCGCGAGCGGGAGGCGGTCGTCGACGTCGTCCTCGTCGACGACGAGCCCCACGTCGAGCGTCGTCTGGGCGAACCACCGCGGCGCGTTGTCGAGGAGGCGGACGAGGTCGTCGAGCTCGACGTCCCCTGACGTGCCGGTCGAGGCGCCCACGGGTCCCAGGTCGAGCGGGGTCGGCACGAGCGTGGCGACGGCGCGGAGTTCCGCGCGCCCCTCGCGCCGTTCCCGCTCGGCCCGCCCCCTGGCCTCGCGCGCGCCGGCGAGCGCGGCCGCGTCGTGGCTGAACGGTCCGGGCACGCCCAGGGCCCCGGGCGCGAAGTTGCGCTCGTCCACGGTCTGCAGCGGGTGACGCACGACGACGTGCTCGCGCACGGGCCGGCCGTCCGGGGTGCTCGCGACGCGGTCCAGCGCGTCGAGCAGCTCGGCGACGGGGACGGCCGGGGGGCGGGCGGCGCCGGTGCGCTCGTCGGCGCCCGCGTGCACGACGACGAGGTGGTCACCCGCGGCGGCCACGGCGTCGAGGAAGATCTGCCGGTCCTCGCTGCGCGCGTCGCGCTCACCGATCTCGGGGTGGCGCGCGAGCAGGTCGTCGCCGGCCGCCGTCGTGCCCCGGGGGAAGACGCCGTCGTCCATGCCGAGCAGGCACACGACACGGTGCGGCACCGACCGCATGGGCTCCAGCGAGCACACCGTGAGCGCGCCGGTGCGGAACCCGGCGCGCGTCGGGCGCCCGGCGAGACGGTCGTCGAGCACGGCGCGCACGTCCGCGAGCCGCAGCGGGACGTCGCCGTGCGCGGAGCCCGCGGCCCGCACGTCGCCGAGCAGCCGCCGCGCCGCGCCGACCTGCCACGCCTCGGTCGGGGGCGCGTCCGCGAGGAGGGTCACCGCGCGGTCCAGCGCGTCCAGCCAGTGGCCGAGGGGGTGCACGCCGCCGAGGGCGTGCAGCACCTCGGACAGCCGGGCGACGAGCTCCGCCAGCCGGCCCGCGAGGTCGACGTCCGTCGAGCCGACGTCGTCGAGCGGCAGCGCCGGGCCGACGAACCGGGCGTCCTCGTCGGCCATGGCCGCCCCGAGCAGGATGCGGTCGAGCGCCGCGTCCCACGTGCCCTGCCGCACCTGCGCGTCGATGCCGAAGCGCGCCCGGCGCTCGCCGTCCTCACCCCAGTGCACGCCCGCGTCGACGGCCCACTGCCGAAGCCGGTCGACGTCGTCGTCGGAGAAGCGGAACCGCCGCCGCACGGGGGCGCTCGCGGCGAGGTCGAGCACCTCGGAGGCGGTGACGCGCCCGTCCGCGAGGCGCAGCAGCGCCGCGAGCAGCGCGAGGACGGGGTTCGTCGTCCCGGCGCCGCGGTCGGCGAGGCTGACGCGCAGGCGCTGCCCGGGGTGCGCGTCGTCGCCGAGCTCGGGTACCGCGCCGAACGTCGCCGTGACGAGCGGCGCGAACGTCTCGACGTCCGGGCACAGCACGATGACGTCGCGCGCCTGCAGCGTCGGGTCGGCGGCGAAGAGGCCGACGAGCGTCTCGCGCAGGACCTCGACCTGCCGCGCGCGGCCGTGGCACGACAGCACCTGGACCGAGCGGTCCGTGGGGTCGTGGACGTGCGCACCGTCGGGAGAGTCCGTCCGCAGCGCCGACTGCAGCGCGCCGAGCAGGGTCGCCGGGGGCGCGGGCGCCGCGTGGTGCGTCACGTCCGCGCCGGCGAGCCGGAGCTGGAGCTCGACGGCGTCGCGCGCGGTGGACGCGAGCAACGGGTGGCGGGCGAACGTCGGGAGGTCGGTGCGGCGCGGACGCCCGGCGCCGTCGTCAGCGCCGTCGCCGGCACCGTCACCGCCGCGCTCGCCGTCCGCACCGGCCTGGACCGCCTCCCACAGCGTGGGGGAGGGGTGCGCGAGCCACAGGTGCACGTCGCGGTGCTCGGCCAGCGCGCGCAGGACGCGCAGCTCGTCCTCGGGCAGGCGCGTGGGACCGAACACGGACAGCCGGGGCGGCAGGTCGACCGATGCCGGGTCGGCGTGCAGCGCCGCGACCGCGTCCTCGACCCGGCGCGCGGGGTCCGGTCCCGGGACGCGGTCGAGCAGCAGCCGCCACAGCTCCGGCTGCCACGCGAGGTCGTCCGGCACCTCGCCGGCGGGTGCCGCCGCGGCCGTGTCCGCGGACCACGTCAGCACGACGTCGGGCCGTTGGCGCGCGTAGTCGACGAGCAGGTCCGCGAGCCGCCGGGCCAGCGTCAGACGGCGTCCCCGCCGCACCTCGTCGCCCGGGTCGCCGACGTAGCGGGCGAGCGGGGCGGCCCACGGCTCGCCGAGGTGAGCGTCGAGCACCTCGAGCACGGACCAGGCGAGGCGCTCCGGGCGCCAGGGGTCGTCGTCCGGCTCCACGCCCGTCAAATCGGCCACGACCTGCTCCACGAGTCGGCGCGGGCCGCGGAAGTCGACGTTCGCGCACACCCCTGAGGCGCCGTCGTCGGCCCCGAGGTGGTGCGACAGGCGCTGCGCGAGCCAGCGCTCGACCCCGCGCGTGGGCACCGCGACGACGTCCGTCGCGAACGGGTCGTCCAGCGGGTCGGCCAGGACGCGCGCCAGCGGTCCGACGAGCGCGTCGGCGCGCTCGGACCGGTGCACGTGCAGCAAGGAGGACCCCCAGGGACGACAGCCACGACCGGCCGGTCGGCCGGGCGTTACGAGGAGGCTACGAGGTCCGTCCGACACGGTCGAACCGCGGTCCACAGGTGGTGCTCCGGCGCTACGGTGTCGGCGTGATGGAGCCGACGCGCCCGCGCACCCCGGCCGAACGGGCGGTGCTGGGACGACTGTGCGCAGGACAGTGGAGCGGGGCGTCGGTCGCGCGAGCCCAGGCGGCCGTGGCGACCTTCGCGGGCCGCGCGCACGCCGGCGACGACCTCTGCTTCGCGCCCCGCGTGCCCGACGACGTCCCGCGACTTCCCCCGATCGAGGACGGCACGCGCCGATGAGGTCCCGGGCGACGACCCCGTACACGGCTCGCGACGGCGCGAGCCCGGCGACGGTCGCCGCCCTGTGCCGAGGGGCGCTGCTCGCGCAGCGGGCGCGGATCACGAAGCTCCAGGTCGACGTGCACTCCGATGAGCCGTGGCCGGCGGAGGCGGTGGTGGCCGTGCAGGAGCTCGACGATCTCCGGGTCGCGCGGCAGGGCCGGATCGCGCGACGGCTCGGGTGGGAGCCCGGCATCGCCGTGGAGCTCGATCCGCGTGACGACCGAGAGCTCGGTCTGGCGCTCGCGGTCGCTCCGTACACGATCTGCGGGACCGGGTACGACGCCTCGTGGAGGTCCATCTGGAACGCCGACGACACCGGCACCTCCCTGTGGTTCGAGCTGCTCCCCGCCGAGCTCGTCCTGGTGCTCGACCACGTGGAGCAGCACGGCGACCGTCCGACGGACGTCGTCGTGGCGGACGGAGGACTCGGCGGGGCGAGTCACTGACAAGTCGGACGCGGTGCATCGTCGGCGTCTGACCTTCGTGGAAGATCCCTCATCGCACGGGTACGACCTCTTCGGCATCGACGACTTCGAGGACTGGCTCCGAGAGTTCGACGCATGCCGCCGGAGCGATCCGACCGCGCTGGAGCCCCGGAGCTGACCGGGAACAGGTGATCTCCTCGATCATCGGGTCAGGCGCGCGTCGGCCAGGGGCTCCAGCGGCCGTCGGGGAGCCCGGCGAGACGTCGGCGGGCGGGCGCGAGACCGCGGCGGCTGCGTCGACCCTCGCCAGCACGAGTGTCGTCGTCGGACCAGGTCACATGCCGGACCCATGCGGTGCGCGGGTCGTCCCACGCGCGCCGGATCCCCTCCGCGAAGCGGCCGGTGGCCACCGCGAGGACGAGGTGCTCGATCCGTTCCGCCTCGGACTCGGCGGAGTCGTCGCACGCGTCGCACCCGCACGCGGGGAACGACTCCTCGTGCAGCGCCCCGGCGAGCACCTGCACTCCCGGGAGTCCGGTGACGACGACCGTCAGCGGTGCCGCGTCGTCCGCGGCGGGTACGAGCCGCACGACCCGCTCGGCGGGTTGGGCGAGGTGCCGGATCCCCGCGAGCAGCGGGTGCGCCGGTTCCTCAGCGGTGTGCGCGGACACGTCCAGACCACGCAGGTCGGCGCTCGCGACCGCGACGTCGTACGTCGCCTCGAGGTGCGCCACGAGCGCGTCGGCGACGTCGACGACCGGCGCGAACCGTTCCGGGTGGGCGCTCACCGAGTACGTGTCCTCGGGCGGGCCGTCGAGGTCCGTCCAGCGCTCGCCGTACTCGTACGGCCGCCCGTCGGCGTCGTGGTACACCTGACGCGGGATCGGCGGGCGGACGTAGGCGGGCACGTCGTCAGGCTAGGCCGACCGCGCGCCGTCGGGCACGAGGATTCTCCCCGCGGGCGACGCTCAGGCGTGCAGCGCCTGCTCCACGTCCTCGATCACGTCGAGCGGGTCCTCGAGCCCCACCGACAGCCGCACGGTCGTCTCCGCGATCCCGACGGCCGCGCGGCCCTCGGGCCCGAGCTTGCGGTGCGTCGTCGTCGCGGGGTGCGTGACGAGCGACTTCGCGTCGCCGAGGTTGTTGGAGATGTCGACGACCTGGAGCGCGTCGAGGAACGCGAACGCTCTCTTCTTGGCCGTCTCGGGGTCGGTCCCTCCGGGCACGGCGAGGTCGAACGTCACGACGGTGCCGCCGCCGGACTGCTGCGAGCGCGCGAGCTCCGTCTGCGGGTGCGAGTCGAGGAACGGGTAGCGCACGCGCGCCAGCCCCGGCAGCTCCTCGAGCGCCCGCGCCACCCGCTCCGCGTTCGCGTTCTGCGCGGCGACGCGCACGGGCATCGTCTCGAGACCCTTGAGCAGCACCCACGCGTTGAACGCCGACAGCGTCGGCCCGGTGTTGCGGATGAGGGTCTGCACGGGCCCACCGACGTACTCCTCGCTGCCGAGGATGGCCCCGCCCAGGACGCGGCCCTGACCGTCGATGTGCTTCGTCGCCGAGTACACGACGACGTCCGCGCCGAGCTCGAGCGGCTTCTGCAGCAGCGGCGTCGCGAACACGTTGTCGAGCACGACGACGGCGCCCGCGGCGTGCGCGAGCTCACTCACGCGCCGCACGTCGACGATGTCCTGCATGGGATTGGACGGCGTCTCGAAGAACACGACGTCCGCGGGCGTCGCGAGCGCCTCTTCCCACTGGGAGAGCACGTGCCCGTCGACGTAGTCGGTCCGCACGCCCCACTTCGCGAAGATCTCGTCGAAGATCACGATGCTCGACCCGAACAGCGCACGTGCCGCGACGATGCGCGACCCGGACCGCGCGAGCGCCGCGAGCGACGTGAACACGGCCGACATGCCCGACGCGGTCGCGTGGCACGCCTCGGCGCCCTCGATGAGGCGCAGCCGCTCGGTGAACGTGTGCACGGTCGGGTTGCCGTAGCGCGAGTAGACGAACCGGTCGACCTCGCCCTTGAACGCCGCCTCGGCGTCGGCGGCGCGGTCGTACGTGTACCCCTGGGTGAGGAACAGCGCCTCGGACGTCTCCTGGAAGTCCGTGCGCGCGTTGCCGCCGCGCACCGCGAGCGTCGCAGGCCGCGCGGTCGCGGGCAGCGGCTTGCGGCCAGAGCCGCCCGGCACCCCGCCCGGCACCTCGTGCCCGACGCCGTCCGCCGGGCTCATCGCGCGGCCTCGCCGTCCGCGGTACCGGCCTGGGCGGCGTCGTACGTGGTGACGGGCAGGCCGCGGACCTTCCAGCCCTCGACGTCGCGCGCTCCGGAGAACCCCTGCGCGCCCTCGAAGCCCTCGACGACGTTGTACGACGGCCCGATCCCGGCGGCGGTCGCGGCGCGCGCGGCACCGATCGAACGCTGGCCGGACCGGCACAGGAAGACGACGGGTCGCTCGTCGCCCGGCGTGAGGCCGGCGTCGGCGAGGCGGTCGAGGAACGCCGGGTTGGGCCCGAGGGGCGTGACCCACTCGTCGAACACGACGTCGTGGCCGAGGTCGGCGACGTCGGGAACGCCGATGGTGCGCCACTCGCCCTCGGTGCGGACGTCGACGAGGACCGCGCGCGGGTCGTCGGCGAGCAGGTCGAACGCCTGCTGGGGGTCGATGTCGCCGGCGTAGCCGGCGGCGGGCCGGGCCTCGGGCAGCGAGGTGCGGCGGGGTGCGGGGTTGCTCATGGTGTCCTCCATCGATCGTGGCAGTAGCACCCTCGCCCGTGCTTGGACGACACGGGGGGTTGCTGCGGCGTCGACGTGCCACGTCACTCGGCCGCTCCGGATGGTTCCTCGGATCGTACGGCACGCCGACCAGCGGGTGGGACAGCCGTCTCGACACGTGGGCGCATGTCGACACCGGGCGGTGAACAGCCCGCCGCTCGCGATGTGAGACACGCTGCCCAGTCCTTGACGCGTCTCCGAGCCTCGCTCATCCTGGTGCGCAGGTCATGAGTGCCAGCGCGAAACCCCGGTTTGCTGGCCGGCAACCCTCCTCTCGCGGCGGGGTGCCCCGGGTGACGACCAGGCCGCACGCCGACCGGTGCGCGGCAAGCGCGGGGAGCACCTCCCCGACCCGACATCGGAGGACCGTGCCGTGACCGCTCTCGCCGACACCACCTGTACGACCGACACGCCCGCGCTGCTGCCCGTCGTCGGCAGCGACACGCTCGTCCCGCTCGTCGACGGGCGCAGCGTCCCGTACGCCAACCTCGACGTCGCCGCGTCGGCGCCCGCCCTGCGCGCCGTCGCCGACCGCGTCACCGAGGTGCTGCCCCTCTACGCGAGCGTGCACCGCGGCGCCGGCTACCTGTCGCAGGTCTCGACCGCCCTGTACGAGGCGGCCCGCGCGCGGATCGGGGCGTTCGTCGGCGCCCGCGGCGACGACGTCACGGTCGTCACGCGCAACACCACCGACTCGCTCAACCTCCTCGCGGGCTGCGTGCCCGAGAACCCGGACGGCACTCCCGGCCGTGTGCTCGTCCTCGACGTCGAGCACCACGCCAACCTCCTGCCCTGGCAGCGCGCGGGCGGGGCGACCGTCCTCGCCGGAGGCACGAGCGTGGCCGAGTCGCTCTCCGGCCTGCGCACCGAGCTCGGCCGCCTCGACTACGCCCTGCTCGCCGTGACCGGGGCGTCGAACGTCACCGGCGAGGCGCTGCCCGTCGCCGAGGTGGTGCGGATCGCGCACGACGCCGGCACGCGCGTCGTGCTCGACGGCGCCCAGCTCGTCCCGCACCGCGGCTTCTCCCTCGCGGGGACCGGCGCGGACTACGTCGCGTTCTCCGGCCACAAGACGTACGCGCCGTTCGGCGCGGGTGCGCTGGTCGGGCGCCGCGACTGGCTCGACGCCGGCACGCCGTACCTCGCGGGCGGAGGCGCGGTGCGCCAGGTGCGCGTCGACGGCACCCAGTGGCAGGCGGCGCCCGCCCGGCACGAGGCGGGCTCGCCGAACGTCGTGGGTGCGGTGGCGCTCGCGGCCGCGTGCGACGCGCTCGCGACGATCGACCCCGCGGACCTGCACGCCCACGAGTCCGCGCTGCGCGCCGCGCTCGTCGACGGGCTCGCGGAGATCGACGGCGTGCGGGTCGTGACGGTGTGGCCGGACGCGGCCGACCCCGTCGGCGTCGTGACGTTCTCCGTGACCGGTCACGACCCGGGCCTCGTCGCGGCCTACCTGTCCGCGGAGCACGGCATCGGTGTGCGCGACGGCCGGTTCTGCGCCCACCCGCTGCTCGCCCGCCTCGGGTACGACGCCGGTGCGATCCGCGCGTCCGTCGGCGTGGGCACCACCGGTGCCGAGGTCGCGCGCCTCGTCGCGGGAGTGCGCGCGTACGTCGAGCACGGGCCGTCCGTCCGGTACGCGGTGGTCGACGGGTGCTGGACCGTCGTCGACGACCCGCGTCCCGTGCCCGCGGGATCGGGGCTCGAAGGACTGTTCGCGACCGCCGCGGCAGGATTCCTCGCCGATGCCGCGGGGTGCGGCCCGGCCGACTGACCGAACCGGCGGCCCGGGCTCGACGCGCGACCGCCCGGACACGACGAGGGCCCCGCCGTGGACGGCGGGGCCCTCTGCTGCGTCGTGGCGGCGTGAGTGCCGTGGGCTACTTCTTGAAGGCGTCGCGGACGTCGTCGCCGGCCTGCTTGAGGTTGGCCTTGGCCTGGTCGCCGTGACCCTCCGACTCGAGGCGCTCGTCGTCCGTCGCCTTGCCGGCGCCCTCCTTGAGCTTGCCCTTCGCCTCTTCGGCGCCGTGCTCGATCTTGTCTCCGAGACCCATGAGGTGCTCCTCTCGTCGGTACGTCTCGACCCTAGGCACGTGGCTCCCTCCACGCACGTGGTGGAACGTCCTCGAGAGGCACGCCGACGTGGGGAGACGTCACCGACGTGGCGTGATGCGCCCCGACAGGTGGAGCCGGCCGGTGCGGTCCCACGCCTGGTAGGCGAGGCCCTCGGCCGGGCCGTCCGCGCCGTCGGGCACGGCAGCCGCTACCTGCCCGACGGCGTCCCGCACGCCCGCGGGCACGGCACCTGCCGGGCGGATCGCGACGTCGACGGTGCTCGGCAGGAGGACGGGCTTGGCGAAGGACACGGTCCAGTCGTACGTCTCGCCGCGCGCGGGCCCGGCCTCGGCGAGCGCGCGCGCGGCCGTGTACATGCCGTGCGCGATGGCCCGCGGGAAGCCGAACGCCTTCGCCCCGAGGGTGGACGTGTGGATGAGGTTCCGGTCGCCCGACACCGCGGCGTACGTCCGTCCCGTCCCCGCTCCGAGCGTCCAGCGGGCAGTCGGCAGCGGCGGGGCGAACGTGTCAGCACCAGGCGTCACCCCGGAGTCCTGGGGCGCTGACACGTCGGGCACGCTGACGCCCTTCGCGAGGTAGGTCGACACCCCGCGGAACGCGAGCGTCGTCGCGGACAGGCCGGAACCGGCCGCGCGCTCGTCGTCGGTCCGTCCGACGGACACCTCCGTCACGAGGTCCACCTGGGCGCCGCGCCGGTGCGGGCGCAGGCCCTGCGCCCACGCGCGCACCTCGAGCGTGTCGCCCAGGCGCACGGGGCGCACGAGCGACACCGAGTTCGCGAGGTGCACCATGCCGACGAGCGGCAGGGGGAAGTCGCCGCGTACCATGACCGCCGTCGCGAGCGGGAACCCGAGCACGTGCAGGTACCCGGCGGGCAGCGTGTCGCCCGGCGCCTCTCCGACGACGGCGACGTACCGCGCCAGATGCTCCTCGCTCCCCGGGCCGCCCGGCTCCGCGCCGTCCCCGGTCGCGACACCCGCCACGCGGTACGTCACCTCGGGCAGCGCCAGCTCGCGCGACCCGCCGCCGGGCAGCCGCGCGGCCGCGGCCATCCGGCCCGACCCCACGACGCCCCGCGTGAACAGGCGCCCGAGCCCCGGGATCGCCGGCAGCGTCTCGACGCGCGCCGGGGCGGTCGCCGCCGTCACCGGCCCACCAGGTTCTGGCCGCACACGCGCAGCACCTGACCGTTGACGCCCGCTGCGCCCGGCGAGGCCAGGAACGCGATCGCCTCCGCGACGTCGACCGGCTGCCCGCCCTGCTGCAGCGACGCGACGCGCCGCGCGACCTCGCGCTGGACCAGCGGGATCGAGGCCGTCATGTCCGTCTCGATGAACCCGGGCGCGACCGCGTTCGCCGTGCCACCGAGCTCCGCCAGGCGCGACGCGAACGCGCGCGTGTGGCCGATGACGCCCGCCTTGGAGAACGCGTAGTTGGACTGCCCGCGGTTGCCCGCGATGCCGCTCGTCGACGCGAGCGACACGATGCGCGGACGGTCGGAGAACCCGTTCGCGCCGAGCAGGTACTCGGTGATCCGGAGCTGCGCGGCGAGG
Source organism: Cellulosimicrobium sp. NPDC057127 (assembly GCF_042670945.1). Classification (NCBI taxonomy): domain Bacteria; kingdom Bacillati; phylum Actinomycetota; class Actinomycetes; order Micrococcales; family Promicromonosporaceae; genus Cellulosimicrobium; species Cellulosimicrobium sp. NPDC057127. The sequence continues at coordinate 193,721 of NZ_JBHUUP010000001.1, forward strand.
TTCACCGCGACCACCGCGTCCCACTGGTCCGCCGACATGTTGGCCAGCAGCTTGTCCCGCAGGATGCCCGCGTTGTGCACGAGGACGTCGAGGCCGCCGTGGCGGGACCGCGCGTGCTCGAGGATGCGCGCGCCCGCGTCGTCGGCCGTCACGTCGAGCTGCAGCGCCGTGCCGCGGATCTCGTTCGCGACCTTCGCGAGCGCCTCGCCCGCCGCCGGGACGTCCACGACGACGACCTTCGCGCCGTCGCGTGCGAGGGTCCGGGCGACCTGCGCGCCGATGCCGCGGGCCGCGCCGGTGACGACGGCGACCTTGCCGTCGAGCGGGCGGTTCGTGGTGCTGGGTCCGGCCGGGGCGACGGCGTCGGTGCTCGGTCCGGCGGGGGCGGCGGTCTCGGTGCTCGGGCTGGCCGCGCCGTCGCCTGCCGTCGTCGGCTGTCCGTCGCCGCGCGCGGCTTCCACGCCCTTCGCATCCGTCCCCGCCTCCCCCGCCTCGGCGGCCGTGTCACCGGCACCGGGGCCGACGCGGAGGAGCTGGCCGTCGACGAAGGCCGACTTGGCGGAGAGGAAGAACTCGAGGGTGGCGAGGGTGCTCGGGGCGTCGACGGGGACGTCGTCGACGAGCTGGAGGCCGTTGCCGGTGGCGCCGTAGCGGAGCTCCTTGGCGACCGAGCGGAGGAAGCCGTCGACGCCCTCACGGGTCGCGGCGAGCTCGGGGGAGTCGGCGTCGGAGGGGGCGCGCGAGAGGGTCACGACGCGGCCGTTCGGGGCCAGACGGCGCAGGTTCGCGGACAGGCCCATGACGGCACCCGCGACGTCCTCGGGGCGCTGCGCCTGCGTGAGCACGACGACGATCGCGCCCCAGCGCGTCGAGTCGTCCGCGTTCTGGCGGACGTCGAGCTGGAACCCGTCGAGCAGCGCGGTGGCGACGCGGTCGGCGTCGTCGGGCACGCCCGGGGTGCCGCCGAGGACGAGCACGGGCCCGACGGTGAGCGGATCGCCCTCGTGGTGGCGGCGCAGGACGGCCGGGCGCGGCAGGCCCAGCTTCTTCGCGAGGGTCTTGGTGAAGCCGGAGTTGACGGCCTTGACGTAGGAGTCGGTCACGGGTGGTCCTCTCGGTCGTCGGGGCCGGTCAGGCGCGGGTGTCGGACGTGGGGACGGACTCGAGGATCGCGGCGACGCCGAGGCCGCCGGCGGCACACACGGAGATCAGCGCGCGTGCCGGCTGGCCCGTCTCGGCCGTCTTCGCGGCCAGGAGCTTGGCGGCCGTCGCGACGATGCGGCCGCCCGTCGCGGCGAACGGGTGCCCCGCCGCGAGCGACGAGCCGTTGACGTTGAGGCGCGTGCGGTCCACCGAGCCGAGCGGGCCGTCGAGGCCGAGCTCGGTGCGGCAGTACTCGTCGTCCTCCCACGCCTTCAGGGTGGTGAGCACGGTCGACGCGAACGCCTCGTGGATCTCGTAGACGTCGAAGTCGCCGAGCTCGAGCCCGTTGCGCGCGAGGAGGCGCGGCACGGCGTGCACGGGCGCCATGAGCAGGCCCTCGTGGCCGTGGACGAAGTCGACGGCCGCCGTCTCCGCGTCGACGACGCGCGCGAGCAGCGGCAGGTCGCGCTGCTCGGCCCACTCGCGGGAGCCGAGCAGGACGGTCGAGGCGCCGTCGGTGAGTGGGGTGCTGTTGCCCGCGGTCATGGTCGGCACAGGGGGCGAGGCCTCCGACGACGCCTCCGACCCGGCTCCCGCCAGCCGCTTGCCGTACACCGGCTTCAGCTTCGCGAGCTTCTCCATCGAGGAGTCGGGGCGCAGGTTCTGGTCGCGCACGAGGCCGCGGAACGGCGTGACGAGGTCGTCGAAGAACCCGGACTCCCACGCGGCGGCGAGGTGCTCGTGGCTCGCGAGCGCGACCTCGTCCTGCGCCTCGCGCGAGATGCCCCAGCGCGCCGTGGTGATCGCCTGGTGCTCGCCCATGGACAGGCCCGTGCGGGGCTCGTCGGTCGCCGGGGTGAGCGGCGCGAGGTCGGCCGGACGCACCTTCGCGAACGCCTTGACGCGCGCGCCGAACGTCTTGGCGTGGCTCGCCTCGAGCAGCGCGCGCCGCAGGCCCTCGCTCACCGCGATCGGGGCGTCGGACACCGTGTCCGCGCCGCCCGCGACCCCGGACTCGACCTGGCCGAGGCGGATCTTGTTCGCGACCGTGATCGTCGCCTCGAGCCCGGTGGCGCACGCCTGCTGGAGGTCGTACGCGGGCGTCTGCGGCGACAGGGGCGAGCCGAGCACGCTCTCGCGGACGAGGTTGAAGTCGCGCGAGTGCTTGAGCACCGCTCCGCCGACGACCTCGCCGAGACGCTCGCCCTGCAGCCCGAAGCGCGCGACGAGCCCCTCGAGGGCGGCGGTGAACATCTCCTGGTTGCTCGCGCGGGAGTACTTCCCGCCCGCTCGTGCGAACGGGATGCGGTTGCCGCCGATCACCCATGCGTCGCGGACGCCGGGCTGTTCCGTGCCGCTGGTCGTGCTCGTGCTCCGCGTGCTCGTCGTGCCGTCCGCCGGCGTCTTGCTCGTGGCCACTGCGCTCACTCCTCGTCCGCACTCGCTGCGCTGCGTCGTTCGTCGGTCGTCCGTCGGTCCTGCCGGGGTCTCGTCCCCTGGTCCCGGCCCCGCCGCCGAGGGGCCGGTGGGGAGCGCCGGCCGGGCGGGTGTGTCCACGACCCACAGTACCTGATACTGTGAGTATCGTGAGTCGGGTCACATGCCCGCCGGCGCGCCGGACGGGGAAACCGCTCACCAGCACGACACCGACGTCGCGACGGAGGACGACGTGAACGCACACGCGAGCGGCGTGGGCCCGCCCCTGCGGACCCGCGGCCGCGCCGAGGCCGGCGCCGCCGTCGACGGCCGTTCCACGCGCTGGGACGAGCACCGGGCCGCCCGGCGCGCCGAGCTCGTCCGGGCCGCCAGCAAGGCCGTCCACCGGGGCGGCCCCGGCGTCTCCATGGACGAGATCGCCGCGGCGTCCGGCACGTCGAAGTCGATCGTCTACCGGTACTTCGACGACAAGACCGGCCTGCAGGTCGCGCTCGGCGCGGCCGTCGTGGGCCAGATGCACGACGCGCTCACGCAGGCGGCCGAGGCCGCGGACACGCCGCGGGGGGCGCTGCGGGCCATGGTCGGCGTGTACCTCGAGATGATCGAGAGCTCGCCCAACGTCTACTACTTCGTCACGCGCACGAGCGCGGTCGCGGGCACCGAGGAGACCGCGGCGCAGGCCCTCGGCGCCGGGACCGGCGCCCCCCGGGCCCCGCTCGCGGCGTTCCTCGACTCCGTCATCCAGCTCGTCGCCGAGCCCTTCGCGCGCGTCACCGACGTCCCGCCCGCCGACGCCGCGGCGTGGGCCGCGGGTGCCGTCGGCTTCGTGCGCGGTGCCGGGGAGTGGTGGCTCAGCCACCGCGACGCCCCCGGCACCCCCGACCGCGAGCAGCTCACCGAGCGCGTCGCGTCCTGGCTCTGGGCCGGGCCCGTCGGCGTGCTCTCGAACCCCGGCGCGGTGCGCCACCCCGACTCCGAGACGGCCGCCACCGCGGCCCCGGCACCGACCAAGGAGACCTCATGACCGCCACGTCCGACCGTCCCGCCACCGCCCGCGGCGCGGACGCCGACGCCGCACCCGCGCGCGACGACGCCCGCCTCGACGTCGCCTACCTCGAGAAGATCCTCCTCGGCCGGTGGGCCGAGCTGCGCGCGGCGGCTCGCGCCACCGCGGGGGAGCCGGCGTTCTGGCGCGTCGAGGGGCAGAGCAAGGAGGTGCACCGCGAGCACGTCCTCGAGCAGATGCGCCTCCTGGTGGACAAGCGGCAGGTGTGGCGCGCGTACCCGGAGCGACTCGGCGGCGCCGACGACCCGGGCGGGAACCTCGCGGGGTTCGAGGAGCTCGCCGCGGCGGACCCGTCGCTGCAGATCAAGGCCGGCGTCCAGTGGGGCCTGTTCGGCTCGGCGATCCTGCACCTCGGCACCCCGGAGCAGCAGGACCGCCTGCTGCCCGGCGCGATGGACCTGTCCGTGCCCGGCGCGTTCGCGATGACCGAGACGGGGCACGGGTCCGACGTCGCGAGCATCGGCACCACCGCGACGTACGACCCCGAGACGGAGGAGTTCGTCATCCACACCCCGTTCCGCGGGGCATGGAAGGACTACCTCGGCAACGCGGCCGTGCACGCGACCGCCGCCGTCGTGTTCGCGCAGCTCGTCACGAAGAACGTCGACCACGGCGTGCACGCGTTCTACGTGCCGATCCGCGACCCGCAGGGCGACCGCGACGAGCACGGGCGTCTGCCGTTCCTGCCGGGCGTCGGCGGGGAGGACGACGGCCAGAAGGGCGGCCTCAACGGCGTCGACAACGGCCGCCTGCACTTCGACCACGTGCGCGTCCCGCGCACCGACCTGCTCGCCCGCTACGGCTCGGTCGACGCCGACGGCACCTACTCGAGCCCGATCGACAGCCCCGGGCGCCGCTTCTTCACGATGCTCGGCTCGCTCGTGCAGGGCCGCGTCTCGCTCGACGGCGCGGCCGTCACCGCCGCGAAGCTCGGGCTCGCGATCGCGGTCCGGTACGCGAACGAGCGCCGCCAGTTCACGGGCGCGTCCGCGACCGACGAGGTCGTGCTCCTCGACTACGGCACGCACAAGCGCCGTCTGGTCGTCCCGATCGCCGAGGCGTACGCCGCGCACTTCGCGCACGACCGCCTCCTCGACCTGTTCCACTCCGTGTTCTCCGGCGAGGAGGACACGCCCGAGCAGCGCGAGGACCTCGAGACGACGGCTGCGGCGCTCAAGGCGACGAGCACCCGGTTCGCGCTCGACGTGCTCCAGGAGACGCGCGAGGCGTGCGGCGGCGCCGGCTTCCTCACTGAGAACCGCATCACGAGCCTGCACGCCGACCTCGACGTCTACGCGACGTTCGAGGGCGACAACACCGTGCTCCTCCAGCTCGTCGCCAAGCGCCTCCTCGCCGACTACGGCAAGCAGTTCAAGGGCATCACCCCCGGGCAGATGGCGCGCGTCGTCGTCGAGCGCGCAGGCGACATGGCGCTGCACCGCACGCCGCTCAAGCGGGCCGCGCAGGCGCTCGCGGACGTCGGTGACCCGCGCCGGGCGGCCGGCCACCTGCGCGACGCCGAGACGCAGCGCGCGCTCCTGACGGACCGCGTCGAGACGATGGTGGCCGACGTCGCGCAGGCGCTGCGTCCCGCGCAGAAGGCAGACCCGGAGACCGCGGCGAACCTGTTCAACGCCCACCAGGTCGAGCTCGTCGAGGCGGCGCGCGCCCACGCCGAGCTGCTGCGCTGGGAGGCGTTCACGCAGGCGCTCGCGACGATCGATGACGAGGGCACGCGCGAGGTCCTCACCACCGCGCGCGACCTGTACGGCCTGAGCCTCGTCGAGCGCCACCTCGCCTGGTACCTGCTCAACGGCCGGCTGTCCGCGCAGCGTGCGCGCACCGTGACGAGCTACCTGGACCGCCTGATCGACCGCCTGCGTCCCCACGCGCAGGACCTCGTCGACGCGTGGGGCTACGGCCCCGAGCACCTGCGCGCCAAGATCGCGTCGGGCGCGGAGAAGGAGCGGCAGGACGAGGCGCGCGCCTACTACCGGCGCCTGCGCGCGAGCGGCGACGAGCCGCTGAGCGAGAAGTCGCTGCGCAAGGCCGAGAAGGCCGCCAAGCGCTCGTCGCTCGCCACGCGCCACTGACGGGCCGGCGGCGCGCCGCTCCCGTCAGGTCGGGTTGCAGCGCGCCGCCAGCACGGCGACGAGCCCGACGTCGGGCCGCCACGGCTCGAGGTTCCACGTCGCCTTGTCCGGGGCGCCCAGCGCGTGGCAGACAAGCTGGTCGTGCATGCCGGGCGCGTCCGCGTCGGGTTCGGCGGCGACGAGCTGCGTCCACAGCACGTCGCTCCCCGCGACGCCCGCCGTGCGCGCCCACGCCGTGGGATCCACGGCGAGCGACAGCCCGCCCTCGCGGTCGCCCCAGACGGCGCTGCGCACGGTCGCGGTGCCGAGCGCCGTCGTCACCGCGTAGGCGCCGGAAGTGGCGGCGAGGGCGTCGCCGCGCCCCGACGCCTCGCCGTCCGGGCGCACGACGACGACCTCGGCCGTGGTCGACCCGCTCACGGCCAGCGCGGCACGCGGGGCCGGTGAGCCGTCGACCGGCCCGCTCCCGCCGTCCACGACGGTCGGCGCGGAGAGACCGCCGACAGGTGTGCCCGCCGCGTCGAGGACGGTGACCGTCCCGTCGGCGTTGGCGGTGAGCGTGCCGGGCGTCGTGAGCACGAGGGCAGCCGCCTCGGCACCGGGGCGGAGGGTCAGGACGGTCCCTCCGTCGTCGTCGGCCTCGACCCGGACGGGCGGGTCCGCGCCGGGCTCGGCCGCGGGACCTGGCACGGTGACCTCGAACGCCACCGGCCCGGAGGTCAGCGTGACGGCATCCGGGGCCGCGTCCGGAGACGGGACACCGCCGGTGGTCGGGGCGGTGCCGGACGCGCTCGGCTTCACCGGGGCGGGTGCGGGTTCGGGGCCGCCCGTGCACGCGCCGAGCAGGAGGACGCCGGCGAGCACCGCCGCGGCGCGGGCGGGGGCTCCGCGACGGGGAGCGAGCAGGGCCATGGCGCCCATCATGCGCGACGGACGCGCCGGGTCCCGCGACGCCCATCGTCAGCGGTCGCGCGTGAGTGCGAACGCCGTCGTGCCGACGAGCGCGAGGCCCACGCCCCACCACACGAGGCCGACGCCGGCGACGGTCAGCCCGGCGGTGACGAACAGGACCACCTGCACGTCGAGGCGCCGGGGCTGCGGGAGGCGGTGCGCGGCGGTCGGGGCGAGCCAGCGCGCCCAGACGACCACGACGGCAGCGGGCAGCGCGACGGCGAGAGCGACGCCGAGGACGGTGGGCAAGGGCGCGGGGGCATCGGTCCCGGCGCCCACGCGCCACCCCGCGACGGCCACGAGGACGAGCAGCGCCACCTCGCAGCCGAACGCGACCACGTCCACGGCACGCACGCGCTGCGGCGGTCGCGTCGCCCGCTGGTCGGGCCGCGCGCCGTCGCCGCTCATCGGGGCTCCACCTCGTCCTCGAGACGCGAGACGTCGGAGAACCCGATCTGCCGCTGACGCGCGGCGCGGTTCCAGAGCCACGTGACGAACGACAGCACCACGCCGAGCGCGACCAGCGCCCCCGCGATGACGTACTGCTCCTGCTGGTCGGCGCTGCGCGCCCACGGCCCGGCGAGGTAGCCGCACGTCAGCGCCCCGAGCACGGCCAACGGCGTCTTCGTGCGGAAGTGCTCGTGCTCGACGGGTTTGCGGCGCAGCACGAGCAGCGCGACGTTGACGACCGTGAACACCACGAGCAGCAGGAGCGACGTCGTGCCGCCGAGCAGCGCGACGGCGTTCGCGCCCCCGGGGGTGGCCGACTGCCGCACCACGTACACGATGAGCGCGAACGAGATCGCCGTCGTGACGACGATCGACACCCACGGGGTGCGCCGCGTCGGCGCCACGCGGCCGAACGCGCGCGGGAGCACGCCCTGGTTGGCCATGCCGTAGAGCAGGCGTGAGGCCATGAGCATGTTGATGAGCGCGGAGTTCGCGACGGCGAACATGCCGATGAAGGGGAAGATCGTCGCGAACGGCAGGTTCGGCGCCCCGGCCGCGACGACCTGCGTGAGCGCGGACCCCCGGGAGTCGTCGACCAGGTTGCCCACCGGCACGAGGGCGACGGCGGTGATCGCGACGAGGACGTAGATGACGCCCGTGATCGTCAGTCCCGTGAGCATCATCCGCGGGAAGTCGCGGACGGGGTGCGTGCACTCCTCGGCCATGTTCACCGAGTCCTCGAAGCCGACCATCGCGAAGAACGCGAGCGTCGTCGCGGCAGTCACGGCGAGGAACACGCTCTTGTCGTCGGCGCTCTCGAACACGACGACGCGGGAGAAGTCGGCACGTCCCTGCGTCATCGCCCAGAGCCCGACGAAGATGACGAGCAGGAGCCCGGAGAGCTCGACGAGCGACAGCACGACGTTCGTCCGCACGCTCTCGGAGACCCCACGGACGTTGACGAGCGCGACGAGCGTCATGAACCCGAGCGCGATCGCGACGAGCCCGCCGCTGCCCGGCTCCAGGCCGAGGTCGAAGCCGTCGGAGAGGAACCCGGCGAACGCGTTGGACGCCGTCGACGCCGACGTGATGCCCGAGCTCATCACCATGAACGCGACGACGAACGTCAGCAGGTGGATGCCGAACGCCTTGTGCGTGTACAGCGCGGCGCCGGCCGCGCTCGGGTACTTCGTGACGAGCTCGAGGTAGGAGAACGCGGTGATCGTCGCGACGACGAACGCGAGGAGGAACGGCAGCCACGCCGCGCCGCCGACCTCGCCCGCGACCTGCCCGGTGAGGGCGTACACGCCCGTGCCGAGGATGTCCCCGACGATGAACAGCAGCAGCAGCCTCGGTCCCATGACCCGGCGGAGCTCCGGCTGGTGCCGTTCCCCCGTCCGGTCCGCGGTCTGGCTCATGAGATGCTCCTTCGCGTCTCGCGCGTCCCTGACCTCCATTCGACCGCGTGCACGGCCGGATGTCAGTGCGAACCGGCGCGTGTCGCGCCCGCCGTCACCACCGCGCGCCCGCCGGGCGGCGTGCGTCGCCGGCGCAGGACTCCCGTCGTGATCGCGACGCCGAGCAGCAGCACGACACCGCCCGCCGCCTCCGCGGCGTTCGGCACCTCGTCGAGGACGAGCCAGGCGGCGAGGATCCCGACCACCGGGACGAGCATCGTGAACGGCACGACCGCCGACGCCGGGTACCGCGCGAGGAGGCCGTTCCAGATCCCGTACCCCACGAGGCTCGCGAGCCACGCGGTGTACGCGGTGGACAGCAGCGGGGCGAGCGTCAGGTGGGTGAGCGCGTGCCCGACGGCGTCCGGCCCGTCGGTCCACAGGGACAGCCCCAGCAGGGGCACCGGGACGACGAGCGCCGACCACACCGTCATCGACAACCCGTCGGCCCACGCCGGGGCCGGGCGGCGGCGCTCCTGCCGGACGGGGATGCGGCTGGCGGACCGCCGCTGGACGACGTTCCCGACCGCCCACGACGCCGCGGCGGCGAGCGTGACGACGAACGCGAGCGCCGGGGTCGACGCGCTGCGGCCCAGGCCGACGACGACGAGCCCCGCGGCACCGACGACCACGCCGACGAGCTGCCAACGGGTGGGTACCTCGCGCAGCGCGAGCGCGGCGAACAGGACCGTGAGACCGACCTGCGCCTGCAGGACGAGCGACGCGAGACCCGGCGGCATGCCCAGCGCGAGGGCCGTGTAGAGCAGGCCGAACTGGCACAGGCTCATGAAGACGCCGACGAGCAGCACGTCGGACCACCGCGCCGCCGGTCGCGGCACGAGGAAGATCGCCGGCACGAGCACGGCGCAGAACCGCAGGGCGACGAACAGCGTCGGCGGCAGGTCGCCCAGGCCGAGGTCGATGACGACGAAGTTCGCTCCCCAGATCACGGCGACGACGATCGCGAGCAGGGACGGGCGCAGCGGCATGGGTTCAGGGTGGGGCGCGCCGTCGGGCACGTCCATCGCATTCCGGGAACTCGACGCCCCTGCCGGCCGTTCCCACCGGGGACGCACCTGCCGAGAGAGCGAGGGACCGATGAGCCAGGACGCGACGACCGCACGGCGAGGAGTCGACCCGACGGCGCTCGCGATCGCCGGGGCCACCACGCTCGGGTGGTACGCGGTGCCCGACGTCGTCCGGCCCCGCTGGGCGCGGGCGCTGACCAAGACGGTCGTCGCCGTGGCCGGCGCGGTGCTGACGTTCAAGGCGACCGCGGAGGGCCGCGAGGCGCAGGACGCGGTGCGGTCCGTGCGCGACGCCGTCCGGGACGCCGACGGCACGCCCGCGGACGGTACGCGCGCCGACGGCACGCCGGCCGACGAGCCGGCGGCCCACGACGGCCCGGCCACGATGCCGCCGGCCGTCCTCGCCCTGGCCGGCGCGGGCGCCGTCGCGGCGAGCGCAGCGCTGACCGTGGCGGGGGAGCGGTGGGTCTACCGGCGGGGCGAGCGCCTGCGCCGGCGCGGGGCACGGCTGCCGCACACGCGCGTCGGTCTGGTCATGGCGGCGCTCGCCGTGGCGCTCACGGCCGTCGAGCCGTTGCTGCGCCGCGCCGGCGAGGACGAGGACGCCGGCTGACTCAGGCGGCGAGCGGCAGGGCGGTGGGCGGCTGCGCCGACGACGGCACGGCGGACGGCGCGGTCCGCGGGTGCAGGACCGCCGTGCGCATCGCGCTGAGGAACCCGATCCGGGTGAGGATGCGCTCGCGCTCGGCCTCGAGCTCGTCCCGGTAGCGGCCGACGGCCGGCTCGACCGTCTCGAGGGTCCCGTGCCCGGTGTACGCGCCGGTGCGGCGCGAGTACCCCGTGAGCTGACGCTCGACGAGGGTGAGCTCGTGGCCCAGCCGTTCGACCTGCGAGTCCACGAGGGCGCTCGCGGCGGCGGCCGGGAGGGTGGGGCGCGTGCGGGTGGAGCGGGTCGTCACGCCCCTATACGACCTCATCGCGAGCGCGGACGGGCGACGACGCTCCGGAGCGGGGCGGGTGAGAAAAGTCGCAGCGGCACCCGCCGGTAGACTGACGGCGCGCCGTCGTGCGCTCCCCGATCACGCGCCCACCCGAGGGAACCGATGACCGCCCCCGCACCCCAGGCCTCCGCACGCCCCGCCGACCGTCCCGCCCCGGGACAGCTCGACACCGTCGAGCAGGCGGCGTCCACCCCCGACGAGGTCCAGCCGTTCGCCGAGCTCGGCCTCAAGCCCGACGAGTACCAGCGCATCCGCGACATCCTCGGGCGCCGCCCGACGGCCGCGGAGCTCGCCATGTACTCCGTCATGTGGTCCGAGCACTGCTCGTACAAGTCGTCCAAGGTCCACCTGCGCAAGTTCGGCGACGCCACCACGGACGAGATGAAGGAGCACCTGCTCGTCGGCATCGGCGAGAACGCGGGCGTCGTCGACATCGGCGACGGCTGGGCCGTGACGTTCAAGGTCGAGTCGCACAACCACCCGTCGTTCGTCGAGCCCTACCAGGGTGCCGCGACGGGCGTCGGCGGCATCGTGCGCGACATCATCTCGATGGGCGCGCGCCCGGTCGCCGTCATGGACCAGCTGCGCTTCGGCGCCGTCGACCACCCGGACACGGCGCGCGTCGTGCACGGGGTCGTGTCCGGCGTCGGCGGCTACGGGAACTCGCTCGGCCTGCCGAACATCGGGGGCGAGCTCGTGTTCGACGGCTCGTACCAGGGGAACCCGCTGGTCAACGCGCTGTGCCTCGGCGTGCTGCGCCACGAGGACATCCACCTCGCCAACGCCTCGGGCGTGGGCAACAAGGTCGTCCTGTTCGGCGCGCGCACGGGCGGCGACGGCATCGGCGGCGCCTCGATCCTCGCGTCCGAGACGTTCGAGGACGGCGTCCCCGCGAAGCGCCCGAGCGTCCAGGTGGGCGACCCCTTCATGGAGAAGGTCCTCATCGAGTGCTGCCTCGAGCTCTACGCCGCGAAGGTCGTCGAGGGCATCCAGGACCTCGGGGCGGCGGGCATCTCGTGCGCGACGTCGGAGCTCGCCTCGAACGGCGACGGCGGCATGCACGTGTGGCTGGACGACGTCCTGCTGCGCGACCCCACGCTCAACGCCGGCGAGATCCTCATGTCGGAGTCGCAGGAGCGCATGATGGCGGTCGTCGCGCCCGACAAGCTCGACGAGTTCCTCGCCATCACGGCGAAGTGGGACGTCGAGACGGCCGTCATCGGCGAGGTCAACGACTCGGGCCGCCTGACGATCGACCACCACGGCCAGCGCATCGTCGACGTCGACCCGCGCACCGTCGCGCACGAGGGCCCCGTGTACGAGCGCCCGTACGCGCGCCCGGCGTGGCAGGACGGGCTCAACGCCGACTCGATCAGCACGGGCGACGCCGCCTCCCGCTTCGCCCGCCCCGAGACCGGCGAGGAGCTGCGGGCCACCGCGCTGCGCCTGCTCGCCTCGCCCAACCTCGCCTCGAAGGAGTGGGTGACGGACCAGTACGACCGGTTCGTCCAGGGCAACACCGCGCTCGCGCAGCCCGACGACTCGGGCGTCGTGCGCGTCGACGAGACCACCGGGCTCGGCGTCGCGCTCGCCACCGACGCGAACGGGCGCTACGGCAAGCTCGACCCGCGCACCGGTGCCCAGCTCGCGCTCGCGGAGGCGTACCGCAACGTCGCGACGGCGGGGGCGCGCCCGCTCGCCGTGACCGACTGCCTGAACTTCGGCTCGCCCGAGGACCCCGACTCGATGTGGCAGCTCGTCGAGGCGATCGAGGGGCTCGCGGACGCGTGCCGCGAGCTCGGCGTCCCCGTCACGGGCGGCAACGTCTCGCTGTACAACGGCACGGGCGAGCCGGGGCAGGTCGACTCGTCGATCCACCCGACGCCCGTGGTCGGCGTGCTCGGCGTCCTCGACGACGTCGCCCGCGCGACGCCGTCCGGGTGGCGCGAGGCCGGCGAGAGCGTCCTCCTGCTCGGCACCACGCGCCCCGAGCTCGACGGGTCCGCCTGGGCCGACGTCGAGCACGGCCACCTCGGCGGCGTGCCGCCGCGCGTCGACCTCGCCGCGGAGAAGGCGCTCGCCGGCGTCCTCGTCAACGCGAGCCGCGACGGCCTCGTCTCCGCCGCGCACGACCTGTCCGAGGGCGGGCTCGTCCAGGCGCTGCTCGAGGCGTCGCTGCGGTTCGGCGTCGGCGCGAGCGTCTCGCTCGCCCCGGTCACCGAGCGCGACGGCGTCACGCCGTTCGAGGCGCTGTTCTCCGAGTCGACGGCCCGCGCGCTCGTCGCGGTTCCGCGCACCGAGGAGTCGAAGCTCGTGGACGCGTGCGTCGCCCGGGGCGTGCCCGTCGTGAAGATCGGGGAGACCGGCACCGAGCCCGCCGCGGCCGCCGAGCAGGGCGAGACGCTCGAGGTCGAGGGCCTGTTCACGGTCCCGCTGCGCGAGGCGGGCGAGGCCTTCCGCGCGACGCTGCCGCGCATCTTCGGCTGAACGTCCGCGACCGAGCACGACGTCGGGTCCGGAGCCACCACGGTGGCCCCGGGCCCGACGCGTCGTCGCGGGCCGCGCGGCACGCCGGTTTCGTGAAGATCGCGAGGACGCCGCCGCGCCGCGCGTGACGTCGGCTCGCGCCCGGTGCCAGCATGCGGTCATGACCTCGGCCACCGCCGCACGCGTCTCGACGCGCCGACGCCCGGGCGGCCCCGTCGTGACCGCCGTCCTCGCGACGGTCACCGCCGTCGTCGTCGCCCTCACCTTCGTCCGCCTCGTGCCCTTCGACGCCGTGACGCCGTTCGCCCAGCTCGTGGGGGTCACGCCCTGGGTCGGGGCGCTCGGCGTGCTGGCCCTCGTCGGCGCCGCGCTCGCGCGCCGCCGGCTCGTCGCGCTGCTGCTCGTGCCGTGCCTCGTCGCGCAGGCCCTGTGGCTCGCGCCGTTCGTCACCCCCGGGCCCGCGGCCCCGCCCGGCTCCGTGCCGCTGCGCGTCCTCGGCGTCAACGCGTGGTTCGGCCAGGCCGACGCCGAGGCCGTCGTCCGGACCGTCCGCGAGCAGGACGTCGACACGCTCGCCGTCGTCGAGCTCACCACGGACTTCCGCGAGCGCCTCGTCGCCGCGGGGATCGAGGAGCTGCTGCCGCACCACGTCGACGCGAAGGTCGGCACGGGATCGCCCGGCTCCGGGCTGTGGTCCGCGCTGCCGTTGTCGGACGTCGACACGACCGAGTTCTCGACGTTCGCCATGCCGTCGGCGGTCGTGCAGGTCGAGGGCGTCCCGGTCCGGGTCACCGCCGTGCACCCCGTGCCGCCGCTGCCGGACCTCGCGCCGCAGTGGCACGCGGAGATGCTGCGCCTGGCCGACCGCGCGCACGACGACCCGCTGCCGCAGGTGCTCGTCGGCGACTTCAACGCGACGTACGACCATGCGACGTTCCGCGACCTGCTCGGTGACCGGTTCCACGACGCGACGCGCAGCGCCGGCCAGGGCCTGAACCTGTCGTGGTCCCTGCGGCAGGGCACGCCGCCGGTGCTCGACCTCGACCACGTGGTGACGGACCGCGAGAACGTGGTGACCGACGTCGGCTCGCTGCCCGTGCCGACCAGCGACCACCGCGCGATCGTCGCGACCGTGCACCTCCCCGGCGGCTGAGCGCCCGGTCCGGCACAACCGCGCGTGGTGCGCCCGGACGCGCCTAGACTCGAGATGTCCCTGTGGTGAGCGCAGAGGTCGGCTCCGATGGTGTGGCAGCTGATGGTCGGGTGCGCGACGGCGAGCACGGTCGCCGCCGCGTGGTGGGTGCTGCGCCCGGGGCGCCGGGACCCGGGCGCGCGGCGCGGGACCGGCTTCCGGCGTCGGCGCCGCGGCCGCGTGCCGGACCCGCTCGAGACCCTCGCGCTGCAGGTGCGGCTCAGCGAGCTCACGGCCGAGCTGCGGCGCATCGAGGCCGACCCGGACGTGTACGCGCGGGCGCACCACTACCTGGCCGTGCAGGGCGCGTACGACGCCCTCCTGCGCGAGGCGTGCCGGCTCACGGGCCTGCCGGTGGAGGACGTGCCGCTGCGCGCCGGGTTCCGCGCGGGCGACGCCGAGCGCTTCCGCGAGGAGCTCGAGCTGAGCGCGCGCGGCTGGAGCTGGTGACGAGGGTCGGCCGGGGAGAAACTGAGACGCGAGTACCGGGATCGCCCGTGCGCGCGTACCGTCGGGGGTTCCGTCCACCGCGTCACAGGAGCACCCATGGACAGCCGGCTGCAGTCCGTCTACGACGAGGTCGTCCGCCGCAACCAGGGCGAGACCGAGTTCCACCAGGCCGTGCGCGAGATCTTCGACTCGCTCGGCCCGGTGCTCGTCAAGCACCCCCGCTACGTCGAGGCCGCCGTGCTGGAACGGCTCTGCGAGCCGGAGCGGCAGATCATCTTCCGCGTGCCGTGGGTCGACGACTCCGGGCGGGTCCGGATCAACCGCGGGTTCCGGGTCGAGTTCAACTCGGCGCTCGGACCGTTCAAGGGCGGTCTGCGGTTCCACCCGTCGGTGTACCTGGGGATCGTGAAGTTCCTCGGCTTCGAGCAGGTGTTCAAGAACTCGCTCACGGGCATGCCGCTGGGCGGCGGCAAGGGCGGCTCCGACTTCGACCCGCGCGGCCGGTCGGACGGCGAGATCATGCGCTTCTGCCAGTCGTTCATGACCGAGCTCTACCGGCACATCGGCGAGCACACCGACGTGCCGGCCGGGGACATCGGCGTCGGGGGCCGCGAGATCGGCTTCCTGTTCGGCCAGTACAAGCGGATCACGAACCGCTACGAGTCCGGCGTCCTCACGGGCAAGGGCGTGAGCTGGGGCGGCTCCCTCGTCCGGACGGAGGCGACCGGGTACGGCACCGTGCTGTTCGCCGAGCGCATGCTCGCCGCGACCGGCCGCGACCTCGACGGGCGCCGCGTGACGGTGTCCGGCTCGGGCAACGTCGCCGTGCACGCCATCGAGAAGGCGCAGCAGCTCGGCGCGCAGGTCGTCGCGTTCTCCGACTCCTCGGGGTACGTCGTCGACGAGGTCGGCGTCGACCTCCCCCTGCTGCGCCACGTCAAGGAGGAGAAGCGGGGGCGCGTCGCGGACTACGTCGCGCGGCGGCCCGGTGCGCGCCTCGTCACCGACGGCTCGATCTGGGACGTCCCGACCGACGTCGCGCTGCCGTGCGCCACGCAGAACGAGCTCGACGGGGCGGCGGCGAAGCGGCTGGTCTCCCACGGCGTCGTCGCGGTCGCCGAGGGCGCGAACATGCCCACGACGCCCGAGGCGGTCTCGCTCCTGCAGGACGCGGGCGTGCTCTTCGCCCCCGGCAAGGCGGCGAACGCGGGCGGTGTCGCGACGTCGGCGCTCGAGATGCAGCAGAACGCGTCGCGCGACGCCTGGTCCTTCGAGTACACCGAGGAGCGGCTCGCGCAGACGATGGCCGGCATCCACGACCGGTGCGTCGAGACGGCGGACGAGTACGGCGCACCGGGCAACTACGTGCTCGGTGCGAACATCGCGGGCTTCACCAAGGTGGCCGACGCGATGATCGCGCTCGGCGTCGTCTGATCGCCTAGGGTCGGGGCGTGCCCAGCCGACACGTGCGTCTCGTCCCCGCGCCGGCCCCGGCGGCCGCCGACGTCGTCCTGGAGGCCCTCGCGACGCTGCGCCGCGAGATGGAGGTCCCCGACGACTTCCCGCCCGAGGTGGTCGACGAGGCCGAGGTGGCGGCGCGGCGCACCGCCGACGACGGGACGACGGCGGGCGGGCCGCAGGACCGCCACGACCTGCGCGACCTGCCGTTCGTGACGATCGACCCGCCCGGGTCGATGGACCTCGACCAGGCGCTGTTCCTGGAGCGCGCCGGTGACGGGTACGTCGTGCACTACGCGATCGCGGACGTCGGCGCGTTCGTCGTGCCGGGCGGCGCGCTCGACACGGAGGTCCACGAACGGGGGACCACGCTGTACGCGCCCGACGGGCGCACCCCGCTGCACCCGGCGGTGCTGTCCGAGGGCGCGGCGAGCCTGCTGCCCGGCGAGGACCGCCCGGCCGCCGCGTGGCGCATCGCGCTCGACGCCGCGGGCGAGATCGTCGACGCGACGGTGCGTCGCGCCGTCGTGCGCTCGCGCGAGCGCCTCACGTACGAGGAGGCGCAGTCCCGCGTCGACGGCCCCGGCGGGGCGTCGCCCGCGGACGCGTCGCTCGCGCTCCTGCGCACCGTGGGCGAGCTGCGCCGCGCGCGCGAGCACGCGCGCGGGGGCGTGTCGCTCGAGGTGCCGGAGCAGGAGGTCGTCTCGCACGACGACGGCTCGTTCGGGCTCGTCTTCCGCTCGACGCTGCCGGTCGAGGGGTGGAACGCGCAGCTGTCGCTCCTCACGGGCATCGCGGCCGCCCGGATCATGCGTGCGGGCGGCGTGGGCGTGTTCCGCGCGCTGCCGGCGGCCGACCCGCGGGACGTGGCACGCCTGCGGCGCACGGCGCGCGCCCTCGGCATCGCGTGGCCGCGCGAGACCGCGTACGCGGACCTCCTGCCGACGCTCGACGCGGCCCACCCCCGCCACGCCGCCTTCCTCACGGAGGCGACGTCGCTGTTCCGCGGGGCGTCCTACGAGGCGTTCGGCGGCACCGGTCAGGAGCCCGGCGTGCCCGACGACGCGGCGCACGCCGCGATCGCCGCGGAGTACGCCCACGTCACCGCGCCCCTGCGCCGGCTCGTGGACCGCTACGGCACCGAGGTGTGCCTCGCCCTGTGCGCCGACGAGCCGGTCCCCGGCTGGGTGCTCGACGCGCTGCCCGGCCTGCCGCGCACCATGGGCCGCACGGGCCAGCGCGCGAGCGCGTACGACCGGGCGGTCGTCGACGTCGTCGAGGCGGCCCTGCTCACCGGCCGGGAGGGGCAGGCCTTCGACGCCGTCGTGGTCGACGTCGACGACGAACGCCGACCCGGGGGCGACGGGACCCAGGGCCCGACCGTGCTCCGCGGCCACGTCGTGCTCGCGGAGCCGGCCGTGCGCGCCCCGGCGGAGGGGACCGACCTGCCGCTCGGCGAGCCGGTCCGCGCGACGCTGCGCGAGGCGTCCGTCCGAGAGCGCCGGGTCCGCTTCGAGGTCGTGGCCCGTCCCGACGACGGCGCGCACTAGCCTGGCCGCATGTCCGCCCGACGCCGCACCGACCCCTCCGCAGGACGTCTCGCCCTGGCCGCGTGGCGGGACGGGCGGGCCGAGCGTCGTGACGTGACGACGGCCGTCCGCTTCACGCTCGAGGAGCTCGCCGACGTCGCGCCGGGACGCACGGTCGAGGTGCGCGTGCCGCCGGCGGGTGCCGTCCAGGCGGTCGAGGGACCGCGCCACACGCGCGGGACGCCCCCGAACGTCGTCGAGACGGACCCGCAGACGTGGCTGGGCCTCGTCACCGGAGAGATCGCCTGGACCGAGGCCGTGGCGGACGGTCGCGTGCGGGCGTCGGGGGAGCGCGCCGACCTCTCCGCGCTCCTGCCGCTGCAGGCCGCCCGGCGTCGCTGAACGCCGCGGTCGAGCGCCGCGGCGCCGACCGCGTCACGGATTCGTCACGTCGGCGCCGCAGGTCTGGCGGGCGTCGGTGCCCGGGGCTAGCGTCCGTGGCACGACCGGCGACCGCCCGGGCCGGCGCCGCTGCACGACGGTGTGCGGCGACGTTCGCGCGGTGGTGATCCGGCGGCAACCGACCGTTCACACGCGTCCGGTGCGATGTCCCTGGCGCAGGGACGTCGACCACGGGGGGCGTGGACGACCGGCTCTGCCGGGCCGAACGCACGAGATGAAGGAGTCAGGCGTGTCCCATCACCAGAACCCGCGGCGACGGAGAGGGGTGGTGGTGGCGAGCACGCTCAGCGCGGCGCTCGCCCTGCCCCTGTCCGCGACCGCGGCCACCGCAGCCACGTCCACGGCGGGGACGGCCGGGTCCGCCCTCGCCGCGGCCGCGGACGGCTCGGGCGTCGTGATCAACGAGGCCTACCTGAGCGGCGGCAGCGCGAACGCGCCGTTCACCACCAAGTTCGTCGAGCTCTACAACCCCACCGCCGCGGACGTCGCGCTCGACGGCTGGTCCGTCCAGTACCGCTCGGCGACGGGGACCGGTGCCTCGAACGGCACCGTCGCGCTCTCCGGCACCATCGAGGCGGGCGGGTACTACCTCGTCGCCGGAGGCTCCAACGGCTCGAACGGGTCGTCGCTGCCGACGCCCGACGCCGAGGGAGGCCTGAACTTCCAGGGCCAGAACGGCACGATCGCCCTCGTCTCCGCGCCCGGCGCGGTCACGCTCCCCGTGGGCGACGTCGTCGGCGCGGACGAGCGTGTCGTCGACCTGCTCGGCTACGGCTCCTCGAACACGTTCGAGACCTCTGCCGCACCCGCGGGCCGGGCGAACAACGCGGGCGGATCCCTCAACCGGGCCGACGCCGCGGACACCGACGACAACGGCGCGGACTTCGTCGTCCTCGACGCCGTGACGCCGCAGAACGGCGGCGGCAGCGAGCCCGAGCCGGAGCCCGAGCCCGAGCCGGGCGAGGTCGTCCCGATCGACGAGATCCAGGGAACCGGTGCCGAGAGCCCGCTCGTCGGGCGGACGGTGACGACGCGCGGCGTGGTCACGGCGACCTACCCGACCGGTGGCTACGACGGCTTCTACCTCCAGACGGAGGGCACGGGCGGCGACCTCGGCGAGGAGCACGACGCGTCCGACGCGGTCTTCGTGTACTCGCGGACCGCGGCCGAGCAGGTCCAGCCGGGCGACCACGTCGAGGTGACGGGCGTCGTGGGCGAGTACTTCACGCTGACGCAGATCACGCCCGCTGCCGGTGGCTGGTCCGTGCTCGACGAGCCCGCGGAGGAGGTCAAGCCCGCCGCCGTCGCGTTCCCCGCGACCGACGCCGAGCGCGAGGTCCTCGAGGGCATGCTCGTCGCGCCGGCGGGTGACTACACGATCGCGGACAACTACGACACGAACTACTACGGGTCGTTCCTGCTGGCCGCCGGCACCGAGCCGTTCCTCCAGCCGACGTCGGCAGGCCGTCCCGGCAGCCCGGAGGCCGCGGCGGCCGTCGCGGACCGTGCCGCGCGCGCGGTCGTGCTCGACGACGGCGCGACGACCAACTTCAACGGGTCGGACAACAAGTCGGTCCCGCTCCCGTACCTCACGGGCGGCGCTCCGGCGCGCGTGGGCGCCGGTGTCACGTTCACGACGCCGGTCGTCCTCGACTACCGCTTCGACGCGTGGACGTTCCAGCCGCTGACGCACCTGCGTGCGGGCGAGGGCGGCAACGCCGAGGCGGTGCAGCCCGCGACGTTCGAGAACACGCGCGAGGACGCTCCCGCCGAGGTGGGCGGCGACCTCTCCGTCGCGACGTTCAACGTGCTGAACTACTTCACGACGACCGGCGACCAGCTCTCCGGCTGCCAGTACTACACGGACCGCACGGGCGACCCCGTCACGGTCCGCACCGGCTGCGACGCACGCGGCGCGGCCGAGGCGGAGGACCTCGAGCGCCAGCAGACGAAGATCGTCGCGGCGATCGGCGCGCTCGACGCCGACGTGGTGGCGCTCTCGGAGATCGAGAACTCGGCGCGGTTCGGCAAGGACCGCGACCAGGCCCTGTCCGACCTCGTCGCGGCGCTCAACGAGGCCGCGGGCGCCGAGGAGTGGGCGTTCGTGCCGTCCCCGGGCGCGCTGCCCGCCGAGGAGGACGTCATCCGCCTCGCGTACATCTACCAGGTGGACGCCGCCGAGCCGGTGGACGAGTCGCGGATCCTTCTCGACGACCCCGCGTTCGGCAACGCGCGCGAGCCGCTCGCGCAGGTGTTCCAGCCCGTGGGTGGGATCTCCGAGGGCCCCACGTCGGCCGAGGACGACGTGCTCGTCGTCGCGAACCACTTCAAGTCGAAGGGGTCAGGCTCGGGCGAGGACGCCGACCAGGGCGACGGCCAGGGCGCGTCGAACGCGTCGCGCGTCCGGCAGGCCACGGCGCTCGTCGGGTTCGCCGAGGACGTCGCGGCGGACGCCGGCACGGACAAGGTCCTGCTCGTCGGCGACCTCAACTCCTACTCCATGGAGGACCCGCTCGAGGTGCTCAAGGACGCCGGCTACGTCGACCTCGGCGCCACGACCGGTGAGCAGACCTACCTCTTCGACGGCTACGTCGGCTCGCTCGACCACGTCTTCGCGTCGCCGGCGGCGGCCGAGGCCGTGACGGGCACCGACGTGTGGAACATCAACTCCGTCGAGCCCGTCGCCAACGAGTACTCGCGGTACAACTACAACGCGTCGATCCTCTACGACACGACGCCGTTCCGGTCCTCCGACCACGACCCCGTCCTCGTCGGGCTCGACCTCGGTGGCGACACCGACCCGGGCACCACGACGATCGACCTGCTCGCGATCAACGACTTCCACGGGCGGATCGACGCCAACACCGTGAAGTTCGCCGGCACCATCGAGCAGCTGCGTGCCGAGAACCCGGACGGGACCGCGTTCGTGTCCGCGGGCGACAACATCGGTGCCTCGCTGTTCGCGTCGGCGCTGCAGGAGGACCGGCCGACGATCGACGTGCTGAACGCGCTCGACCTGGCCACCTCCGCGGTGGGCAACCACGAGTTCGACCAGGGCTTCGACGACCTCACGGGTCGTGTGGCGGACGCCGCGGACTGGAACTACCTCGGGGCGAACGTCTACGCCAAGGGCACGCAGAACCCCGCACTGCCCGAGTACGACGTCATCGAGATCGACGGCGTCCAGGTCGGGTTCGTCGGCGTCGTCACGCAGGAGACGCCGTCGCTCGTCACGCCGTCGGGCATCGAGGACCTCGACTTCGGCGACCCCGTCGAGGCGCTGAACCGGGTCACCGCGCAGCTCCAGGACGGCGACGCCGCGAACGGCGAGGCGGACGTGGTCGTCGCGCTCGTCCACGAGGGCGCCGGCGCGGGCACGCCGGACGGCTCGACGCTCGAGGAGGAGGTGGCCGCAGGCGGCGCGTTCGCCGAGCTGGTCACCGAGACCGATCCCCGCGTCGCGGCGTTCTTCACCGGCCACACCCACAAGCAGTACGCGTGGGAGGCCCCGGTCCCGGGCGTCGAGGGCGCGACCCGCCCGATCGTCCAGACCGGCAGCTACGGCGAGTTCGTCGGGCACATCACCCTCACCGTCGACACGGAGACGGGCGACGTCGTCGACCACTCCGCGGAGAACGTCGCGCGCACCACGACGGCCGACGACGAGCTCGTCGCCGCCTACCCGCGCGTCGCCGAGGTGAGCACGATCGTCACCGAGGCGCTCGAGGAGGCCGAGGTCATCGGCGCCCAGCCGGTGGGCGAGGTCACGGCCGACATCACGACGGCGTTCGCCGGCGGCTCGTACGTGGACGGCGTCTGGACGGGCGGTACGCGTGACGACCGCGCGTCCGAGTCGGCCCTGGGCAACCTCGTGGCGAACTCGCTGCGCGACACGCTCGCAGACCCGGCCCGCGGCGGCGCCGACCTCGGCGTCGTCAACCCGGGCGGCCTGCGCAACGAGCTGCTCGTGGGCGAGGACGGCGTGATCACGTACGCCGAGGCCAACGCGGTCCTGCCGTTCGTCAACAACCTGTGGACCGTGACGCTCACGGGCGCGCAGGTGATCGAGATGCTCGAGCAGCAGTGGCAGACGAACGAGGACGGCACGCGCCCGTCGCGCCCCTACCTCGCGCTCGGGCTCTCGGACAACGTGAGCTGGACGGCCGCCACCGCGGACGGCAACGCGGAGCCCGGTGACAACGTGCTCTCGGTGACGATCGACGGCGAGCCGATCGACCTCGACGCCGAGTACCGCGTCGCGACGTTCTCGTTCCTCGCGACCGGTGGCGACAACTTCCGGGTGTTCACCGAGGGCACCGACCCGCGCGACTCGGGTCTGGTCGACCGCGAGGCGTGGATCGCGTACCTCGCGGACAGCTCCCCGCTGTCGCCGTCGTTCGCCCGGTCGCGCGTCGTCGTCGGCGAGCTGCCGGGGCCGGTCGCCGCGGGCGAGGACGTGAGCGTCACGCTCTCGCACCTCGACCTGACGTCGCTCGGGGCGCCGCAGAACACCGAGGTGGCGGGCTACCTCGTGCCGCGCGACGGCACGTTCGACCCGGCGGCTCCGGGCGATCCCGTCGCCACGGCGCCCGTCACCGACGGCGCGGCGACGCTCACGGCGACCGTGCCCGCCGGGACCGCGGAGGGCGCGTACGACCTGTGGGTCGTCGCGTCGCCGAGCGGCACGGTGAGCCGGGTCCCGGTCACCGTGGAGGCGGGCGAGCCGCCCCGTGACGTCGAGCTCTCCGACGTCTCGGTCCAGGTGCGCTGCCTCGCGGGCACCGCGTACGTCGCCGTGCGGGCGACGAACGCGGAGGACGTGCCGCTCGACGTGCGCCTCGTCACGCCGTTCGGCGAGAGGAAGTTCACGAAGGTCGCGCCGGGCAGCTCGGCGTACCACGTGTTCGCGACGCGCCAGTCCTCGGTCGAGGCCGGGGAGGCGACCGTCGCCGCGTACTACTGGGACGGCGTCGGCCACTACGAGCGCTACGAGCTCGAGTACGACGCCCGCTCCTGCGGGTGACGTGACGCGATGAACGAGGCCGCGACCCGGGTTCCGTCCGACGGACCCGGGTCGCGGTGCGTCCGGCGCCTCCCGCGCGGTCCCGGCCCGCTCCCAGGGAGCGCGGGTAGGGTCGTGCCGTGAGCAGCGAGCAGTCCTCCGTGCCCGACGACGCGGCCTCCGCGCCCGGGACGCCCGAGACGGGTCGGGCCGACGAGGTCGACGTCGAGGGCGTCGTCGACCGGGCGACCGTGCGCCGTGCGCCGCGCTACCGCGCGTTCTTCACCGTGGGCATCCTCCTCGGGCTCGTCGTCGGCCTCGGCGTCGGCGGGGCGTGGCTGCAGTCACCCGCCGCCGCCCCGGTGTTCAAGCCGGGGGTCTACTTCACCGTCATCCTCGTCGCCTGCACCGCGCTCGGCGCGGGCGTCGCCGGCGTCTGGGCCGTGATCGCCGACCGACGGAGCCTGCGCGGCCGCCGCTGACACTCTCGCCGACCCCTGTGGGACACTGAGGTACGTGGCCCCCCGCGGAGATGGACTTCTCAACCACGACCTCATGCCCGGCGAGAAAGGCCCGCAGGACGCCTGCGGCGTCTTCGGCGTCTGGGCACCCGGTGAAGAGGTCGCCAAGCTCGCCTACTTCGGCCTCTACGCCCTGCAGCACCGCGGGCAGGAGTCGGCCGGCATCGCGACGAGCAACGGCGAGCAGATCCTCGTCTACAAGGACATGGGCCTCGTCTCGCAGGTCTTCGACGAGACGGCGCTCAACGCGCTGACCGGGCACATCGCCGTCGGCCACTGCCGGTACTCCACGACCGGTGGCGTGACGTGGGAGAACGCTCAGCCGACGCTGGGCGCGACCGCGTCCGGGACCGTCGCGCTGGGCCACAACGGGAACCTGACGAACTCCGCGGAGCTCGTCAACCTCGTCGCCGAGCGCTACGGCAGCCAGCGACGCGGCGAGCTCGCGCGCGGCAACACGACCGACACGGCGCTCGTCACCGCGCTGTTCGCGGGCGACGCCGACCACACCCTCGAGGCCACGGCGCTCGAGGTGCTGCCGCGGCTGCGCGGCGCGTTCTCCCTCGTGTTCATGGACGAGCGCACCCTGTACGCGGCGCGCGACCCGCAGGGCGTGCGACCGCTGGTGCTCGGGCGGCTGGACCGCGGCTGGGTCGTCGCGAGCGAGACGCCGGCCCTCGACATCGTCGGCGCGTCGTTCGTGCGCGAGGTCGAGCCGGGCGAGCTCATCGCGATCGACGCCGACGGCCTGCGCTCCCAGCGCTTCGCGCCGACCGAGCGCGCGGGCTGCGTCTTCGAGTACGTCTACCTCGCCCGCCCCGACACGTCGATCAACGGCCGCTCCGTGCACGCCGCGCGGGTCGAGATGGGCCGGAGCCTGGCCCGCGAGTACCCCGTCGACGCCGACCTCGTGATCCCCGTCCCCGAGTCGGGGACGCCGGCCGCTGTGGGCTACGCCGCGGAGTCCGGCATCCCGTTCGGGCAGGGCCTGACCAAGAACGCGTACGTCGGCCGCACGTTCATCCAGCCGTCGGACACGCTGCGCCAGCTCGGCATCCGGCTCAAGCTCAACCCGCTGCGCGAGGTCATCCGCGGCAAGCGCCTCGTCGTCGTCGACGACTCCATCGTGCGCGGCAACACCCAGCGGGCGCTCATCCGGATGCTGCGCGAGGCGGGCGCCGCGGAGGTCCACGTGCGCATCAGCTCCCCGCCCGTGAAGTGGCCGTGCTTCTACGGCATCGACTTCGCGTCCCGCGCTGAGCTCATCGCCAACGGCCTGTCGCCCGAGGAGATCGGGCAGTCCCTCGGGGCGGACTCCCTCGGGTACATCTCGACGGAGGGCATGATCGCGGCCACCGAGCAGCCGGCGTCCCAGCTCTGCGCCGCGTGTTTCACGGGCCGGTACCCGATCGAGCTCCCGCCCGACGACCAGCTGGGCAAGCACCTGCTGGAGCAGGCGGAGCTCCCGCTCGGCGCTCCCGAGGACGGCCTGCGCTCGCTGTCCGTGAGCGCCGGCGGCGCCGGCGCGCTGCAGCACCCGTGACTCCCGCCCGCGTGGCACCCGCTGTGCTGGCGACCCGCACCTCATCGACGACACCGCGACCCCTGGAGAACCGACCGTGACTGCCGACGCGCCGCAGGACCCCGCCGGCCTGACCTACGCCGCCGCGGGCGTCGACACCGAGGCCGGCGACCGCGCGGTCGAGCTCATGAAGGACGCCGTCCGGCGCACGCAGGGCCCGCAGGTGCTCGGGGGTGTGGGTGGCTTCGCCGGCCTCTTCGACGCCGCCGAGCTCACGCGCTACCGCCGCCCGCTGCTCGCCACGTCGACCGACGGCGTCGGGACGAAGGTCGCGATCGCCCAGGCCATGGACGTGCACGACACGATCGGCTTCGACCTCGTCGGCATGGTCGTCGACGACATCGTCGTCGTCGGCGCGAAGCCGCTGTTCATGACCGACTACATCGCCTGCGGCAAGGTCGTGCCGGAGCGCATCGCGGGCGTCGTCCGCGGTATCGCGGCGGCCTGCGAGGTGGCGGGCACGGCGCTCGTCGGCGGCGAGACGGCCGAGCACCCGGGCCTGCTCGCCGAGGACGAGTACGACGTCGCGGGCGCCGCCACGGGCGTGGTCGAGGCCGACGCGCTGCTCGGTCCCGACCGCGTGCGCGAGGGCGACGTGCTCCTCGGCCTCGCGTCCTCCGGCCTGCACTCCAACGGCTACTCGCTCGTGCGCGCCGTGCTGCGGCACGCCGGGTGGGGCCTCGAGCGTCATGTCGACGAGCTCGGGCGGACGGTCGGCGAGGAGCTCCTCGAGCCCACGCGCGTCTACGCGAGCGACTGCCTCGCGCTCGCCGCGGACGACGCCGCGCAGGTCCACGCGTACACGCACGTCACCGGCGGCGGCCTCGCCGCGAACCTCGCACGCGTCCTTCCCGACGGCCTCGTCGGTGTGGTGGACCGTGCGAGCTGGGACGTCCCGCCGGTCTTCCGCCTCGTGCGCGACCTCGGCGGCGTGCCGCGCGGCGACCTGGAGAGCACCCTCAACCTCGGTGTCGGGATGGTGGCGGTCGTCGGTGCGGACGGCGTCGACGCGGCGCTTGCGCGGTGCGCGGCGCTCGGGCTGCCTGCCTGGGTCCTCGGGTCCGTCGAGTCGTACGACCCGGACGCGCTGCGGGGTCTCGCCGCGGGCGACCTCGTCGCGGGGACGAAGGGCGTGCAGGCGGGCGCGGTCCGGCTCGTCGGGGACTACCGGGGCTGAGGACCGGGACGCACGACGACGGCGCGACCGCCTGCGGGCGGTCACGCCGTCGTGGAGCAGAGGTGGATCAGGGCTCGCAGCGGGCGCGAGCGCGAGAACCGACCGTCAGCGGTCGTCGGACCAGTCGTTGTAGCGCTGGTCGTAGCGCTCGAGGTCGTCCGGCGACTCGGCGCCGAAGCGGGAGTCCGTCACGACATCCGTGTGGCTGTGACCGGTGAGCTCCTGCTCGAGAGCCCTGTAGTTCGTCTCGGGGCTGTAGTACTTCAGCGCACGAGCGACCTTGGTCTGCTTTGCCTTCTGACGGCCGCGGCCCATGGCTCCGACCCCCTCAACGTAGAAGCGGGGCGGCAACGTGCTCAGACGTGCGGCCCCGGGGTGTTGTTTCGTCTGTTCAGGGTCCAACGGTACATGCTCGGGCCCTATTCCATCCACTCAGGAGACGTGGTCCGGACCTCTTCCACGACCGCCCCGCCGGCCGGAATGCCGCAGGACCGCCGATACGACCCTTCCGGCCATAGACCGCCTAATTCACCCCACCGGTACCGCTCCGTCAAGTCGCCCCAAATCCGCATCCTGCGACAATGGACAGAACTGCGATCGTGCTGTCGTCGTGATCCGGGGCATCCGCCGGACCAGCGCGAACCAGGAGGAGGTGCCCGATGTCCATGCACGGTGAGTCCGAGGTCTTGCTCACGCCCGCCGAGGTCGCCAGCCTCTTCCGGGTCGATCCGAAGACCGTCACCCGGTGGGCGAAGGCCGGCAAGCTCTCGTCGATCAGGACGCTGGGTGGTCATCGCCGGTACCGCGAGTCCGAGGTGCGAGCGCTCCTGGGCGCGGCCAGCGAGCCTGCCGAGGGCGCCGACAAGGGCTGACGGCACGGGTAACGCTAGAGCACGGCCCGGGCGAGGGCAAGGGTCTGCTGCGCCCGGAAGAACGCTGTCACGCCAGCGTGTCGTCACGGACGACGACCGGTCTCGCGGCGGCGTGCGGCGGTGGTCGCCGGAGGAGGCGCGGGGCGGCGAGGGAGCGCTCCCACCTCCACGCGACGCAGACCGATCACGACGGACCGCGGAGCACGACGACGGTCCGCGGAGCACCGCGCGGCGTCACCCCGGGCAGGGCGCGCCGGCCCGGGGCGCTGGGCGCTCGGCAGGCGGCGCTTCGCCGCGCCGGGTCAGGAGGAGCGCTTGCGCACGATCCCCGTCACGACCAGGACCACTGCCGCGGCGGCGGCGCCCAGCAGCACCTTCACGTTGCGCGAGCGCTCCGGGTCGGACTCGGGCATGCCGCCGCCCGAGAAGAGCGCGCCCGTGTCGGACGCCGCCTGCTTCGCCTGCCGGGCGACGTGCGAGGCCTGCACCCGCGGGTCGAGCCGGGTGGCGAGCTCGTCGACCGTGCCCGCGAGCTCGGCGCGCGTGCGCGCGATCTCGTCCTCGAGCTGGGACTGGGACGGGGCCGGTGGCGTGTGGGCGGTGCTCACGAGCGCACCCCCTTCTTGATCGTCTCGACGTCTTCCTTGATGCTGTCCACCGCGGTGGTGGGAGTGGGCGGCACGCCGCGCTGGAGCTGCTTGACGCCCACGAACGCGAGCCCGCCGGCGACCAGGACCAGCACGAGGCCCACGATGAGAGCCGCGAGCCACGTGGGCATCACGGTCGCGAGCCCCTCCATCCCCGCGGCGAAGAGGAAGCCGAGGCCGTACAGGACCAGCACCGCGCCCACGACGAGGAGCCCGGCGCCGACGCCGGCGTGCTTGGCCTTCTCCTTGAGCTCGGCCTTGGCCAGCGCGATCTCGGACCGGACGAGCCTGGTCGCCTGCTCGGAGAGGCGCTCGACGAGCTGCCCGACCGTCGGCTTCTGCTCCTCGGGCGGTATGCGCCCGTCGATCCAGTCGCTCATGTGCTCACCCTCTCGCCGGTGGATATGCGTCCAACTCAACCGGCACCCACCCGGCTCCGCAACTTCCGGGCAGGTCAGGGCCGCCGGCGGGCGGACACGGCGGCCGTCCCCGGAGCTGCTCCGGGCGGCTCGTGGCACGTGCGAGCGCGGGCGAGAGGCCGTCCTCGACGAGAAGACCCCCACCCGGTGCCCGGGTGGGGGTCTCGCGGTGGCTCCGACCGGCGTCGATCCGGTGACCTTTCGATTTTCAGTCGAACGCTCTACCAACTGAGCTACAGAGCCCTGACACGAAAGCCCGGGCGGTCGTTGCCGACCGTTCCGGGCACTCGCCTCGCGCGACCCTGACGGGACTTGAACCCGCGACCTCCGCCGTGACAGGGCGGCGCGCTAACCAACTGCGCTACAGGGCCTTGCTGTTCTCCACGTCCGCCGTTCGGCGACCCGCTTTCGAACCGTGAGGATCGTACCGTACCGGCGAGCCGATCCGTAAATCGGCTGGTGAGGACCCGGTCCCGCGACGATCCCGCGTACCCCCAACGGGATTCGAACCCGTGCTACCGCCGTGAAAGGGCGGGGTCCTAGGCCGCTAGACGATGGGGGCTCGAGGACGTCGGCCAGTGTACAGGCGGCGCCCGGGCCCGTGCGGACCCGGGGACGGGGCAGGATGGACCCGTGGTGGAGATGTCGCGCGAGGAGTTCGAGGACGCGGTCCGGGACGGACTGGACCTCGTGCCCGCCGACCTCGCGGCGCAGATGGACAACGTCGTCGTGCTCGTGGAGGACGACGCGCCGCCGGAGGACCCGGAGCTGCTCGGGATCTACGAGGGCGTGCCGCTCACCGAGCGCGACCACATGTGGGCGGCGGGGTCCCTGCCCGACCGGATCACGATCTTCCGCAACCCGACCCTGGCCCTCTGCGAGACGCGCGAGGACGTCGTCGAGGAGGTGGCGGTCACGGTGGTCCACGAGATCGCCCACCACTTCGGCATCGACGACGAGCGGTTGCACGAGCTCGGCTGGGCCTGAGCCGCGGCAGGGCTCGCCCGCATCGACGGCGGGCGATAACATCGCTGTATGACGATGAATGAGCGGCCGATGCGCGGGGCCGGCGCCACTGCGCACGACCACGACGCGGTCGCGCGGCTCCTGCACGCCCTGGCGGATCCCAGCCGCCTCGCCCTCGTGCACCTGCTCACGGGCACCGAGCGGCGCGTGGTCGACCTGACCCGCGAGCTCGGGCTCGCGCAGTCCACCGTCTCCGCCCACCTGACGATGCTGCGCGACGCGGGCGTCGTCGCCGTGCGGCGCGAGGGTCGCTCGTCCTGGTACCGGCTCCTGCGACCGGAGGTCGCCCACCTGCTCGCCGACGCCGAGCACGTCGCGCTGGCAGCCGTGCCGCACGAGGAGGCCTCGTGACCGGCCACCACCACGGGTCCGCCGCCCACGCCCACGCCACGGCGACGGGCGCGCACCGTCGCCGCCTCGCCGTCGTGCTCGCGATCACCCTGACGGTCATGGTGGGCGAGGTGGTCGGCGCGCTCGTCTCGGGGTCGCTCGCGCTCCTCGCCGACGCGGGCCACATGCTCACCGACGCCTCGGGCATCGGGCTCGCGCTGCTGGCCGGCTGGCTCGCGGCGCGCCCGGCGACGACGCGGCGCACCTTCGGCTGGCAGCGCGCCGAGATCCTCGCGGCCATGGCCAACGCCCTGGTCCTCGGGTTCGTCGCCGTCACGGTGATCGTCGAGGGCGTCGGCCGGACGCTGTCGCCGGACCCGGGCGTCGACGCGGGCATCATGATCGGGGTCGCCGTCGTCGGGCTCGTCGCGAACGTGGTCGGCCTGCGGATCCTCGCCCCGGGGCAGGGTGAGAGCCTCAACGTGCGCGGGGCCTACCTCGAGGTGCTGGGAGACCTGCTCGGGTCGGTCGCCGTCGTCGCGGCGGGCGTCGCCGTCGCCGCCGGGTTCCCGCGCGCGGACGGGATCGCGTCCGTCGCGGTGGGCCTGATGATCCTGCCGCGCGCGGTGCTGCTGCTGCGCGACGTCGTGCACGTCCTGCTCGAGGCCGTCCCGGCCGGTGTCGACCTCGCCGAGGTGCGCGCGCACATGGAGGGTGTGCCCGGCGTCGTCGGCGTCCACGACCTGCATGCCTGGACGATCACGTCCGGCGTGCCGGTGCTGTCGGCGCACGTCGAGGTCGAGCCGCGCCTGCTCGACCGCGGCGACGGCACGCAGGTGCTGCGCCGGCTGCGGACCTGCCTGAGCGGGCACTTCGACGTGGACCACTGCACGTTCCAGATCGAGCCGCCGGACATGCGCAGCACCGAGACGTCGGCGCACCGCTGACACCGGGAGCTCCCCGCTAGGCTGGCGCCATGACGATCCTGGTGACCGGCGGAGCGGGGTACATCGGGGCGCACGTGGTGCGCCTGCTGCAGGAGCGGGGCGAGGAGGTCGTCGTGGTCGACGACCTCAGCACCGGCCGGGCGGAGCGCGTCGGCGACGCGCGGCTCGTCCAGGTGGACGTCGCCGCGCCGGAGGCCGTGGACGTCCTCACGCGGGCGATGACGGAGCACCAGGTCCGCGCCGTCGTGCACTTCGCCGCCCGGAAGCAGGTCGGCGAGTCGGTCGAGAAGCCGGCCTGGTACTACCAGCAGAACGTCGGCGGGTTCACGAACCTCGTCACCGCCATGCAGGCCGCGGGCGTCGACCGGCTCGTGTTCTCCTCCTCGGCGGCGACCTACGGGATGCCGTCGGTCTCGATGGTCGAGGAGAAGCTGCACGCCGAGCCCATCAACCCGTACGGCGAGACGAAGCTCGTGGGCGAGTGGCTCGGCCGCGCGGCCGCCCGCGCCTGGGGCCTGCGGTTCGTCGCGCTGCGGTACTTCAACGTCGCAGGCTCCGGCTGGCCCGAGCTGGGCGACCCGGCCGTCCTCAACCTCGTCCCGATGGTGCTCGACCGGCTCGAGCGCGGGGAGTCGCCGAAGATCTTCGGCGACGACTACCCGACGCCCGACGGCACGTGCATCCGCGACTACATCCACGTGCTCGACCTCGCCCAGGCGCACCTGGCCTCGCTCGACTACCTCGGCGCCGACGAGCGCCCCTTCGACGTGTTCAACGTCGGGACGGGCGAGGGCTCCTCGGTGCGCGAGGTCATCGACGAGATCGGTCGCGTGAGCGGTCTGGACGTGACGCCGGAGGTGTTCCCGCGCCGCGCCGGCGACCCGCCGCAGCTCGTGGGGGACCCGCGCCGGATCAACGAGGTGCTCGGCTGGCGGGCGACCAACGGGCTGCCGGAGATCATCGCGTCGGCGTGGGAGGCGTGGCAGACAGGGCCCCGGCGCATCGAGGTGCCCGCCGACGTGTGATCTGCACCGCCGCGTGAGACGATGTGTTCCTCAGCATGCTGAGGAACGCGCGCCGGCGCGTTCTCGACGACCGGACGGGGTGGTGGCGTGGGCGCCGAGCAGGACCTGTACGACCGTACGGCGGCGCGCACGAGCCGCGTGGTGCTGGCGTCGTACTCCACGTCGTTCGGCCTCGGTGCGCGGCTGCTCGACCGCGCGACGCGCGACGGCATCGACGCGGTGTACGGCCTCGTGCGCATCGCCGACGAGGTGGTGGACACCCGTCGCGGCGACGGCGCGGGTGAGCTCCTGGACGAGCTCGAGGCCGAGACGGCGCGTGCGCTCGAGCGCGGCTGGTCGACCAACCTCGTCGTGCACTCCTTCGCGCGCACGGCGCGGCGGTGCGGCATCGGGCACCGCGAGGTGGACCCGTTCTTCGCGTCCATGCGCACCGACCTCACGGTGCAGGTGCACGACCGCGAGAGCTACGAGCGCTACGTGTACGGCTCCGCCGAGGTCGTCGGCCTCATGTGCCTCGCCGTCTTCCTCAACGCCGACCGCCGGCCCGAGGAGCCGCTGACCGCGGCCGACGAGACGCTCGAGCGCGGCGCCCGCGCGCTGGGCGCCGCGTTCCAGAAGATCAACTTCCTGCGCGACCTGCGCACCGACTACGCCGAGCTCGGCCGGCGCTACCTGCCGGGCGTGGTGCCGGACCGCCTGCGCCGGCGCGACGTCGACGCGTTCTGCGCGGAGGTCGAGGCCGACCTCGCGGCGGCGCGCGCCGCGCTGCCGGGCCTGCCCGTCCGGGCGCGGATCGCCGTCGCCGCCACGGTCGCGGTGTACGAGCGGCTGCTCGCACGCCTCCACGCGACGCCGCCCGACGAGATCCTGCGGACGCGCGTGCGCGTGCCGGACACC
The DNA here is from genome assembly GCF_042670945.1 of Cellulosimicrobium sp. NPDC057127. Taxonomy (NCBI): domain Bacteria; kingdom Bacillati; phylum Actinomycetota; class Actinomycetes; order Micrococcales; family Promicromonosporaceae; genus Cellulosimicrobium; species Cellulosimicrobium sp. NPDC057127. The sequence continues at coordinate 226,370 of NZ_JBHUUP010000001.1, forward strand.
GTGAAGGTCGCGCTCGCGGCGCGCGCGGCGAGCACGCAGCTGATCGGCGAGGTCGCGGCCGGGCGCGCCCGGACCGCCGGGCGCACCCGGGTCCTCGCGTGAGGGCGCCGCGGGTCGCCGTGGTCGGCGGCGGGATCGCCGGCCTCGCGACGGCGGCCCTGCTCGCGCGCGGCGGTGCCCGCGTCACCCTCCTCGAGCGGCACGACGCCGTGGGCGGCCGGGCGGGGACGCTCGAGGTGGACGGCTTCCGCTTCGACACGGGCCCGTCGTGGTACTTCATGCCCGAGGTGTTCGAGCACTACTTCGCTCTGCTCGGCGAGCGCGTCGAGGACCACGTCGACCTCGTGCGGCTCGACCCGGCGTACCGCGTCTTCTTCGAGCCGGGCGGTTCCTTGGAGCCGGACGGCGGGGTCGCGCCGGGCGAGGCGGGGATCGGGGCGCCGACGCTCGAGGTGACGCCGGACCGCGCCGCGACCTCGGCCGCGTTCGACGCCCTCGAGCGCGGGGCGGGGGCCCGCATGGGCGCCTACGCCGACGCCTCGAGCGAGGCGTACCGCCTCGCGCTCGAGCACTTCCTCTACACGACGTTCGAGCGCCCCGACCGTGCGCTCGCGCCCGAGGTGCTGCGCCGGCTGCCGCGGCTCGCACGCCTGCTGACCCGCTCCCTCGCCGAGCACACCGCGAGCACGGTCGACGACGAGCGCCTGCGTCAGGTGCTCGGCTACCACGCGGTCTTCCTCGGCTCGTCGCCGTACCGCGCGCCGGCGCTGTACTCCCTCATGAGCCACCTCGACCTCGTCGACGGCGTGTTCTACCCGCGCGGCGGCATGTACACGGTCATCGAGGCCATCGAGCGCCTCGCGCGCGCCGAGGGCGTGGACGTCCGCACCGGCGTCGAGGTCGAGGCGATCGAGGTCGAGCCCGGCGCCCGACGCCGCGGACGCGCGACCGGCGTGCGGCTCGCCTCGGGCGAGGTGCTGGCCGCGGACCTCGTGGTCTCGGCGACGGACCTGCACCACACCGAGACGCGCCTGCTCGACCCGCGGTGGTCGACCCGGCCGCAGGCGTGGTGGGACGCGCACGGCCCCGGGGTGTCCGCGCTGCTCGTGCTCGCAGGCGTGCGCGGCGAGCTGCCCGAGCTGGCGCACCACTCGCTGTTCTTCACACGGGACTGGCCGCGCAACTTCGACGCGATCCTCGGCTCCGGCCCGGCGAGCGACGTGCGCGAGCTCCACGTGCCCGAGCCCGCGTCCCTCTACGTGTCGCGGACCACCGCGACGGACGGGCCGTCGTCGGCCGCCCCCGCGGCGCCGCCCGGGCACGAGAACCTGTTCGTCCTCGTGCCGTTCCCGGCCGACCCGGCGCTCGGCGCGGACGAGCCGTCGCAGCGCGCCCTGGAAGGTCTTGCCGACGGCTACCTCGCGCAGGTCGGCGCGTGGGCGGGGATCGACGACCTCCCCGGACGCGTCGTCACGCGGCGGGTGCTCGGCCCGGCCCACTTCGCGACGGAGATGTCGGCGTGGCGCGGCGGTGCGCTCGGCATGGAGCACACGCTGCGGCAGTCGGCGCTCTGGCGCCCGGGCGTGGTGTCGCCGCGCGTCGACGGGCTGTACCACGCCGGGTCTGGCACGATCCCGGGCGTGGGACTGCCGATGTGCCTGATCAGCGCCGAGCTCGTCGCCAAGCGGCTGCTCGGCGAGACGTCCGCGCGCCCCCTGCCCGCCCCGCTGCGGCCCGGGTACCTCGCGGCGAGCCGTCGTCCCGAGCGGCTCGGCACGACCGCGGCGGCGGTGCGCCGGTGAGCGGCCGATGACCGGGCTGCTCTACCTCGCCGCCCTGCTGGGCGCGATCACCGGCATCGCGCTCCTGGACCGACGGTTCCGCCTCGCGTTCTGGGCCGACCGGCGACGCACGGTCCTCACCGTCGGGATCGCCGTCGTCGGCTTCCTCGTCTGGGACCTCGTGGGCATCGGGCTCGGGATCTTCTCGCGCGGCGAGGCGCCGTACATGACGGGCCTCCTGCTCGCGCCGGAGCTGCCCGTCGAGGAGGCGGTGTTCCTCACGCTGCTGTGCTACAACGCGCTCGTCGCCTGGCGCTGGTTCGACCGTGTCGCGCGCCGGCGCGCCGCCGCACGGGCGGGCACGACCGGTGCCGGACCGGGCGCGCCGCGCGACACCGGCCCGGGGGAGGCGCGCCCGTGACCAACATCGTGCTGAACGTCGTCGTCATCGCGCTCGTCGTCGGCGTCTCCTGGCGCGTCCTGCGCCGACTGCGCCCGAGCGGCCTCGTCTGGACGACCGTGCTGCTGCTCGTGCTGACGCTCGTCTTCGACACGCTCATGATCGCCGTCGGCCTGTACGTCTACCACCCCGACCGCATCCTCGGCGTGTACGTCTGGGGCGCCCCGCTCGAGGACTTCGCCTACCCGGTGGTCGCCGCGCTCGCGGTGCCGGCGCTGTGGGAGGTCCTGGGGCGTCGTCGTGCCCCCGACGCTGCGGGGGCGCCGTGAGGGACGTCCTCGCCGCCTCGCGGCCGTTCTCCTGGATCAACACCGCCTACCCGTTCGCGGCCGGCTACCTCGTCGCCACCGGTGGGCGCGTGGACGTCGCACTCGTCGTCGGCACCCTGTACTTCCTCGTCCCGTACAACCTGCTCATGTACGGGGTCAACGACGTCTTCGACTACGAGAGCGACCTGCGCAACCCCCGCAAGGGCGGGATCGAGGGGGCGCTCGCGGACCCGGCCACGGCGCGCGCGACGCACCGGCGCATCCTGTGGGCGTGCGTCGTCACGAACGTGCCGTTCCTCGTGTGGCTGCTCGCGCTCGGCGACGCGTGGGCCGCGGTGACGCTGCTCGTCGTCGTCCTCCTCGTGGTGGCCTACTCCGCGCCCGTGCTGCGGTTCAAGGAGCGGCCGTTCCTCGACTCGTTCACCTCGGCGATGCACTTCGCCGGGCCGCTGCTCTACGCGCTCGTGCTCGTGGACGCCGACCTCGCGGCGCGCACGGTGTGGCCGGTGCTCGTCGGGTTCGTGCTGTGGGGCATGGCGTCGCACGCGTTCGGAGCGGTGCAGGACGTGCGTGCCGACCGCGAGGCGGGGATCGGCTCGGTGGCGACCGTGATCGGGGCGCGGGCCACGGTGCTCGCCGCGGCGGGCGCCTACGTCGCCGCCGCCGCGGCGCTCGCCGTGCTGCCCTGGCCGGGGGTCCTCGCGGCGCTGCTCCCGCTCCCGTACGCGGCGAACGTCCTGCGGTTCCGCGGGGTGACGGACGCCGACTGCGAGCGCGCGAACGCGGGCTGGCGGACGTTCCTGTGGCTCAACCTCGTCACGGGCTTCCTCGTGACGATGCTGCTCATCGCGCAGGCCCTGACCGCGTAGCGGGCTCGACGCGTCGCCCCGCGCACGCCCGACGCGCGGACGGCCGGCCCGGGAGCACCGGGCCGGCCGTCGCGCTGGTCGTGCGGCGGCTCAGAACAGCTTGCCGCCGGTGACGGCCAGGTGGTCGCCGGAGATGTAGCTCGACTCCTGCGACGCGAAGAACACGTAGGCGGGCGCGAGCTCGGCGGGCTGGCCGGGACGGCCGAGCGGCGTGTCGCCACCGAACTGCTCGACCTTGCCCTCCGGCATGGTCGCCGGGATGAGCGGCGTCCAGACCGGGCCGGGCGCCACGGCGTTGACGCGGATGCCCTCCTCGGCGAGCTGCTGGGCCAGGCCGCGCGTGAAGTTGAGGATCGCGGCCTTCGTCGTCGCGTAGTCGAGCAGCTGCGGGCTCGGCTCCGACGCCTGGATCGACGTGGTGTTGATGATCGCGCCGCCGCGGGGCAGGTGGTCGAGCGCGGCCTTCGTGATCCAGAACAGCGCGTAGAGGTTCGTCTTGAGCACGCGGTCGAGCTGCTCGGTCGAGATGCCGCGCAGGCCCTCGTCCTGCGCCATCTGGTACGCGGCGTTGTTGACGAGCACGTCGAGGCCGCCGAGCCCGTCGACGGCGTCCGCGACGAGCTGTCGGCAGAACGACTCGTCGCGCACGTCGCCGGGGAGCAGGACCGCGCGGCGGCCGGCCTTCTCGACCCAGTCCGCGGTCGTCCGGGCGTCCGCCTCCTCCTCGGGCAGGTAGCCGATCGCGACGTCGGCCCCCTCGCGCGCGAACGCGATGGCGACGGCCCGGCCGATGCCGGAGTCGCCGCCCGTGATGAGTGCGCGCTTGCCCTCGAGCCGGCCCGAGCCGACGTACGACGACTCGCCGTGGTCCGGCTCCTGCGACATCTCGCCGGTCGTGCCCGGGGGCTGGAGGTCGTCCGCCGGCTGCTCCGGCCGCGGCTCCTGCGTGGTGGGGTCCTGCGGGGTGGTCTGGTCAGGCATGGAGGTCCTCCGGTCTCGTGTCCAGGGGTGCTCCCAGGATGCGGCCGACCCGGCGTGCTCGCACCGGCTCGCGCTCCGGGAACGACGGCGCCCCGCGTCCGAGGGTGGACGCGGAGCGTGGTCGTGCGGTGCTGGGCCCGGGCGGGAGACCTGCGCCGAGCCGGTCGGTCAGGACAGGTCGCCGAACTCCCAGTGCCACGGCTCGTTCTTCGAGCCCCCGGCGCGGGCCCACTCCGGGTTGTCCCAGCCGAGGGCCGGGGCGTTGGCACGCATCCACTCGTACTGCGCCGTGCCGTAGGCCTCGACGCCGCCGCCGAGGTCGAGCGCGAGGGCCCACCCGTGGTTGGACGTGCCGGGCACGGCGGCGAAGTACCCGCGGGACGCCTTCACCGCCACCTGCGACTCGTACGAGCGGTACGAGTCCGTCACCGAGAGGTCGGTGCCGAACGCCTCGCGGTACTTCGCGTTGAGCGCCTCGATCTGGTGGTCGGCGTCGCAGCGCAGCAGCTCGCCGGGCGCGAACGACAGCTCGCACAGCGCCTCGGCCGGGATCTGCCCGTTGCCGAAGCCTTCGGTGGACGTGGCCCACGCATCGAGCTGCGCCGCGATCTCCTCCGGCGAGGGCGGTGCGGGGGCCGCGGCGGGGACCTCGGGAGCGGGCGGCGGCGGGGCCGCCTCGACGGCGATCTGGGCCTCGGAGGCGTCGAGCAGCGTGCGCAGCTCGGTCGTGAGGGCCGCGATCTTCTCGTCGTTCGCCTCGGCCTCCGGCGCGGGCGCGACCCCGGCGGGGGCCGAGGCGTCGCTCGTGGTCTCCTCCGCGGCGTCTCCCGCGGAGTCGGCCGACCCGTCGGCCGCGGGAGCCTCGCCGTCCTCGTCGGCCGGGGCGGACGCCGCCTCGGCGGCCTCCGCGTCCTCGGCCGACAGGGCGACGAGCGGCGCGGCGAGGGTCGGCGCGTCCTCGAGGGGCGCGGCGAGCTCGTCGAGCGGGGTCCGTGCGGTGGAACGGCTCGCGCGGTCGCCGTCGCGGGAGGCCAGGGCCTGCGCCGTCTCCTCGTCGGTCGTCGCGGCGGCGTCCTTCGCGGGGGCGTCCTGCGGTGCCGCGTCGGTCGCGGTCGTGCCCGCCCCGGTGTCCGTCCCCGCGCCGGTGCCGCCGGCCGGGGTGGCGGCCGCGGACGACCTGGCGTTCGCGAGCGCCGTCTCCAGCGCGGCGCGCGCCTTATCGATCTGGGCGGCCTTGTCGCCGGGGATGGCCGCGGAGGACTCGCGCGTGAGGAAGTCGGCACGGACGAGCTCGTCGCTGGCCGCGTCGACGACGGCGGGGTCGGCCGTCACGACAGGGGTGCCGAAGGCGGTCGCCGCGGGGCTCGCGGCCGCGGAGGACGCGCTCCGGGCGGTGGGCGCGCCGTCGAACAACGTCGCGGTGGCGGTGCTCGCCGTGAGCGCGACGGCCGCGACCGCGGCGCTCGCACCGACGAGCGATCGACGGGTCAGGGACCCGGCGGCACGGTGCGCGAGCCCGGCACCGAGGCGGGCCGTGGCGTCGAGCGCCGTGAGGACGGAAGGACGGGAGGCGGTGTGACGGCCCATGTTCAGCACTCCTCGCCGGTGGTCGGCCGGCGGGTCGCGCGGGCGTCGGGAAGCAGCAGAGACAAGCGAGCAGGTTCCGATCGTGAGGGGCGGTGGCCGGGCGCGGCGGCCGGCTGGCCGCTGTGGACGCGCGCGAATCGCCCGGGAGCGGGCGGTGACCACGATGGCGTGCGGGGCGTGGTGGAGCGGTCGGGCCGCGCACACCACGGTGCCGACGGTGCGGGTCGCGGTGCGGACCACTGGCCCCGACGGCTGTTCAATCCTCAACTAGACGCACGTCCAGACAGCCCGAAATCCGCGAGGATGCGTCGCGAATCGCGTGCGAGGCCGGTGCGCGGCGTGTGAAGACCGCCCGTCCCTCGCGTCTCGCGGCCACGCACACCTCGTCGTGAGCCGCCGTCAGCCCTCAGCAGTCAGTCGTCGGCGCTCGCGGTGACGAGGTCGAGCAGCGCGCGGGCGTAGGCGTCCGCGGGATCGGCGGCCGGGAACCGGCGCTCGGTCCCGAGCAGCTCCGTGCGCACCGCGTACCCGGCGTCGGTGCGCTCGAGGGCGCGGAACGTCCCGCCCAGCAGGTCCCGCAGCTGCCCCTCGAGGGGGTGCCACAGCGCGTCCTCGAGCGCGACGGAGTCGAGCGCCCACTCCGTGGTGCCGTTGAAGCCGAGGACGACCCCGGTGTCGAACTCGTGCGGCTCGATCGTCATGTCGCTCACCGTGTAGACGTCGCCGCCCGGCCCGGTCGCGAGGAGGCGGAACCGGTCGCCGGACACCGGCGCCCACCGCAGCCCGGCGTGACACAGGGCGAGCGCCAGGTCCCACGAGATCATGCGGCCCACCGTAGGGCGCGCCACGGCGGCGTGCTCGTCGCGCGGCGGGTCGAGCGGTGTGGCGTTGTTCGCACCCGACGGCGCGCGCGGCGCCCCACCGCGCTGCCTAACCTGACGGGATGGAACCCGAGATCGAGAACGCCACGGACGTCCTGGTGACGCTCGGCGCCGTCGCCGCCGGGCTGGTCGCCGCGTTCCTGCTCGGCAGCGTCCTGTCCGCCGTCGTGCGCCGCGTCGGCCACCGCAGCGCGCTCGCCCGCGACCTCTCGCGCCGCCTGCGCAAGCCGGACCGGGCCGTCCTCATGGTGATCGCGGTGTGGGTCGCGGTGCGGCTCACGACGGACCCGTCGGTCCCGTGGGTCCCGGTCGTCGAGCACCTGCTCGTCATCGCCCTGATCGGGGTTGGGGCCTGGTGGGTGGGGGCGCTCGCGTTCGTCCTCGAGGACTCGGCGCTCCAGCGCTACCGCGTCGACACGGCGGACAACCGGCACGCGCGGCGCGTTCGGACGCAGATCACCGTGCTGCGCCGCCTCACGGTGGCCGTCATCGTGGTGTGCGCCGTCGCCGCGGTGCTCCTCACGTTCCCCGGTGCGCGCGCCGCCGGGGCGAGCATCTTCGCGTCCGCGGGGCTCATCTCGATCGTCGCGGGCCTCGCGGCGCAGACGTCGCTCGCGAACATCTTCGCCGGCATGCAGATCGCGTTCACGGACGCGATCCGCGTCGACGACGTCGTGGTGCTCGAGGGCGAGTGGGGACGGATCGAGGAGATCACCATGACCTACGTCGTGGTGCACCTGTGGGACGACCGTCGTCTCATCCTGCCGTCCACGTACTTCACGACGAGCCCGTTCCAGAACTGGACGCGGCGCGCGGCCGACCTGCTCGGGACCGTCGAGCTCGACCTCGACTTCGAGGTCCCGGTCGGCGAGATGCGCACGGAGCTCAAGCGCCTGCTCGGCCTCACGGAGCTGTGGGACGAGCGGGTCGGGATCCTCCAGGTGACGGACGCCGTCGGCGGGCTCGTGCGCGTGCGCGCGCTCGTCAGCGCGCACGACGCGCCCACGCTGTTCGACCTGCGGTGCTACGTCCGCGAGGGCCTCGTCGACTGGGTCCAGCGGGCGGCGCCCTGGGGTCTGCCGCGCACGCGCTTCGAGGGCGCCGGCTCGGCGACGCCCGACGACGCGGGCACCGCTCCCGAGCACGAGGCACGGCCCGCCGAGGAGCCCGGTCCGTCCGCCGCGGGCACGGTCGAGGAGCCGACGGAGCAGGGCGGTCAGGAGCTGCCCGTGCCGCCCGCGCGGCCGCCCCGCCTGCCGGCGCAGCGTGGCGCGCGACGCGCCGACGCGCCCGTGGTGCTCGGCACGGTCCGGAAGGCCGGGCGTGCGGGCGCGACGCCCAGCGAGGACCTCACGACGGTGCTGGGAGCCGTGCCCGGGGCGGAGCCCGGCGGTCCCGTCCGGACCCGCGTGGTCGCGGGCACCGAGGACGAGGCCGCGCCCGCGGCCGCGGAGTCGGCCTTCTTCAGCGGGAGCGCGGAGGGCGAGCAGCGGTCGCGCGCGTTCGCCGGACCGGGCCAGGACGTCATCGAGGAGCGGGAGCGCACCGCCGAGCACGCCCGCGTGGACGACGACGGCGACGACCTGCGCGACGACCTGCGCGACGACGGGCGGGACGACGAGCGGGAGCGTCGCCACGACGACCCGGGCACCGACCACGACGAGCGCGGCTGACGGCCGGGCCGCGACGGCTCAGGGCAGCGCGGGCACCTCGAGGTCGTGCTCGGCGTAGGGCGCGCGCAGCAGGGTCGCCGTGGCCCAGCCGCGGGTGAGGAGACCGGTGTCGGACTCCGGCTCCGAGTGCCGCTCCGTGCCGGCGTACTGGAGCATGAGGTCGCGCTCCTCGTTCTCGTGGATGCGCGCCTGGACGAGGCCGAAGCTCGCGAGCGGCGCGTTGCGCAGACCGCGCAGCCGCTCCGGGGTGCAGTCCGGGACGTTGACGTTGAGGGTGCGCCCGTTCAGCGGGGTGCGGCGCACCCAGCCGAGCACGTGGTCGGTCACCAGGCGTGCGGTGTCCCAGTGCTGCGGCTCGGCCGCGTCGACGGACACGGCGACGGACGTGATGCCGTGGGTCGTGGCGGACAGCGCCGCGCCGACGGTGCCCGAGTGCAGGACGGCGTACCCCGTGTTGGCCCCTTTGTTGACGCCGGACAGCACGAGGTCGGGTTTCGGGCCGAACCCGCGGTGCGCGGCGACGAACGCGATCAGCGCGGGTGCGGCCCGCACCGCGAGCGACGTCACGCCCTCGGGCAGCCCCGGGGCGCGGCGGGGCTCGACGACGAGGCGGCCGTCGTGCTCCGCGCCGAGCAGCGACGCGCTCGCCCCGGAGGACTCGCGTGCGGGGGCCGCGACGGTCACGTCGTAGCCGGCGTCGAGCGCGGCCCCGGCGAGCACCGCGAGGCCGGGGGAGTCGATCCCGTCGTCGTTGGTCACGAGGGCGTGCACGGTGTCCTCCTGAGTTTCTCGTCGTGCCTGGTCATGGTCCGGAGCCGCGTCGCGAGCGTCACGAGACCTCCTCCACGGTGACGCGCTCGGCGAGGCGCTCGATCTGGTCCCGGCGCCCGCTGCCCAGTCCGCGCCGCGTCACGTTGAGCGCACCGGCGGACGCGCCGAGCCGGACGGCGTCGGGCAGCTCCAGCCCGCGCGCGAGCCCGACGGCGATCCCGGCGGTCATCGAGTCCCCGGCACCGCGGTGGTCGACCGTCGTGACGTCGGGCGCCTGCACGGAGTACGTGCGGTCGGGCGTGACGAGCAGCGTCGGGTCCTCGGCCCGCGAGACGACGAGGGCGCGGGGACCGCCCGCGACGAGCTCGCGGGCCGCGGCGAGGAGCGCGCTCTCCGAGTCGTCGTCGCTGAACCCGCTCTCGACCATCTCCTCGTGGCTGATCTTGAGGATCGCGCCCGTCCCGGACGCGACCGCCCGCGCCTGCTCCCCGGACAGGTCCGCGACGACGGTCCGCCCGGAGGCGTGCAGGTCGTTCGTGAGGCGTTCGAAGAAGGAGGGCGTGACGCCGACGTCGGTCTCGGACCCGGTGAGGATGGTCACGTCGGCGTCGAGCGCGCTGACGAGCACCGTGCCGTACAGGTCGTCGACCTCGTGCCGGTTCAGCACGTAGGGGTCCATGGTCACGACCTCCTGGCGCTCGCCGCTGCGGCGGTCGTGCACGAAGGCCCCGTTGCCGCCGGTCGTGGTGGCCCGCAGGTCGAGGTTCAGCGTGCGCGCGAGGTGGGCCGCGACGGTCCCCGTCTCGCCGCCGAACGGCCCGCAGACGACGACGTGCGCGCCGAGCGAGTACGCCATGCGGCCGAGCCACAACCCCTGACCGCCCGGGTGGACGTGCACCTCGGGCGACTCGTCGTGGGGACCGCCGGGCTCGATCTCGATGGTCAGCAGCGGGGTGAGGGCGAGCACGCACACCGTCGGGGCGTGCTCGTCGGGCGGGGGCGGCGGCTGGGTGTCGGCCATCCGTCGAGGCTAGGGCGCCCGGCGGCGCCTCACCCGTCGAACCGACGACCTGCGCCGCGGACGTCGGCGCCGTCCAGGTCCGGGTGGTTTCATGCTCCTCATGAGCGTCTCGCCCCGTCCTGCCCCCGGCCTCCGTGCCGTCCGGCCCGCCGTCGTCGCCGGCGTCGTCGGCGTCCTGCTGCTCGGCGCGTGCTCGGGGGGCGCGGACGGCACGGCCGACCCTGCGCCGTCGGACACCCCGACGAGCACCGCCACCGGGACGGCGTCGCCGGAGGGGACGCTCACGGTCCAGGAGGCGTGCAGCGCGATGTACGTCGACGGCGACACCTCGCTCGAGCGGCGCGTGGTCGCGGCGCTCGTCGACATCAGCGAGGGCGCGGACACCGACTCCGTGGCCACGATGACGGCCGTGGGCATCGAGCTGGGCTCCCTCTCGGTCGACGTGCCCGCCGAGCTGGCCGACGCCGTGGACGCGGTGCGCGTGCCGTTCCTCCAGCTCCAGGAGAACCTCGACGCGGGGACGGAGCCCTCCGTGGAGCTCGACGTCGCCTCGGCACGGGCCGGGCTCACCGAGTACCGTGAGGTGTGCGACGCCGCGGGCGGGCCCGCGGGCGACGACGCGGGAGCCTGACGCGCCTCAGCGGCGCCGGCCCGTGAGCGCCAGGAGGCGCGTGAGGTCGTCCACGGCGTCGTCCACGTCGAGCGGCCCCCGGAAGAGCGGGCCGGCGTCGAGGAGGGTCGAGCGGGTCTCGGCGTAGTGCAGCGCCCACGACACCAGCGCCGGGTCGAGCTCCTCGTCCGCACCCGTCGCGCGTGCGACGTCCCACGTGTGCACGACCAGGTCGAACGTCGTCTGCGCGCAGTACTCGGCGGCGCTCGTGTCGCCGTAGGACAGGTGCACGACGCGGTCGAGGGCGTCGGGGGCGAGGAACGCCTCGCGGGCCTGCACCGACGCGTCGACCCACGCGTCGGCGGGTGCGTCCCCCAGCACGTCGCCGGCGAAGGCGTCGCCGACCTCCTCGACGGTCCTGCCCGCCAGGAGCTCGGGCGCCCACAGCTGCTCCGCGGTCACGTGGTTGACGAGGTCGCGCACGGTCCAGTCGTCGTCGGGCGTGCGCAGCGACCACTGGTCGTCGGTGAGGGGGCGGACCCGGGCGTCGAACGCGCCGATCGCGTCGCCGTGCGCGGCGATGACGTCCATGCGGGCCTCCTCGGCGGCGTCCGGGTGCCGCGTCGCCTCGGCGCGGCGGTCCTGGGCCCACCGTGGCACGGATCGTCCGCCCTGGCGCGGTGGCCGGACCGGACGGCGGTGCGCCCCGAGGTGCCGGTCAGTTCCGCAGGGCGAGGGCCACGGCGAGCACGATCCCGCCCCACAGGACGATCCCGGCACCGACGCCGATCGCGAGCCCGTGCGCCCCCGTCGAGCCGTCCCGGCGCGCGCCCCGCACCGCCCCCGCGGTGATCGCGAGGCCGGACACGACGAGCGCAGCCCCCACGACGATCCAGAACATCGCGAAAACAGTCCCACACGTGCGGTGCGTGCCGCAGCGCGACGCGCGACGTTCCGCGCCCGGCGAACCGATCAGGACGCCGACCCGCTCGTATGCTCGGAACCGTGCTGCTCGACGCGCCGACGCTGCGAGGCGTCCAGGACGGGACGGTGACGCTCGCGTTCCGGCGCTGGACCGTGCCGCGCGTACGCGTCGGGACGCGGCAGCGCACGCGCGTCGGCGTGGTGGAGGTGACGTCGGTCGAGCGCGTCCCGCTCGGCGAGGACGGCGTGCCGGTCGTGTCCGACGACGACGCCCGGCGCGCGGGGATGGGCTCGCCCGCACGCGTGCTCGCCCGGGGCGCCGGCCGCGAGGGGGACCTGTACCGGGTGGGCCTGCGGTTCGCGGGCGAGGACCCGCGCGTCGCGCTGCGGGCCGACGACGACCTCGACGCCGCCGCCGTCGAGGGCATCCGGGCTCGGCTCGACCGCATGGACCGCGCCGCACCCGAGCCGTGGACGCGCGCCTACCTCCAGCTGGTCGCCGCGAACCCCGGGGTGGTCGCGCGCGAGCTCGCCGCCGGGATCGGCATGGAGCGCGACCCGTTCAAGGTGCGCGTGCGCCGGCTCAAGGAGCTCGGCCTGACCGAGAGCCTCGACGTCGGCTACCGCCTCTCGCCGCGCGGCGCCGCGTACCTCGCGGCCACGACGGGCGGTTGACGGCGGCGCGAGCGGCCCGACGCGGTCAGGACTCGGCCGGTCGGGAGGCCGGTGCGTCGTCGACCGGACCGTGCCGCCCGATCGCCGGGAGCCCGTCGATGCTGCGGGCGTTGCGCTCCCGCCGGTACGTGTCGAAGTACTCGGGCTCGCGCCGCTCCTGGGCGCGGTCGAGGACGTCGCGGTCGTCGACGAACGTCATGCGTGGCACCGAGAAGCCGCACGAGTCGGACACCCGCTGGACGTCCACGACGACGATGCCGCGCTGGCCCAGCTCGCGCTCCTTGGCGAAGTGCGGCCGTAGCTCGTCGAACTCGTGCGTGCCGACCTCGACGTAGCGGCCCGTGCCGTGGAACCGCACGATGTTCGGCGGCCCGTCGAACGCGCAGAACATGACGACGACGCGCCCGTTCTCGCGCAGGTGCGCCGCCGTCTCGGCGCCCGACCCCGTGTAGTCGAGGTAGGCGAACCGGTGTGGGTCCAGCACGACGAAGGTGCCCGCCATGCCCTTGGGCGACACGTTGACGTGCCCGTCCGCGGCGAGCGGCGCGGTCCCGACGAAGAACACCGGCTGGGCGAGGACGAAGGACGCGATGCGGTCGGTGATCTCCGGGTGCACGGTCGCCATGGCCGGAGTGTGGCACCGCTGCGGGAGGCTCGCGGTAGCGTCCGCGATATGACCGAGACCACACCCGAGGCCGGACGGCCGGACCGGACCCTGGAGCCGAAGGCGGTGCTCCAGCGCTACCTGGAGGAGGAGCGGGCGACGTTCGTCGCCAAGCTCGACGGACTGGGCGAGCGCGACGTCCGCCGACCGCTCACGGCGACGGGGACGAACCTGCTCGGCCTCGTCAAGCACGTGGCGAGCGTGCAGGCCGACTACCTCGGCGCGGTCTTCGGTCGGCCGTTCGACGTCCCCATGCCGTGGATCGCCGACGACGCCGAGGTGAACGCCGACATGTGGGCGACGGCGGACGAGTCGCGCGCGGAGATCCTCGAGCTGTGGCGACGCTCGTGCGAGCACGCCGACGCCACGGTCGCGGCCCTCGACCTCGACGCGCCGGGCGTGGTGCCGTGGTGGGGACCTCGGGTGCGCGACGTCACCCTCCAGCGGGTCCTGGTGCACCTGCTCGCCGAGATCTCCCGGCACGCGGGGCACGCCGACATCGTGCGCGAGCTGGTCGACGAGCGGGCGGGGAACGACGACGGCAACCTGCCCGAGCAGTCGCGCGAGGAGTGGGCGGCCTACCGGGCGCGCCTGGACGCCGCCGCGACCGAGGCGGCGCGGCGCGCGGGCGAGGAGGCCTAGGCCCGTTCGAGGAGCACCGCGACCTCGTAGTGCGCGGTGTGGGGAAACATGTCGAGCACCTGTGCCTCGCGCGGCCGCAGCGACGGCATGAGCGCGAGGTCGCGCGCGAGCGACGTCGCGTTGCAGCTCGAGTACACGACGTGCCGCACGCCCGACTCCTCGAGCCACGTGCTGAGCGTCTCGCCGATGCCGCGGCGCGGCGGGTTCACGACGACGAGGTCGGGCCGCGCGGCAGGCGGCTGGGCGAGCGCGAACGCGGTCGCGTCCTGCGCGAGGAACGTGGCCCGGTCGAGCCCGGCGTCGTGCGCGGTGTGCCGCGCGCTCGCGACCGCCTCCGCGCTCGTCTCGACCCCGACGACGTCGCGGTCCTGGCCCGCGACGTGCAGCGCGAACCCGCCGACCCCGCAGTACAGGTCCCAGACCGAGGCGGGGGCGGCGTCGTCCACCCACGCCCGCCCCTGGCGGTAGAGCGCGGCGGCGACGTCCGTGTTGGTCTGGAAGAAGCTCTGCGGGCGCAGGTGCAGGTCGACGTCGTTGACCGTCATGCGCAGCGTCTCGGTCCGGGTGAGGAGCAGCTCGGTCTCGCCCTCGACGACCGCCTTGTGCTCCGGGTGGATGTTCGCCGAGACGACGCGCAGCGCCGGGAGCGCGTCGAGCAGGGCCGGCAGGTGCTTGCGCAGGCGCGGCACCGACTCCGTCGAGCGCAGGACGAAGCGCGCCATGAGGTCGCCGTCGGGCGAGAGCGTCACGAGCACGTACTTGAGCTCGCCGCGGCGTGCCCGGACGTCGTACGGGACGAGGCGCGCGCGCGTCACCAGGTCGGCCAGCGGCCCGAACGCCTCCTGCAGCGCCGCGGGATACAGCGGGCAGTCGGTGAGGTCCACGCCACCGTGCTCGTCGAGGATGCCCAGGACCGGGGCGTCCACCGTGCCGGTGACGACCATCTTCGCCTTGTTCCGGAACCCGGACTCCGCGGACTCGACGGGCGCCAGCCAGCGCAGGCCGGGCGCGAGCGGGGCGAGGAGGTCCGCGCAGTGCCGCTGCTTGCCGGCGAGCTGCGTGGGGTACGGCTGCGCGAGGAGCGTGCACGACCGGCAGCGCGCGGCGTCGTAGTGGTGGCACTGCACCCGTTCGAGTCTACGGGCGGTGCCGCCGGGGCGGAGCGGGCCCCGGCGGCCGCCAGGTCACGCGGGCTTCGTCGCCCTGCCGTCGAGCCACAGCGTGTCGGACTCGTCGCGGTGCGTGCCGTCCGTGCCGACGTGCTTCGTGCTGATCTGCGGGCCCTTGGTGATGACGTGGACCATCGCCATGCCGTGGCCGCGGCCCAGCCCGTAGTCCTCCTTGAGCCACGCCAGGATCGGGCCAGCCTTCGTCGACTCGTCGAAGCCGCGCTCGTGCGCCAGGTCGACGAGCTGGCGCGGGGTGAGTCCGGTCTTGTCCTCGACCGCGTCGAGGTACGCCTGGAAGGACACGTGCTGCTCCTCTCGTGCCGGGCGCCGTGCCCGGTCGTCGGTGTCGACGTGCACCGCGCCCGGAACTCATCGGTCGCGCGCGACCGAGTGTTCATCCGCGGTTCCGGAGTAGGCCACCAGCGTCTGCGATCCTCGGTGCATGAACGACGAGTCTCGCGAGATCGACGTCGTGGTGCAGCGCATCGCGGACCGCTTCCCGGACCTTCCCGTCGACCAGGTCCGCGAGCAGGTGCTGGCCGAGCTCGACGCGTTCGACGACGCGAACGTGCGCGACTTCGTGCCCCTGCTGGTCGAGAACGCCGTGATGGACACGCTGCGCGCCTCGCTCGACCCGGAGCCGGTGGGCGTGCCCGACGAGAGCGCGTCGGGAGCCTGATCCCGCGGCCCTCGTGGTTAGCCTGAGTCGATGGACGTGGAGTACATCGCAGGCTTCGGCCCGATAGGCGCGGACGCGAGCGCGACGCACGACTTCTGGGCGGGGACCCTCGGCATCGGGTTCGACGAGCTCGCGCCCGGCTACCACCACACCGAGCGCCTGGGCGGGGCGAAGGCCTTCGCGCTGTGGCCCCTCGACCAGGCGGCGCAGTCCACGTTCGGGACACCGGAGTGGCCACGGGACCACCCCGTGCCGCAGGCGTGGCTGGAGCTCGAGGTCTCCTCACCGGAGGCCGTCGCCGACGCGGTCCGCGAGCTGCGCGCCGCAGGTCAGGAAGTCCTGCGGGACGCGCACGAGGAGCCGTGGGGGCAGACGGTCGCACGACTGCTCAGTCCCGAGGGGATCCTCGTCGGCATCTCGTACCTGCCGGACTTCCACCGGTGACCTGAACCCCGGATCGGCGGAGGCTGCCTCGCTGCTCAGATGACAGCGCGGTCGTGCCACGCTTCGGAGGGTTGTGCAAGAGAGGCGCGCGGAGGTTGTCGGGTTTCACCCGGTCCGTCGCGTCACGGAGAGGACATCTCGCACGTCCTTCTCCTCGTGCGCCACCAGCAAGACGAACGACACCCCGAACCCATCGCCCTCGCCCGCCCCATGCCGTCCGAGCACCGGACGCGGGACCGGCACGGCCGGCCCGTGACGCTGCACGGCGTCGTGACCCACGTGGCAGGCCGCCGCGTGGCCTTCGAGTACCGCCACCCGGAGCGGGGGCTGTGGCACGTGTGGGTGGCCGACCACACCTGCTTCCCGGTGAACGACGCAGGCCTCGACGACGTCGCGGTGACCGCGACGACCACCGCGGCGGGATCCACGCCGACGGATACCGGCACGACGGACGGTGGTGGGCCCCGTGGGGTTCGAACCCACAACCTACGGATTAAAAGTCCGCAGCTCTGCCAGTTGAGCTAGAGGCCCGCGGCCGGGAGCGCCCGGACGCCACGCCTAGGCTACCCGCGCGCGCCTGACGGCCGGACGGGCCCCGCGGGCCCCGACCGGTCACACCCAGATCGCCGCCGGCCAGCCGTCGTCGAACACCTCCGGCGGGTCGGGCAGCGGCACGGCCTCGCCGCGCGCGACGCGTCGCGCGGTCCACGCCGCGGCGCCGGCGTCGAGCACGTCGTCGACGCCGGCGTCCAGCCCGGCCAGCCCGAGGTCGCCCGCGAGGACGACGCCCTGCTCGGCGAGGAGGCGCCGTCGGAGCTCGCTGCCCGCCCACGTGGCCTTGCGCGACGTGAGCGGGGAGCCGTGCATCCGGGCGAAGCAGACCTCGGGGTGGGCCTCGACGACGGGCACGCCCACGGTCCGTACCCAGGCGTCGACCTGGAGCAGCTTGACGCGCAGCGCGTACGCCTGCACGGAGACGCCCTCGCCGGCGTGCTCGCGGTTGACCCGGACCGCGGTCGCGTGGTCGGGTGCGAGGAGCGCCGGTCGGACGGGCGTCATGAACACCGACGACCGGAGCGGTCCGACCTCGGCCCTCGCGAGCACGTCCGCGCGTCGTCGCCCGGAGTCGGGCAGCCCGACGGGGATGTCGATCGCGACGGCCGCGAGCGGCCCGTCCTGCGACGCGCGGGCGACGAGCGCGTCGATGGTCGCCTCGACGTGCGCCGTGACGCGAGGCCCGGCGTGCGCCGCGGTGCGGTCCGCGTCGTCGGGTGGGTCGTCGAGCGCGACGCCCACCCAGCCGGCGCGGCACGCGTCGACGCCGAGCACCCGGTACGTGGTCACGTCCCCTTCGTACCGGGTGCGGCCACGGGCGGCGAGGGCGGCGCGCCGGGAGTCGCGGGCCGGGCCGGCGGGTGCCTCCCAGGCGCGCGAACCCTACGCAGACCGGCGAGCGCTGTCGCACGGAGTCTTGCTGGGCGAGAACTTCGGTGAGATGCGGCCGTCTCGCTTGCGGTCGCACGCCGATCTTGCTTGGTTGGAGGAGACCGAGGGGCCCGCGGGAGGGTGCACCGACGGAAGGTCGCACCTCCAGGTGTGCACCGCACGGACGTGTCCCGTGGCCCCCGCCCGGCGACGAGAGGAGCTCTCGTGCTCACCCTGACCGACAACGCCCGTTCCGCTGTCCAGGACCTCACCACGCAGGCCGGCGTCCCCGAGGGAGGCGGTCTGCGGATCGCCGAGTCCGCGGACCAGGCCGGCAGCTTCGAGCTCGCGCTCGTGCCCGCCCCGCAGCCCGACGACACGGTCGTCGAGAACGGCGAGGCGAAGGTGTTCGTGGAGTCGGCCACCGTGCCGACCCTGTCGAACCTCACGCTCGACACCGACCCGAACGCTCAGGGTCCCTCGTTCGTCCTGACCCCTCAGGGCTGACGACGCAGCACGGTCTTCGACGGCGCGCTCCTTCCTCCTCCGGGCGCGCCCTCGAACCCCCGACGGGCCGTCCGCATCACGCGGGCGGCCCGTCGTCGTGCGCGGGGCGTCCGGTGCGCCCGGTCAGGCCGCGGGCCCGACGATCCACCAGGCGCCGAGCACCGCGGCACCGATCGTGACGAGCAGGAACACGCCCACCCAGAACAGGCCCGGGACGCGGGTCAGCTGGGCGAGCATGTCGGCGTCCGACCTCCCGCCGCGCCCGCGCGACCGCTGCGCCTGGAGCTCGAGGACGGGCCGCACCGCGCCGAGCAGCAGGAACCACGTCACGGCGTACGCGACGGCGCTCTGCACCGGCGGCGTGGCCCACCACGACACCCCGACGAGCGCCGCGCCGCTCACGAGGACCGACCACAGCCCGAACCAGTTGCGGATCTGCAGCAGCATCACGGCGAGCAGGAGCACGAGCAGCCACAGGAGCCCGACGGCGTACCCCTGCCGCAGCAGCGCGGCGGCGCCGAGCCCGACGAGGCCCGGCCCGACGTACCCCATGAACGCCGTGACCACCATGCCGAACCCGCGCGGCTTCCCGTAGGACACGGTCAGGCCGGACGTGTCGGAGTGCAGGCGGATGCCGGACAGGCGCCGCCCCGTCAGCAGCGCGGCGAACGCGTGCGCGCCCTCGTGCGCGATGGTCACGACGTGCCGCGCCACGCGCCACACGGGCGTGACGAGCACGACGGCGAGCGCGACCACGCCCATGGCCGTCACCACGGCGGGCGCCGGGGGAGCGACGGGCGTCACCGCCGCGATCCAGATCTGCCCGACGACGTCGGTCACCGTCGTCCACACGTCAGCGCCGCCGGTGGTGCCTTCTCCGGCCGCGGCGAGCGGCGTCGTCGTCTCCTGGTGCACGCGCGCCATTCCACCACAGCGCCCTGTGCCGTCGGCCGAGCACGACGCTGCTCGCGCTCGATCGCGACGTCGGTGCCGCCACGGCGCCGAGAACGTCACCAAGGTCGTGCTCGGCACCCCCTCGGAGGCCTCACCGGCGGTGACGCGCGCCGCGTTGCGGGGCTCCGGCGCCGGGCATGAGAGACTGGACGCCTGAGGGCAGCGCGAACCGCGCGCCCCACGTCGTGGAGATCCCCCCGGATTGCGTGCGGCGGACCCCGACCCCCAGCCCCGAGAGGCCTCGTACTTCTGTGACTTCCTTCGCCGACTTCGGCCTGCCCACCCCTGTCGTGCGCGAGCTCGCGCGCCAGGGCATCGACTCCCCGTTCCCCATCCAGACGGCCACGCTTCCCGACTCCCTGAAGGGCCGTGACGTGCTCGGCCGCGGACGCACGGGCTCCGGCAAGACGCTCGCGTTCTCCCTGCCCACCGTGGCGCGCCTCGCCGGGGCGAAGACCTCGCGCCACCCGCGCCGGCCGCGCGCTCTCGTGCTGTGCCCCACGCGCGAGCTCGCCAACCAGATCAACGCCACCATGGAGCCCGTCGCCAAGGCCCTCGGGCTGACGACGACGACGATCTTCGGCGGCGTCGCCCAGTCCCGTCAGGTGACCGCGCTCGACAAGGGCGTGGACATCGTCATCGCCTGCCCCGGCCGCCTCGAGGACCTGCTCAACCAGCGCCTGCTCACGCTCGACGGCATCGAGATCACCGTCCTCGACGAGGCCGACCACATGGCCGACCTCGGCTTCCTGCCCGGCGTGAAGCGGATCATGGACAAGACCCCGAAGCAGGGGCAGCGCATGCTGTTCTCCGCGACGCTCGACAACGGCGTGGACCAGCTCGTCAAGCGCTACCTCAGCAACCCGGTGCGCCACTCGGTGGACGACGCCGCGGCCGCGCCCCCGCAGATGACGCACCACATCCTGGCCGTGCGCGACGCGGAGGCGAAGAAGCAGGTCGTGCACCAGCTCGCCTCCGGCACGGGCCGCCGCGTGCTGTTCATGAAGACCAAGCACCAGGCCAAGAAGCTCGCGAAGCAGCTCACGGCGTCGGGCGTCCCCGCGGTCGACCTGCACGGCAACCTCGGCCAGGGCGCGCGCGAGCGCAACCTCGAGGCGTTCACGTCGGGCGCGGTGAAGGTGCTCGTCGCCACCGACATCGCGGCACGCGGCATCCACGTCGACGAGGTCGAGCTCGTCGTGCACGTGGACCCGCCGGCCGAGCACAAGGCGTACCTGCACCGCTCCGGCCGCACGGCGCGTGCCGGCTCCGAGGGCGTCGTCGTCACGGTCATGCTCCCCGAGCAGCGCGGCGACGTCCGCGACCTGACGCGCAAGGCGAAGATCACGGCGCAGCCCAAGCCCGTCGCACCCGGCGACGAGACCATCACCGGGCTCGTGGGCGAGGTCGCGGAGTACGTCCGCCCGGCCGACATCACGCCGCCGCAGACGCAGGCGAAGCGCGGCACCACGTCGACCAACGGCGGGTCGCGCACGTCGCGCCGCGGTCGGGGCGCGCAGGGCGGTACCACGGCCCCCCGCGGGCAGGCCTCGTCGGGCGGCCAGCGATCGACGGACCAGCGCACCGGTGCGGCGCGACCGGTCGGCCAGGCCGGCGCGGGCGGTCAGGGCGGGCGCGGTGGCTCGGGTCGCCGGGGTGGCTCCGGCCAGGGCGCGCCGCAGGGCGCGGGGCAGCCGTCCGGCCAGGCGTCGGGCCGACGCCGTGGCGGGCGCGGTCGCGCCCAGCGCCCCGCCGGCTCGTCGGGCCCGACCGTCTACTCGACGTCGACCCCGCGCTGACCACGACCGGGACGGCTGACACGGCCGGGAACACCGGTCGGGGACGTGTGGTTGGGACCGTCGGAGGTGGAGCATGACCAGTCAGACCCATGACAGCCAGCCCTACGAGGTCACGAAGACCGACGCGCAGTGGCGCGCCGAGCTCTCGCCGCAGGAGTACGCCGTGCTGCGTCAGGCGGGCACGGAGCGCCCGGGGACCGGCGAGCTGCTCGACGAGCAGCGCACCGGGGTGTACCGGTGTCGGGCGTGCAGCAACGAGCTGTTCCGCTCGGACACCAAGTTCGACGCGCACTGCGGGTGGCCGAGCTTCTTCAGCCCGCTCGCCGGTGACCGGGTCGAGCTCATCGAGGACCGCAGCCACGGGATGGTGCGCACCGAGGTGCGCTGCGCCCGCTGCGGGTCGCACCTGGGCCACGTGTTCGACGACGCGCCCCAGACCCCGACGGGCGACCGCTACTGCATGAACTCCGTGAGCCTCACGTTCGAGGCCGCGCAGCAGTAGCCGGTCCGGCGGCGAGCCGCCGGAGTCCCGCGTCGACGGCGAGGGCCAGTCCCGCGCCGGCCGCGTAGCAGGCCAGGTCCCGCACCGCGAACGTGCTCCCCAGGAGCCACGCCGCGGGCGGGACCTCGGCGTTCACGGCGGAGGCGAGGCCCGTGGCCTGCACGCCCTCCACGACCCAGCACCATCCGAGCGCGAGCGCGGCCACGACGACGGGCCGCAGCCGCGGCAGCACGAGCGCGACGAGCGCGTACGCCGCCACCGCGTAGAGCACGTCGCCGCCGACGTCGCCGGCGGGATCGGGAACCTGCGTCGCCACGACGAGGCCCGCGACGACGACCGCCACGAGCGCGGTGCCCGCACCGGCGCGGCGACGCGGCGCCGCCGCACGGCTCACCGGGCGGAGTTCCAGCGCACGACGTCCTCGGAGTAGCGGTGCAGGAGGCTGGCGAGGGTCGCGACGTCGTCCGGGTCCCACCCCCCGAGCGCCTCCGTGATCGACGAGACCCGGCCCCGGTGGGCCGCCTGGAGCCGCTGCGCGCCGTCGGGCGTGAGCGTGATGAGCTGGCCGCGCGAGTCCTCCGGGTCGACCTCGCGCGCGACCAGGCCGAGGTCGTGCAGGCGGCTCAGCTGCCGCGAGATCGTGGCCCGGCCGACGCCGAAGTGTGCCGCGAGCTCCGACCCGCGCACGCCCGGGTGGTCGGCGATGTGCGCGAGCAGCGGGTACGCGCTCGCCTCGAGGTCGGGGTGGATGCGGCGCGCCATCCCGCCGGCGACGGCGCCGGCACGGCGAAGCATGACGCGGAGCTCGCGTTCGAGGTCGACGTACGCGGCGTCGGTCCCCGTGGCGAGGTCTGCGGTGGGAGCGGGCGTCTCTGCAGGCACAGGCCCATCATGGCCCGTGGAGGCCGCGCCGGTCACCCTCGGGCCGGGACCAGCGCGGCCTTCGTCGCGGCGTGGCGCCGTCGGCTCAGCGCACGCGCGTCGCCTCGCTGGGCTCGTCCTCCTCCTCGACGACACCGCCCGGCGCGACCGCGTCGGCGAGCGTCGCCTCGGTCTCCTCGGCGAGGCTGACGCGGCCGTCGTCCGCCGGCGGGACGTCGGCGGGTCGGCCGTCGGGCGTGGTCGCCGCGTCGCCGGCCGCGGCCGCCTCCCGCTCCAGGCGCTCCTGCAGGCCGGTCTTGGTGCCGAGCGGTACCTCCTTGAGGAGCACGACGGCGACGAGCGCGACGAGCGCCAGCGGCACCGCGACGAGGAAGATGTCGGCGATCCCGTCGCCGTAGGCACGCTCGACGAGGTCCCTGACCGGAGCCGGGAGCGTGTTCACGTCCGGGACGGCGTTGCTGCCGCCCATCGAGTCGGCGGGGACGCCGAGGTCGGCCAGCCCCGACCGGATCGACGACGTCACCTTGGAGGCGAGGATCGCGCCGAGCACCGAGACGCCGACCGCGCCGCCGAGCGTGCGGAAGAACGCGACGGTCGACGTGCCCGCGCCCATCTCCTCCACGGCGAGCGTGTTCTGCACCGCGAGCACGAGGTTCTGCATGAGCATGCCCATCGA
Organism: Cellulosimicrobium sp. NPDC057127; assembly: GCF_042670945.1. Lineage (NCBI taxonomy): Bacteria > Bacillati > Actinomycetota > Actinomycetes > Micrococcales > Promicromonosporaceae > Cellulosimicrobium > Cellulosimicrobium sp. NPDC057127. The sequence goes on from NZ_JBHUUP010000001.1 coordinate 249,215, forward strand.
GGTGCCGAGGAAGAACAGGTAGACGCTGATGAGCACGAAGCTCGTGTGGTAGTCGATCGTCGACAGCGCGAACAGCGAGGCGGCCAGCAGCGCGGCACCGGTCACCATGATCGCCTTGTACCGGCCGAAGCGGGTGATGAGCTGGCCGAACAGCGTCGAGGCGACGAACGTCCCCACGATCATCGGCACCGTGAGGAGGCCCGACTCCGTCGGGGTCTTGCCGCGGGCGACCTGCATGTACTGGCTGAGGAACACCGCGGTGCCGAAGAGGGCGAGGCCGACCGCGACGCTCGCGACGACCGCCAGCACGAAGGTGCGGTTGCGGAACAGCCGGAGCGGGATGATCGGCTCGGCGGTGACCCGCTCGACGAGGACCGCGGCGACGAGCGCGGCGACCGCGCCGCCGACCATGAGACAGGTCTGCCACGACAGCCACTCGAAGTTCTGGCCCGCGAACGTGACCCACAGGAGCAGCGTCGAGACGCCGACGCTGATGAGGCCCGCGCCCCAGTAGTCGATCTTCACGACGCGGCGCGCGGCCCTGGGCAGGTGCAGCGTGCGCTGGAGGACGACGATCGCGGCGATCGCGAACGGCAGGCCGACGAAGAAGTTCCAGCGCCAGCTCGCGGTGTCGGTCAGCACGCCGCCGAGGAGCGGTCCGCCGATCTGGCTCACGGCCATCACGCCGCCCATGAGGCCCATGAACTTGCCGCGCTCGCGTGGGGAGATGATGTCGGTGACGAGGACCGTCGCGAGCGCCATGAGGCCGCCGGCGCCGAGGCCCTGGAAGGCGCGGAACGTGATGAGCGTGCCGACGTTCTGCGACAGCCCGGCGAGCGCGGACGACACGACGGCGATGATCAGCGCGACCTGGATGAGCACCTTGCGGTTCGTCAGGTCGGCGAGCTTGCCCCAGATCGGCGTCGAGATCGTCGTCGCGAGGAGCGTCGCGGTCACGACCCACGTGTAGGAGGACTGCGACCCGTCCAGGTCGCTGATGATCTTCGGCAGCGAGCTCGACACGACGGACGTGGCGAGGATCGCGACGAACATGCCGAGCAGGATCCCGGAGAGCGACTCCAGGACCTCGCGGCGGGACATCGTGGCCTCCCCGGCGGAGGCGCGTGGTGCCTGGGTGGTGGCGGCGGTCATGCGGTGGGGGCTCCTCGGAGGACGGGTTCGGTGCGGGAGAGAGGGGTGGAGGCCGTGCGCCCCGACGCGGCGCCCGGGTCGTGCGACGACGCGACGGCGGCGGCGACCCGGTCGATGTGCGCGGTCGCCGCGGTGAGCTCGTCGGCGCTCCAGTCCGCGAACGTCGCGGCGCTCATGGCCTCGATGAGGTCGTGGGCGCGCCGGAGGAGGGCGCGGCCGTCCGCGGTGAGCTCGACGGTGCGGGCCCGGCGGTCGTCGTCGTCGACCGTGCGGCGGGCGAGGCCCGCGTCGACGAGGTGGCTCACCTGACGGCTCGCGACGGACAGGTCGACACGCAGCCGCGACGCGACGTCGCCGAGCGGGACGGGTCCGCAGCGGTCGAGCAGGCGCAGCACGCCGAACGACGCGCGCGGCAGGTCGAGCTCGCGGGCGAGACGCCCGGCGGTCTCGCGCTGGACGCGCGCGAGGTCGTCGAGCGCTCGGACGAGAGCCGCGGTCGGGCTCGGGTCCGGGGAGACGGCGGGAGCGCCGTCGGGGACGACAGCGGTGCTGGGCACGGGTCACACTCCTTGGTTGCTGCAGGCAAGCGTACGCCTTCCAGTTGCTTTTAGCAACCATTGCGTGCGGCAAGGAGTCTCTCCGCGCGAAGCCCGCGTGGTCGGCTTGGAACGCACGGAACCCGGGGTCACGCACCGACCGGGACGACGGTCGGTGCGTGACCCCGGGTTCGGCCGGGACCGTCAGGCGCGGTCAGGCGGACCGGCGTGCGTGGGCGTCCTCTCCCATGTCCTCGAGCTCGACGTCCTTGGTCTCGCGGACCTTCGCGAGGACGAAGAAGAACGACAGCGCCGCGAAGATCGCGTACATGAGGTACGGGATCGACGCGCCGAAGGCGGCCAGCAACGGCGGGAACGTCAGGGTGATCGTGAAGTTGGCGAGCCACTGCGCCATCGCGGCGACACCGAGCGCCGCCGCGCGGATCCGGTTCGGGAACATCTCGCCGAGGAGGACCCACACGAGTGGGCCCCACGAAGCCCCGAAGAACACGACGAACGCGTTCGCGGCGACGAGCGCGGTCGTCCCCCACGCGCCGCCGAGCGAGATGTCCTCGCCGCTGCCCGACGCCTGGGTGAACGCCAGCGCCATGATGCCGAGCGAGATGGTCATCCCCGCCGAGCCGACCAGGAGGATCGGCCGGCGGCCCACCTTGTCGACGAGCGCGATGGCGATGAAGGTGACGGCGACGTTCGTCACCGACGTGATCGTGGACACGAGGAACGACTGGCTCTCGTCGAAGCCGACGGCCTGCCACAGCGTCGTCGAGTAGTAGAAGATCACGTTGATGCCGACGAACTGCTGGAAGACCGAGAGCAGGATGCCGACCCAGACGATCGGCTTGAGCCCGAGGGCGCTGCCGCGCAGCGAGGACTGTTCCGCGAGCGCCTCGTCGGTGCGGATGGTCCGGCGGATCTCGCGGAGGCGGTCGTCGACGTCCTCCTCCGGACCGAGCACCGACTGCAGGACCTGGCGCGCGTCGTCGTCCTGGTCCTTGGCCACGAGGAAGCGCGGGGACTCGGGGATCCGCAGCGCGAGCACGCCGTAGGCGACGGCCGGGACGGCCTCGACGAGGAACATCCAGCGCCACGCCTCCCAGCCGAACCACAGCTCGTTCGCCGCACCGCCGGCGGACTCTGCCAGGATCTGGTCGGACAGGAGCGCGCCGAAGATGCCGACCGTGATCGCGAGCTGCTGGAGCGACCCGAGGCGGCCGCGCAGGCGGGCGGGCGCGATCTCGGCGATGTAGGCCGGGGCGATGACGGACGCGATGCCGATGCCGATGCCGCCCATGAATCGCCACACGGCGAGGTCCCAGGCCGTGAACGCGGCGGCGGACAGGATGGCGGAGGCGAAGAACAGCACCGCGCCGATCAGCATGACGCGCGTACGGCCGAGGCGGTCGGCGAGCCGTCCGCCGAGCCAGGCGCCGAGCGCGCACCCGAGGAGCGCGACGGCCACCACGAGGCCGGTGATCGTGGGGTTCAGCTCGAACTCGCCCTCGATCGCCTGGACCGCACCGTTGATCACGGAGCTGTCGAAGCCGAAGAGGAAGCCTCCGACGGCGGCGGCGAGCGCGAGCGCGATCGCCTTGCGGTGCGCGCTGCGCACGGCGTCCGACTGTTGACCTGCGATGTCGCTGCGTGCCATGGGTCCCTCCGGTCGTCCTGGGACTCCAGCGAGGGCCCCTTTCGTCACTGTAGGACCGACCTCCTCGCCCGGCGCGGGGAACGACGCACGTCACAGCAGGACGGGCGCGCGACGCCCCGGTGGGCCGGGTGCAGACTGGTCGGGTGCCCGACGAGATCCCCGACGCCCCCGACCCTGGACGGTCCGACCGCACGGCCCGGCCGCGGCGCCCCGCGATGCTGGACCCTCGCGACGCCGAGGACCTGCCGGGCGAGCTCGACCCCGCGCTGCGCGAGCAGGTCGCCCACACCACCGCGCACGCGATCGTGCACGGCGCCCGCGACGCCGAGGACCCCCAGGTGGTCGCGCGGCTCGTGCACCTCGTCGAGACGGAGGGTCTCGACGTCGTCGCGTCGCTGTGGTCCGACGCCGCGCCGAACTCCCTCCCGGGTGCGCTGTGGCGCCTCTACGTGCTGCGCGAGTGGGTGCGGCGCGACCCGCAGACGGTCGCGCTGCGCTACCGCCTCGGCGTCGACGCGGCACCCGTGCACGAGGCGATCGCCGGGGTGCCGCGGCCGCCCGAGCCGCAGGACCTGCGCGAGCTCGCGGACGCCGTGCTCTCGGGCGTGTTCTCGGGCGACCTCGCCGTCGCGCTGGAGCGCGCCGCGTCGTTCTGCCGCATCCTCGCGACCGGTGCCGCGTTCGACGCGGACGCCCGGGAGCCCGCCGACCCGGACGGCGCGCTGCGCATGACCCGCGGCGCGTCCTCGCTGCAGCGCACCGCGCAGGACCTCGAGCACGCCGCCACGCTCTGGCGCGCGGACCGGCTCGACTGACGCGCGCAGTCCCGCCCGGTGCCCGGCCCCGCCGACGGCGGACGGTCGCACCCGCCCGCCGCCCTCGCACCCCGGGCGGGGGCCGTCTCGCGGAGCGCGAACACGGCACCCTCCCGGTTCCCGTGGCCGGGGTCGGCACGTACGATGGGCGAGACGCCGGACCGCGGTAGCCCCGGGCTCCACACTCAGCCGCTACGAGCGGCCACGCGCCGAGAGGCGCTCCCGGTCCGGCGTCGCTCCGTGGCCCGCGCGGCCCGCGACGAGGCGGGCGGCGACGGGCGATCTCTCCCGCGGCACGACCGCGGTCCACGACGGCACGGCCTCTCGCCGGCGTCCGTGCGCGCCCGCCCGGCCGCGTGCGAGGGTGGTGCGAGGGCGAGTGCGGGTGCACGCCCGGCGTCCGCTACATTTGACGGGAGTTCGGCCGGCGTTCACCCGGCCCTCACCGACAGACCCTCGACTCACCGCAGCGGAACCGACCGAGACCGAATCGCCCCGCGACTCGCGACGACCCCCACCCCGCCGTACTACCGGAGCCTCCTGTGCGCCTGCGCCTGACCCCGCGCGACACCTCGTTCTTCGACCTCCTCGCCGCCTCGGCCCAGCACCTCGTCACAGGATCCACGCTCCTCGCGGAGCTGCTCGGCGCCGACCGCCCGACGCGCAAGGAGCTCGCGAAGCGGCTCAGCGACACCGAGCACCTCGCGGACGACGCGACGCACACGATCATGCGTCGCCTGAACCAGACGTTCGTCACGCCGTTCGACCGCGACGACATCTACGCGCTCGCGTCCGCGCTCGACGACTGCATGGACTACATGGAGGAGGCGGCCGACCTCATCGTCCTGTACAAGGTCGAGGAGCTGCCGGCCCGCGTGTCCGAGCAGGTCCAGGTGCTCCAGCGGGCGTCCGAGCTGACGGCCGACGCGATGCCGCGGCTGCGCTCCATGAGCGACCTCGCCGAGTACTGGGTCGAGGTCAACCGCCTCGAGAACCAGGCCGACAAGCTCCACCGCAAGCTCCTCGCCGAGCTGTTCGACGACGTGTCCGACCCCATCCTGCTCATGAAGCTCAAGGAGATCGTCGAGGTGCTGGAGGAGGCCGCCGACGCCTTCGAGAAGGTCGCCAACACGGTCGAGACCATCGCGCTCAAGGAGTCCTGAGCGCCGTGGGTTCCGAGGTCGTCCTCGTCGTCGTGGTGGTGGCGTTCGCCCTGGCGTTCGACTACACCAACGGCTTCCACGACGCCGCCAACGCGATCGCGACGTCGGTGTCCACCCGGGCGCTGACGCCGCGCGCCGCGCTCATCATGGCGGCGGTGTTCAACTTCGTCGGCGCGCTGCTCGGCACGGAGGTCGCGCAGACGATCGCGGAGGACATCGTCGCCGTCGCCGACGTGCCACCGCACCAGGGGCTCGTCATCGTGCTGTGCGGGCTCGTCGGCGCGATCACGTGGAACCTCATCACGTGGTGGCTCGGGCTGCCGTCGTCGTCGACGCACGCGATCATCGGCGGGCTCGCGGGTGTCGGCATCGCGTCGGGCATCACCGTGCACTGGGAGGCGATCCTGGACAAGGTCGTGCTGCCGATGGTGTTCTCGCCGCTCATCGGGTTCGGCCTCGCGTTCCTCCTCATGGTCGGCGTGCTGTGGCTGTTCCGGAACGCCCTGCCGACGCGCGCGTTCCGCCGGTTCCGCATCGCGCAGACCGCCTCGGCCGCCGCGATGGCGCTCGGCCACGGGCTGCAGGACGCGCAGAAGACCATGGGCGTCATCGTCCTCGCGCTCGTCGCGGGCGGCTACCAGGACGACAACACGATCCCGCTGTGGGTCAAGCTGTCCGCCGCCGCAGCGATCTCGCTCGGCACCTACGCCGGCGGGTGGCGGATCATGCGCACGCTGGGCCGCAGGATCATCGAGCTCGACCCGGCGCGCGGCTTCGTCGCCGAGTCGGTGGCCGCGCTCGTGCTCTACACCAACGCGTTCATCTTCCACGCACCCGTCTCGACGACGCACACGATCACCTCGGCGATCATGGGCGTCGGCGCGACGAAGCGCCTGTCCGCCGTGCGCTGGGGCGTCGCGAAGAACATCGGCGCGGCCTGGGTGCTGACGATCCCCATGGCGGCTCTCGTCGCCGCGGTCATGTACTGGATCCTCGGCCCGCTGCTCGTCTGACGCGACGTGTCAGCACCATGGCCCGCTCTGGCGGCGTATGGTGCTGACACGCGCGGGGCCCCGTCGACGCGTCAGCACCGTGGACCGCCCGAGCGGTCCAGCACGCTGACAGGTCGCGGCGCGAGGCCGTGCCCAGCCCCGGCCAGCGCAGCCGTCGTCCACAGCCGGGCGCCGCCGCCCGACGCCGCCGCGCCGCGTCGAGCACCCTCGCCCGCGTGACAGGTTCTCGAGAGGTCCACCGCGTCCCCGGCTTCGCGAGGCTCCGCGCCGAGCAGGCCTTCGTCGCGACACGCGCCCAGCTGCGGGCCCTCGGCATCACCCCGGGTCACGTCGCGACGCAGCTGCGGGCGAGACGCTGGACGCAGGTGTCGAGCGACGTGGTGCTGCTGCACAACGGACCGCCGACGGCGCGGAGCGAGCTGTGGATCGCGGTGCTGGGCGCCCCCGAGCCGGTGGCGATCGGCTCGTGGACGGCCCTCGCGCTGCACGGTCTGACCGGCTGGCCGCGTCCCGGGGTCCACGTCGTCGTGCGGCGCGGGGCGCGCACCGTCCGCAGGGCGGGGCTCGTCGTGCACGAGTCGCGTCGTCCGGCACCCGAGGACATCGTGCGGCTCGACGCGCTGCCGGTGCACCGTGTCGAGCGGTGCGCGATCGACGCCGCCGCCTGGCAGACGTCGGCGAGGACCGCCGTCGGGCTGCTCGCGGCGGTCGTGCAGCAGCGGCTGACGACCCCGGACCGGCTCGGGGAGCAGCTCGACCGGGTGGGGAAGGTGCGCTTCCACCGCCTGCTGCGTGCCGGCATCGCCGACATCCGGGGTGGTGCGGACGCGCTGAGCGAGATCGACCTCGTCCGGCTGTGCCGCTCGCACGGCCTGCCGGAGCCGCGACGGCAGGCCCGGCGACAGGACGCCCGCGGGCGCACGCGGTACCTCGACGCCGAGTGGCGTCTGCCGGGCGGGAGGCGGCTCGTGGTCGAGGTCGACGGCGTCGGGCACATGGAGGTCGCGCGCTGGTACGACGACCTGCTCCGCGACGCCGAGCTCGGGCAGGGGGACGGCACGACGACGATCCGCCTGCCTGCCTCGGCGCTGCGCGTCGAGCCTCGGCGTGTCGTCGCGATCCTCGCCCGCCACCTGCTGGCCTGATCCGCGACGTGTCAGCACGACGCGCTACCCGGACGCGTCGTCGCGCTGACACCTCGATCGTGTCACTCGGTGGTCAGCACGACACGTTGCCGGGGCGCGGTGTCGTGCTGACAGGTCAGTGCAGCGGCGGCGCGACCTTCTCCGCCGCGACGACGCGCGGACCCTTCGCGGTGCGCGCGACGTGCGCCACGAGCATCTCCCCGGGGTCGAGGTACGGGTCCTGCGTCGGCAGCGCGCTCGCGACGGGGCGGCGCGAGTGCTGGCCGAGCACGTCGAGGATCGTCGGCAGCACGGGCCGGTGGGTGCACAGCACCGACGAGCGGTCCGACTCGAGCAGTTCGAGGACGGTCCGTGCGACCCGCGCGGGAGAGCGCTCGTGCTGCGCCTCCGACAGGTGGTCGCTGCACACCGGCTCCAGGCCGGTGGCGCGGGTGTACGGCGCGATGGTCTGCGCGCAGCGGTCCCACCGGCTGGTCACGACGGTCTCGACGCCGTACGCGGCCAGCACCGGGACGAGGGCCATGGCCTGCGCGTACCCGGCCGGGGTGAGCGGGCGCTCCTGCTCGGCCCCGTGCCAGGCGGTGCGCGCGACCGCCTTGCCGTGGCGCGCGATGATCAGCACCTGCGTCGCGAGCCGCCCCTCCTCGTGCTCGCGCACGAGGACGTCCAGGGGCGTGCGGTCGGCGGCGCGCGTGAGGCGACGGGCGGCGTCGGGCACCGCCAGCCACTCGGCCTGGTCGATCTCCTGCGGCGAGACCGGCGGGACCGGTGGCCGCGCGGCGAGCGCCCCGGCGTCGCGCGACCGCGACGCCCGGCGTCCCGCCCAGTAGTGCACGCGCTTCACGCGTCCCTCGGACGTCAGGTACTGCAGCCCCGGGAGCGGGACCCCGAGCACGATCGGCTTGCCCGTCTCCTCCGCGACCTCGCGGGCCGCGGCGGCCTGGAACGTCTCGCCGGGCTCGAGCTTGCCCTTGGGCCAGGACCAGTCGTCGTACCGGGGCCGGTGCACGAGCCGCACCTGCAGCTCGCCGCCGTGCAGGCGCCACACGAGCGCACCGGCCGACTCGACGACCGGCGTGTGCTCCACGTGCGTGGGACCGAGCGCGGGGACGAGCGTGATGCCGTTGCCCGGGCCTGAGGACGGCACCGCCATCCGGTCACCGCCTCCCGGCGAGGCGGCGGCGCTGCCGGTTCACGAGGCTGGCCTGGAGGTCCACGAGGGGGGTCCCGTCCGGGCCCGTCTCGGGCCGCTCCCACGTCCCGTCCGGGCGCAGGCGCCACGACGCCGTCCCATCCGCCATGGAGGTGTCGACGAGGTCGATGAGCTCGCGGACCTGGTCGGGCTCGGAGATGCGGACGAGGGCCTCGACGCGCCGGTCGAGGTTGCGGTGCATGAGGTCCGCCGAGCCGATGAAGACCTCCGGGCCGGACTCCGGCCCCTCGCCGATCGTGGGACCGTCCGCGTTGGCGAACGCGTAGATGCGCGAGTGCTCGAGGAAGCGACCGAGGATCGAGCGCACGCGGACGTTCTCCGACAGGCCGGGGACACCGGGGCGCACCGCGCAGATCCCGCGCACGACGATGTCGACCTTCACGCCTGCCTGCGACGCGCGGTAGAGGGCGTCGATCGTCGTCTCGTCGACCACGGAGTTCACCTTGAGCTTGACCCACGCCTCGCGCCCCTCGGACGCCGCGGCGACCTCGCGCTCGATGCGCTCGACCAGGCCGGAGCGCACCGTGCGGGGCGCGACGAGCAGCCGGTGGAACCGCGACTGCGGTGCGTAGCCGGACAGCTGGTTGAACAGGCGCGTGAGGTCCTGCCCGACGTCGGGGTCGCACGTGAGCAGACCGTGGTCGGTGTACAGGCGCGCCGTCTTCGGGTGGTAGTTGCCCGTGCCGACGTGGCAGTAGCGGCGCAGGCCGTCGGACTCCTGGCGGACCACGAGGGAGAGCTTGCAGTGCGTCTTGAGCCCGACGATGCCGTACACGACGTGCACGCCCGCCTGCTCGAGCTTGCGCGCCCAGGAGATGTTCGCCTGCTCGTCGAAGCGGGCCTTGATCTCCACGAGCGCGAGGACCTGCTTGCCGGCCTCGGCGGCGTCGATGAGGGCGTCGACGATGGGGGAGTCGCCCGAGGTGCGGTACAGCGTCTGCTTGATCGCGAGGACCTTCAGGTCGGCCGCCGCCTGCTCGAGGAACGTCTGGACCGACGTCGAGAACGAGTCGTAGGGGTGGTGCAGGAGGACGTCGCGCTCGCGGATCGCGGCGAACACGTCCGTCGGGGACGAGCTCTCCACCTCCGCCAGGAAGCGGTGCGTCGTCGGGACGAACGGTGGGTAGTGCAGGTCCGACCGGTCGAGGTCGGCCATGAGGTTCAGGCCCGTCAGGTCGAGCGGCTCGGGCAGCTCGTAGACCTCCTCCTCGACGACGTCGAGCTCGCGCACGAGCAGCGCGCGGATGCGCGGGCTGATGCCGTGGGTGAGCTCGAGCCGCACGGGCGGCCCGAACCGGCGACGCAGCAGCTCCTTCTCCATCGCCTGCAGGAGGTTCTCGGCGTCGTCCTCCTCGACCTCCACGTCCTCGTTGCGCGTGACCCGGAACGTGTGGTGCTCGCGCACCTCCATGCCGGGGAAGAGGTGGTCCAGGTGCTGGGCGATGACCTCCTCGATGGGCACGAACGACGTCGGGCCGCGGTCGGTCGCCGCCGTCTGGGAGGTGGGTGCCGACGGGCGGCCGCGGGCGTCGACCGCGATGAACCGCGGCAGCAGCGGCGGCACCTTCACGCGCGCGAAGTGCTCCTTGCCCGTCGCCGGGTTGGCCACGACGACCGCGAGGTTGAGCGAGAGCCCGGAGATGTAGGGGAACGGGTGCGCCGGGTCGACGGCGAGCGGCGTGAGGACGGGGAAGATCTGCTTGCGGAAGTACTTGTGCAGCCGCTCCTGCTCGCGCGTCTCGAGCTCGTCCCAGTGGACGAGGGTGATGCCCTCGGCGGTGAGCGCGGGCTGCACGTCGCCCGCGAACACCTTGGCGTGGCGGGCCATGAGCTCGTGCGCGCGCTCGCTGATGGCGTCGAGCACCTGCCGGGGGGACAGGCCCGACGCGGCGGTCACCGCGATACCCGTCGCCATGCGGCGCTTGAGGCCGGCGACGCGCACCATGAAGAACTCGTCGAGGTTGGACGCGAAGATCGCGAGGAACCGCACGCGCTCGAGCAGCGGCTGGCGCGGGTCCTCCGCGAGCTCGAGGACCCGCTCGTTGAACGCGAGCCAGCTCAGCTCGCGGTCGGCGAAGCGGTCGTCGGGCAGCGGTGCCCCGTCGGTGACGAACGCGGTGCCGTCGAGCTCCGGGTCCTCGGCGATGTGCTCGGCGATGTGCGCCGCGAGCGACGGGTCGAGCCCGGGACGGGCCACCGCGCTCGCGTCCTCGTCCCCGGGCACGAAGCGACCCTTGGAGTCCCGGGTGCGTCCGCTCTTCTCGGCAGTCGTGCTCATGCGCCTATCGTGTCATCGCCGGATGAACGGCGCGTGACGGGTCTCACTCGGGCGCGTACTGCACGTGGACCTCGCGCCGGGTGAACCCCGCGCGCTCGTACGTGCGCACCGCGGGCGCGTTGTCGCCGTCGACGTAGAGGACGGCGGTGGTCACGCCCGCGCCCGCCAGGTGGGCGAGGCCGACGCCGGTCAGCAGCCCGCCGAGCCCCTCGCCCTGGGCGTCCGGGACCACGCCGACGACGTAGATCTCGCCCTCGCGGGCGCCGTCGTCCTGCCCGACGGGGATCTTCGTCCACACGAACCCGACCAGCTCGCCGGACCCGTCCCGCTCGAGCAGCAGCAGCCCCGCGGGGTCGAACCAGTCCTCGCGCACCCGGTCGTGCAGGTCCGCGACGGTGATCCGGCCCTGCTCCGGGTGGCTCGCGAACGCGAGCGCGTTCGCCCGGACCCACGCCTCGTCGTCCTGCCCCGGCACGAACGCGCGCAGCCGCAGTCCCGCGGGGACCACGGGCAGCGGGTGCTGCGCCGCACCCCCCAACGGACGCTCGAGCACGAGCAGCTCGCGCACGGGCACGTAGCCGGACCGCGCCGCGAGCGCACGGGCCGCCGGCAGGTCGCCGTGCGCCCACACGCGCAGGGGCGGCCGGCCCGAACCGGCGGTGGCACTGCCGGCGGTGGCACTGCTGGCGGCGGCACTGCCGGCGGCGGGCGACGTGCCGTCCTCCTCGCCCTCGTCCGGGCCGGCGGAGCCCGCGGCCGCGCGGTCGCCCGCGCTCGCGAGCAGGTGGAAGCCGAGACCGTGCCGCCGGTGCGCGGGGCGCACGACGAGCTCGGCGCTCGCGACGTCGCCCCGCCGGTCGACCTGGGCGTACCCCGCGAGCTCGCCGGACCGCCAGGTGAGCAGGTGCACGACGTCGTCGCTGTGCGTCCGCAGGTTCAGCAAGGGCTGCTCGGACAGCGGCGCCGCGCCGTCGGTGCGCTCGGCGTCCGCCGCGAGGGCGTGCACCTGGGCCACCTCGTCGTCGTCGATGAGCGGCCCGGTGTGCCAGAGGATCGCGGTCTCCACCGGTCCATCTTGCCCCGACCCCGCGGACGCGGCAGGAATCCGTCGGTGCGCGGCGGTCACGACCCTGGTCACCGCGAGCACGCGGGCCTACCGTCGGGGGCGTGACCGACGTGCAGCACGACCTGACGACCGCCCGTGCGCAGCGGCGGACGCTCGCCACCCTCGCCGCGAGCCAAGTCCTCGCCGGGATCGGTGTGGCCACGGGCGTCGCGGTGTCGTCCCTCGTCGCGTCCGAGCTCTCGGGCTCGGACGCGGTCGCCGGGTTCACGCAGACGGCCGCCGTGGTGGGTGCCGCGATCGTCGCCCTGCCGCTCGCCCGCGTCGCCGCCCGGCACGGCCGGCGACGCTCCCTGTCCTCGGGGTTCGGGCTCGCCGCCGTGGGTGCGGTGCTCGCCGCGCTCGCGACGTGGTGGGGTTCGTGGCCGCTGCTCGTCGTGGCGATGCTCGCGTTCGGGGCGGGCAGCGCGACCGGGCTCGCGGCGCGGTTCGCCGCCACCGACCTCGCGACGCCGTCGCGGCGCGCCACGGACCTGTCGGTCGTGGTGTGGGCGACGACGGTCGGCTCGGTGCTCGGGCCGACGCTCGGCGGCGTCGCCGACCGCGTGGGTGCGGGGCTGGCCGGGAACGCCGCTCACCACGGCGGGGGCACGGGGGCCTCTGCCGAGGCCGGGCCGACCGCCGCCCCGTACGTGCTCGCGACGGTGGTCTTCGTCGCGGCGGCCGTCGTCGTCTGGGTGTGGCTGCGCCCCGACCCGCTGCACGTGGCCGCGCGGCTCGCCGGTCGCCCGTCGGGCGACGTGCTCGGTGACGCGCCCGGTGAAGCCTCGGGCGACGCACCCGGCGCCGCGCTCGGTGCGGCGGCGACCGCGCCGCCGGGCGGCGTCCGCCGCGGGTGGGAGGTCGTGCGCTCCTCGGCGACCGCGCGCCTCGCGCTCGCGGCCGTCGTGCTGAGCCACCTCGTCATGGTGGGGCTCATGACCATGACGCCGGTGCACATGAACCACGGCGGCGCGACGCTCCAGGTGGTCGGGCTCGTGATCAGCGCCCACATCGCGGGGATGTACGCGCTGAGCCCGGTGATCGGCTGGCTCGCGGACCGGCTCGGGCACGCGCGCGTCCTCGTGGTCGGCGGGGTCGTGCTGCTCGCGGCGGCGGTCGTCGTCGCGGGCGCTCCCAGCGACGACGCCGGGCGGCTCACCGTGGGGCTCGTGCTCCTCGGCGTGGGCTGGTCGTGCGGGCTCGTCGCCGGGTCGGCGCTGCTGGTCGACGCGACGCCGGACGGTGCGCGCACGGCCGTGCAGGGCGTGTCGGACCTCGCGATGAACCTCGGCGGGGCGCTGGGCGGCGTCGTCGCGGGCCTCGTCATCACCGTGTCGTCGTACTCCGGCCTGGCGTGGGGTGCCGCGGGCCTGCTCGTCCTGTGCCTCGTCGTCGGCTCGCCGGTCGCGCTGCGCCCGGCGCGCGGACGCCGGCCGGAGCCCGCCGTCCGCTGAGGGGTCAGGACCAGGACGACGGGCGTCCGAGCGCCGCGGGGAGCCGCGTCGCGGTGTCGCCGTGCGCACCGCCGACCTGAGGGGGCAGCAGGAACAGCGCCCGCGACAGGTCGGCGCCGCGCACGTCCGCACCGCGCAGGTCGGCGCCCAGGAGGTCGGCGCGGTCGAGCACGGTGCCGCGCAGGTCCGCGCCGAGGAGCAGCGCTCCGCGCAGGTCCGTCCCGGTGAGGTCGAGACCGGACAGCGACGCACCCACGAGGTCCGCGCCCGGGTGCAGCCGGCGGCCCAGCGCGGGCGCAGGCGTGCCGCGGCCGCGGGGCGCCGCGGCGCGGACCGCCTCGCTCGCCCGGTCGACGACGGGGCCCACCCGCCGGCGCACGGGACCGACGTCGAGCGCGAGCAGCTCCGCGGGGGCGAGCCCCGTCAGGGCGGACGTGTCCGCGAGGGCCTGCCGGGCGTCGTCGTGCACGGGCGCCGCGTCCGGGTGCGCGAGCACCTCGGAGAGGTACCACAGCAGCTCGTGCAGCTGCGTGACGGCCGGGAGCGCCGCGAACGCGTCGCGGGCCGCCGCGGCGTCGTCCCGCCACGTCGCGCCCTCGTGCGTCGACCGCACCGCCGCCGTCACGCGCTGCCCTGCGCCGAGGCAGTCGTAGGCCGTGCAGCCGGGGAAGCCGGACGTGCGCAGGCGCGCGTGGATGTCGCAGCCGAAGCTCTGCTCCAGGTGGGGGCAGGGTGTGCCGGAGGGCTTGTCGATCGCGAAGTCCGCCGACCGGGTCAGCGTGAGCGCCACGCAGCACAGGCCCGTGCACCGTGCGCAGTCGGCCCGCAGGTCGAGCTGCTCCAGGAGCAGCGCGCGGTCGGTCGGGGGAGCGGTCACGCCTCGACGGTACCGTTTCCCCGACGCCGGGCGGTCAGTCCTGGGACGCGGCCGCCGGGGTGTGCAGGCCCGCGGCGATGAGCTCCATCACCGAGGAGTCGGCGAGCGTCGTGGCGTCGCCGACGGCGCGGTCCTCGGCGACGTCGCGCAGCAGCCGGCGCATGATCTTGCCCGAGCGCGTCTTGGGCAGCTCCGGCACCACGAGGATGCGCTTCGGCTTGGCGATCGGGCCGATCTCCCGCGCCACGTGGTCGCGCAGCTCCTTCTGCACGGCGGCCGCGCCCTCGGCGTCGGCGCCCCGCGCCGCGTGCTCGCCGCGCAGGATGACGAACGCGACGACGGCCTGCCCGGTCATCTCGTCCGTCGCACCGACGACGGCGGCCTCGGCCACGATCGCGTTCGAGACGAGCGCGGACTCGATCTCGGTCGTCGACAGGCGGTGGCCGGAGACGTTCATGACGTCGTCGACGCGACCGAGGAGCCAGATGTCGCCGTCCTCGTCCTTCTTGGCGCCGTCGCCCGCGAAGTAGATCCCCGGGAAGCGGGACCAGTAGGTGTCCTGGAAGCGCTCCAGGTCGCCCCAGATGCCGCGCAGCATCGACGGCCAGGGCTCCGGGACCACGAGGTAGCCGCCCCCGCCGTCGGGCACCTCGTGCGCCTCGTCGTCGACGACGGTCGCCACGACCCCGGGCAGCGGCACCTGGGCGGAGCCGGGCTTGGCCGCCGTGACACCGGGCAGCGGGGAGATCATGATCGCGCCCGTCTCCGTCTGCCACCACGTGTCGACGATGGGCGCGCGGTCGCCGCCGATCACGCGGCGGTACCACATCCACGCCTCGGGGTTGATGGGCTCGCCGACCGAGCCGAGGACGCGCAGGCTCGACAGGTCGTACCGCGCCGGGATCTCGTCGCCCCACTTCATGCACGCGCGGATCGCCGTGGGCGCGGTGTAGAGGATCGAGACGCCGTACTTCTCGACGATCTCCCACCAGCGGCCCTGGTGCGGGGTGTCGGGCGTGCCCTCGTACAGCACCTGCGTCGCGCCGTTGAGCAGCGGCCCGTAGACGACGTACGTGTGGCCGGTGACCCAGCCGACGTCGGCGGTGCACCAGTAGACGTCCGTCTCGGGCTTGAGGTCGAACACGGTGCGGTGCGTGTACGCGGCCTGCGTGAGGTACCCGCCGGTCGTGTGCAGGATGCCCTTCGGCTTCCCCGTCGTGCCCGAGGTGTAGAGGATGAACAGCGGGTGCTCGGCCTCGACCCACACCGGGTCGTGCTGCGTGTCGGCGGCGGCGAGCGCGTCGTGCCACCACACGTCGCGGCCCTCCGTCCACGCGGTGTCCTGCCCGGTGCGGCGCACGACGAGGACGTGCTGCACGGTCGTGGGCGCCGCGCCCTCCTTGGGGGCGAGCGCGTCGTCGACCGCGGGCTTGAGCGCGGACGGGGCGCCGCGCCGGTAGCCGCCGTCGGCCGTGATGACGAGTGTCGCCTCGGCGTCGGCGATGCGGCTGCGCAGCGCGTCGGCGGAGAAACCGCCGAACACGACGGAGTGCGGCGCGCCGATCCGCGCGCACGCGAGCATCGCGACGACCGCCTCGACGACCATCGGCAGGTAGATCACGACCCGGTCGCCGGTGGAGACACCCAGCGCCGCGAGGGCGTTCGCGGCGCGCGCGACCTCGCGCTGCAGCTCGGCGTACGTCACCGTGCGCGTGTCGCCCGGCTCGCCCTCGAAGTGGATGGCGACGCGGTCGCCGAGGCCCGCCTCGACGTGGCGGTCGACCGCGTTGTACGCGGCGTTCAGCGTGCCGTCGGCGAACCAGCGCGCCACAGGCGCCTGCGACCAGTCGAGCGTCTCGGTGAAGGAGGTGTGCCAGCTGACGAGCTCCGTGGCCTGCTCCGCCCAGAACGCGAGCCGGTCGGCCCTCGCCTCCTCGTAGAGCTCCGGCCCGGCGTTCGCCTGCGCCGCGAACGCGGTGCTCGGGGGGAAGCTCCGGGTCTCGTGGAGGAGGTTCTCCAGCCCGGCACGGGCGGTGGTGGGCTCGTTCTCTGGCACGCTGACCTCCGGTGCGCATCGACTCTGGTGCGCGAGGGCTCGCCCCCGCCGTCGCGAGTCTAGCGCCGGCGACGTGACCCCCGTCACGCCGGACCGTCACGCCCGACGACGCTGGCGCACCGCCTCGTACAGCACGACCGTCGTGGCGCTCGCGGCGTTGAGCGAGCTCGCCGCGCCGAGCATCGGGATGCTCACCATGACGTCGCACGCCTCGCGCCAGCCGCTGCTGAGCCCCGTGGTCTCGTTGCCGACGAGCAGGAGCGTCGGACCGGTGAGGTCGTGGTCGGCGAGCTCGACGTCGCCGTGCTCGTCGGTGCCGACGAGCGTGAGCGGCCGACCGGCGGCGCGCTGGGCGGCGACCCAGTCCAGCACCTCGCGGCCGGACGGGACGCGCACCGCGGGGACGGAGAAGATCGAGCCGGTGCTCGCGCGCACGGCGCGGGGGTCGTACGGGTCGGCGGCGTGACCGGCGACGACGAGACCGTCGCCGCCGAACGCGTCGAGCGACCGGGCCACGGTGCCGACGTTCCCGGGGTTGTTCGGGCGGTCGAGCACCACCCCGAGGAACGGGGAGCCGGCGGTTCCCTGTAGGCCCCCGGTGCCGCCCGCGGCGTCGGTGCCGACGGAGATCCGCCCGAGGTCGTCCGGCGGCATCGCGACGACGGCCAGCAGCTCGGGCGCCTCGTCCTCCTTGCCGCCGAGCTCGCGCATGAGGTCGGTGGACAGCGCGTAGCGCGGCCCCCGGACGCGGTCGAGCATGGCGTGCGCCCACGACGACAGCGAACGGTCGGCGTCGACGAGCCACGTGCGCACGGTCCAGCCGTGCTCGACGGCGAGCGTGATGGGCCGCACGCCCTGCACGACGAGCTCGCCCGCGCGGTGGCGCTTGGTGCGGTTGGTCAGCAGCGCCTGCCACTGCTGGAACGCCGCGTTGCGGGTCGTGACGCGCTGCACGGTCAGGCGCCCGCCGTCACGACGTCGGCGTCCTCGCGGGCGGACTGCTCGACCGCGGCGGCGACCAGGGTCGTGATCTCCGGGTTGAACACGCTCGGGATGATGTACGTCGGGTTGAGCTGGTCCGGGTGGACGGCGTCGGCGAGGGCCTTGGCCGCGGCGAGCAGCATGTCGTCCGTGATGCGGTGCGACTGCGCGTCGAGCAGGCCGCGGAACACGCCCGGGAACGCGAGCACGTTGTTGATCTGGTTCGCGAAGTCGGAGCGTCCCGTCCCGACGATCGCGGCGTGCTGCGCGGCCTCGACGGGGTCGACCTCGGGGCGCGGGTTCGCCATCGCGAAGACGATCGCGTCCGGTGCCATGCGGGCGACGTCGTCGCCCGTCAGGACGTCCGGCGCGGAGACGCCGATGAACACGTCGGCGCCGACGACAGCGTCTCGCAGCGTCCCGCTGACGCCGCGCGGGTTCGTGTGCGCGGCCGTCCAGGCGAGCGACTCCGACAGGCCGGGGCGGTCCGGGTGCACGACCCCCTCGACGTCGGCGACGACGACGTCCCGGGCGCCCGCCGCGAGCAGCAGCTTGAGCACGGCGGTGCCGGCGGCGCCCGCGCCCGACAGCACGACGCGCACGTCCGCGAGCTCCTTGCCGACGACCTTGAGCGCGTTGCGCAGCGCGGCCAGCGCGACGATCGCGGTGCCGTGCTGGTCGTCGTGGAACACGGGGATGTCGAGCTCGGCCCGCAGGCGCTGCTCGATCTCGAAGCACCGCGGCGCCGAGATGTCCTCGAGGTTGATGCCCGCGAACACGGGCGCGATGGCCTTGACGGTGCGCACGATCTCGTCGACGTCCGTGGTGTCGAGCGCGACGGGGAACGCGTCGATGTCGGCGAACCGCTTGAAAAGCGCCGCCTTGCCCTCCATGACGGGCAGCGAGGCCAGCGGGCCGATGTCGCCGAGGCCGAGCACGGCCGAGCCGTCCGTCACGACGGCGATGGTGTTGCGCTTGATGGTGAGGCGGCGCGCGTCCTCCGGCTTCGCGGCGATCGCCTCGCACACGCGCGCGACCCCGGGCGTGTAGATCATCGACAGGTCGTCACGGTTGCGGATCGGCACCTTCGACTCGATCTTCAGCTTGCCGCCCAGGTGCAGCAGGAAGGTGCGGTCCGAGACCCGCTCCACGACGACGCCGCGCAGCGCGCGCAGCGCCTCGACGATCTCCCCGGCGTGCGCCTCGCCGCGCGTCGCGACCGTCACGTCCACGGTGATCCGCTCGTGGCCGGACGCCGTGACGTCGAGCGCGGAGACGATGCCCCCGGTCTGCTCGATGGCGCCCGTCAGCTCGCTCACGGCGGTGGGGCGCGCCTCGACCTGGAGGCGGGCGGTGATGGAGGAGGACACGCTGGGCGCAGAGGTCATGCCCCTCAGTATCGCGGCTCGCCCGGGCCCGGGACGGGCCGGACACGGCCACGGCGCCCTCTCGGACGCCGTGGTCGCCAGCGGACGGCGGCTATCAGGCGTGCACGGTGTGCCGCTGCAACGGGGCGTGCCGGGGCACGCTGGCCGGTCAGCGAGTCCTCCGTGTGGACTACCTGCGCGTGGGTACCGCCGCGCTGCCGTCTGTCGCTCTCCTTCGTCGTCCCATCAGACTCCCGGTGCGCGACGCACGCAAGGCAGGAGCGCCGTCGCGCCGGCCTCGCCCGGCCGGCGCGTCAGCGGGTGCCGTGGCGGCGCAGGACGCGCCACACGACCCACCCGGCCAGGGCGAGCGCGGTGACGCCGAGCGCGGCCAGGGCGGGCGTCGTGGGGTCGAGGCGCGAGCGCAGCGCGACGGGCTTGGTGAAGGTCAGCACGCCCCAGCCGTGCTCGGCGGCGAGCCGGCGCAGCGTCCGGTCGGGGTTGACCGCGAAGGCGTGGCCGACCTCGTGGAGCATGGGGGCGTCGGTGACGGAGTCGGAGTAGGCGTAGCTCGCGGCGAGGTCGTACCCCTCGCGCGCGGCGAGCTCGCGGATCGCCGACGCCTTGTTCTCCCCGTACGCGTAGAAGTCGATGCCGCCCGTGTAGCGGCCGTCCTCGACGGTCATGCGCGAGGAGATGACGTGGTCCGCGCCGAGCACCGCCGCGACGGGCTCGACGACCTCGCTGCCGGACGCGGACACGACGACCACGTCGTGCCCGCGGGCGTGGTGGGCGTCGATGAGCTCGACGGCCTCCGCGTACACGACGGGGTCGATGAGCTCGTGCACCGTGTCCGCGACGATGCGGGACACGGTCGCGACCTCCCAGCCCGTGGCGAGGCTCGACAGGTGGGCGCGCATGCGCTCCGTCTGGTCGGCGTCCGCCCCGCCGAGCATGAACAGGAAGTGGGCGTACGCGCTGCGCAGGACGTCGCCGCGCGTGATGAGCCCGCCCGCGAAGAACG
The DNA here is from genome assembly GCF_042670945.1 of Cellulosimicrobium sp. NPDC057127. Classification (NCBI taxonomy): domain Bacteria; kingdom Bacillati; phylum Actinomycetota; class Actinomycetes; order Micrococcales; family Promicromonosporaceae; genus Cellulosimicrobium; species Cellulosimicrobium sp. NPDC057127. The sequence goes on from NZ_JBHUUP010000001.1 coordinate 269,063, forward strand.
GGCGCGAGAACGCAGCCGCGGAGGACGTGGCGATGATCGTCTTGTCGAGGTCGAAGAACGCGGCGATCGTGCCGGCAGGGCGCGGCGGTGGTCCGGACGGCGAGCTCACCCGGCGAGCCTATCCGTGGCGCCTGGCCGTCCACAGACCCGACGCGCAGCGGTCGTGTCCACAGGGCGGGCGCCCGGGCGTGCGCTGCTCCGGACCGCTCGGCGACCGTGGGCCGGACGGTGCGGGACAGGTGCGGGACGGGTGCGGTACGGGTGCGGGAGGTCGGCGTGGGTGCGGTGGTGGGTGTCGTCGGGGCGCGCGGCGGGGCCGGGGCGAGCGTGGTCGCGGCGTCGCTCGCCCGGGCAGCCGGACGTCGCGCACCCGCGTGCCTGGTCGAGCTCGCCGGCGACGGCGCCGGGATCGACGTGCTGCTCGGCGTCGAGGGTCTGCCCGGCGTGCGCTGGCCCGACCTGGACGACGCGCGCGGCAGGCTCGACGGCGACGACCTGCTGGAACGACTCCCGTCCTGGGACGGCGTCCCCGTCGTCAGCGCGACCACGGAGGGCGGGCCGGCGGCCGACGCGGTGGTCGACGTGGTCGCGGCGCTCGCCGAGACCGTCGTCCCGCGCGAGGGCACGGTCGTGCTCGACCTGGGTCACGGTGCACTCCTCGCCGGCACCCCCGCGCACGAGGTGCTCGGAGCGTGCGAGGAGGTGCTCGTCGTCACCCCGCTCGACGTGCCCGCCGTGGGCGGCGCGGCCGTGCTCGCCGCCCGGCTCGGCATACCCGCCGCGCTCGTCGTGCGGCACCCCGCACCCGGTCGCCTGACTCCCGCCGAGGTCGCGCACGCCGTCGGGCTGGACGTGGCGGCGACGGTGCGCCACGACCGCCGCGTCGCCGGGGCGGTCGAGCGCGGCCACGGCCCGTGCTCCGGTCGTGGACCGGTCGAGCGCGTCGGCCGCGTCCTCGCGCGCCGGTACGCCGGGGCACGGGCATGAGGCCCGAGCTGCTCGACGGCGTCCGCGAGCGCCTCGCCCAGGGCGCGCCCGACGACGCGCGGCTCGCCGAGGCGCTGCGTGCGTCCGGCCGGGTCCTGGGGTCCACGGCTCTGCGGGAGCTGACCCGCACGGCGCGCGCGGAGCTGTTCGGCGCCGGTCCGCTGCAGCCGCTGCTCGACGAGCCGGGCACCACCGACGTGCTCGTCAACGGTCCCGACGACGTCTGGGTCGACCGCGGCGCGGGCCTCGAGCGCGCCGCCGTGTCGTTCGCGAGCGCCGCCGACGTCCGGGCCCTCGCGGTGCGCCTCGCCGCCGCTGGGGGAGGTCGGCTGGACGACGCGTGCCCGGTCGTCGACGCGCGCCTGCCGGACGGCACGCGGCTGCACGCGGTCGTCGCGCCCGTGTGCGAGGCGGGCGCCGTGATCTCGCTGCGCGTGCTGCGGCCGAAGGGGTTCGCGCTGGCGGACCTCGTCGCGCGCGGCACCGTCCCTGCGGTCTGGGCGCCACTGCTGCGCCGGCTCGTCGAGCGGCGTGCGTCCGTGCTCGTGTCCGGGGGCACGGGGACGGGCAAGACGACGCTCCTCGCCGCGCTGCTCGCGCTCGTCCCGGCCGACGAGCGCGTCGTGTGCGTCGAGGAGGCGCGCGAGCTCGTGCCCGACCACCCGCACGTCGTGCCCCTCACGGCCCGCCGGCCCAACGTCGAGGGAGCCGGCGGGGTGGACCTCGCCGACCTCGTGCGTGCGGCGCTGCGCATGCGGCCCGACCGCATCGTCCTCGGCGAGTGCCGCGGCGCCGAGGTCCGCGAGGTCCTCATGGCGCTCAACACTGGGCACGAGGGAGGGCTCGCCACCATCCACGCCAACGACGTCGCCGTGGTCCCGGCGCGGCTCGAGGCGCTCGCGGCGCTCGCGGGCATGGACCGCGCGGCGGTCGCGGCGCAGGCCGCGGGTGGGCTCGACGTCGTGCTGCACCTGCGCCGGGGCCGGCGCGACGGGACGACGCGGCGCCACGTCGCCCAGGTGGGCGTGGTCCGCCGCGACGAGGTGTCCGGGCTCGTGGTGGACCTCGCGGCCTCGTGGGACGGCGTCGCGGAACCCGTCGCCGGGCCGGCGTGGGACCTCCTCGCACGGCGGTGGGCGTGACCGTGGTCGTCGGACTGCTCGTCGGCCTCGCGGTGTGGATCGTGCTGGACCCGGGCGGGCGGACCGCCACCCGAGCCGTGCGGGGCGCGCCGTGGGCCCGTCCGCGCCGCGACGCGCGTGCCGGACCGGCCGGTTCGGGGCTCGGCGTCCCGGGCGTGGACGGTCGTCCGCCGCGCTGGTGGCGCCGGGGCGACCGCGGGCCGCACGGGGCGGAGCTCGTGCGCCTCGTGGTGACGCAGGTCGGCGCGCTGCTGCGCTCCGGGGCCGCTCCCGGCGCGGCGTGGGAGCGCGCGACGGGTGTGCGTGTGGACGCCTCCGGGGTGCCGCGCGTCGACGACCTCGCGGCGCACCTGGGGAGCGCGGGCACCGCCCGCGCGGTCGTCGCCGCCTGCCGCCTGGCCGGTGAGGTCGGGTCACCGCTCGTCGCCGTGCTGGAGGAGGTCGCGGCCTCGCTCGCCGCCGACGCGGAGGCCGACGCCGCACGGGATGCCGCCCTCGCGGGGCCGCGCGCCACCACCCGCGTCCTGCTGTGGCTGCCGGCCGTCGGGGTGCTGCTCGGCTACGTGCTCGGTGCCGACCCCGTGGCCACCGCCCTCGACGGCGGGGTCGGCACCGTCGGCGTGCTGCTCGGCGTGCTCCTGCTGCTGGCCGGCCGGGCCTGGTCCGGGCGCCTCGTGGCGCGCGCCCGCACGGCGGGGGAGGAGCGGTGACGGCCCTCGTCGTCACCGGCTGCCTCCTCGCCGCGGCGTCGCCCTGGTGGGTGGCGCGGGCCACGGTGCAGCGGCGGGCACGGTCCGTCGCGGCGCCCGGCACCGCACGCGCCGCGCGAGGCCTCGCCGACGCCGAGGACGGCGCGGTCCGCACCGGTGTGCTGCTCGAGCTCCTCGCCGCGGCCGTGCGTGCCGGCGCGTCGGTGCCGCGGGCGCTCGAGACGGTGGGCGCCGCGGTCGGCGGCGCGGACGGCGAGGGCCTGCGCCGTGCGGGCGCCGCGCTCGTCCTCGGCGCGACGTGGGACGCGGCCTGGTCCGGCGCCCCGCGGCGGCTCGACGTCGTGCGTCGCGCGCTGCGCCCGGCCTGGGTCCACGGCGCCGGTCCGGTCCAGTCGCTGCGCGCGGCGGGCGAGTCGCTGCGCCAGGAGCGGACGGCCGCGGCGAGGACCGCGGCGGCCCGGCTCGGTGTGCAGCTCGTGCTGCCGCTCGGTGCGTGCTTCCTGCCGGCGTTCGTCCTCGTCGGCCTGCTCCCCGTCCTGCTGTCGCTCGGCTCCGGCCTGCTCGGCTGACGGCGGGTTCCGGGCAGCGCGGGCGCCGTGGCCGTCCACAGTCCCGGTCACCGGCGGGCCCGTCCACGGGACGTCGACCGCGTCCGGCGGGCGGGCACGGTCCGCCACGACAGTGGGCGCACCGCCCGCGACCGTGGGCCACGAGAAGGGAGAGACCATGACCAGGACGAGGACCGTGCCCGGAAGCGTGCGTCGCACGCTCGCACGACTGACCGGGCAGCACACCGGTCAGGACCAGGAGGCCGGGCTCGCGACCGCCGAGTACGCCATCGCGACGGTGGCGGCCGCCGGGTTCGCCGGCCTGCTGATCGTCGTGCTCAAGAGCGGCGAGGTGCGCGAGCTGCTGGTCGGCGTCGTGCGCAGCGCGCTGTCGCTGGGCTGACCGTGCGACGGGAACGGGTGCGGCTGGGACGGGTGCCGCTGGAACGGGTGCGACCCGCACGCGCGGTCCGCCGTGGGCGGCGGTCCGCCACCGCCGACGGGGAGCGGGGCGCGGTCACGGCCGAGCTCGCCGTCGCCCTGCCCGCCGTCGTGCTCGTCCTCGTCGCCGTCCTCACCCTCGCCGCGGCCACGGGCGCCCAGATGCGCTCCGCGGACGCGGCGAGGGCGGGCGCCCGGGCGGCGGCGATCGGCGAGGACGACGCCGTCGTGCGCTCGACGGCGCAGCACGTCGCCGGGGACGGTGCGCGGGTGAACGTGGTGCGCGGCGACCCGTGGGTCGAGGTCACGGTGAGCACGCCGGTCGTCGGCGGCTGGCTCGCGTCGACGCCGCTGCGTGCGGACGGCCGCGCCGTGGCGCGGGTGGAGCCGTGACGGCGACCCGGCGCGCACGGGGCGGCGGGGCGGGCCGCCGGCGGCTCACCGACGGGCACGACCGCGAGCGCGGCGCCGGCACGGTGCTGGTCCTCGGGATCGTCGCGGGCCTCGTCGTCGTGCTCGTCGCCCTGGGCTCGCTCGCGCAGGCTCAGGCGCTCCGAGGCCGTGCGCAGACGGGTGCGGACCTCGCGGCGCTCGCGGCGGCGTCGGGGCTGCGGGACGGCTGGGACGCATGCGGTCGTGCCCGCGAGACGGCAGGGCGCAACGACGTGCGCGTCACCGGGTGCGCGGAGGCCGGGGAAGGCAGCGTCCGCGTCGACGTCACGGCGGGGCCGGTGGTCCACGTGCTCGGCGTCGCGCTCGGTGAGGCGACGGCCGCGGCGCGCGCCGGTCCGTCGTCCGCTCGTGGGGCCGTGGCGTCAGTCGGGCGCGTGCGCGAGGACGGCGTCGAGCAGGCGGACGGCGGCGTCCTTGTCGAGCGGCGCGTTGTAGGAGCCGCACTTGGGGGACTGCACGCACGCGGGGCAGCCGTCGTGGCAGGGGCAGCGCGCGATGGCGTCGCGCGTGGCCCGCAGCCACGTCGCGCCGAGCTCGTAGCCCCGCTCGGCGAAGCCCGCCCCGCCAGGGTAGGCGTCGTAGACGAAGACGGTCGCCTCGCCGGTGTCGGCATGCAGGTCGGTCGAGACGCCGCCGAGGTCCCAGCGGTCGCACGTCGCGAGCAGCGGGAGCAGCCCGATCGACGCGTGCTCGGCCGCGTGGAGAGCGCCAGGCGCCGCGTCGGCGTCCACGCCCGCGGCGTCGAGGACGGACTGCGGCGCCGTCCACCACACGGCCATGGTCGGCAGGGTGCGCTCGGGGAGGTCGAGGTTCTCGGTCCCGAGGATCTGCAGGTCGGGCAGGCGCCGACGCTGGAAGCTGATCACCTGCGAGCTGACGTCCACGGGGCCGTACCCCCAGCCGACCGGGCCCCAGCGCCGCTCCACGACGTCGCGCCCGGCCGCGGCGTCGCCGGGCCCCGGTTCGTCGGCGATCTCGATCGACGTCACCGAGCGCGACCACGTCCCGTAGTCCACGTCGCCGCGCCGCACGAGGGCGACGCCGTCGGTGAGGTCGAGGTGGTCCACGACGTACGTGGAGCCCTGGTGGACGTACACCGCGCCGTCGTGCACCGAACCGTCCGCGGAGGCGGCGTCGACCGTGCCGAGCAGCCGCCCGGTGCCGACCTCGGCCACACGGACGGGCGAGCCGCCCGAGCCCCGCAGGTCCGTCATGCCCGCGGCCGGCTGCGCGTGCGTCCAGTACCAGCCCGACGAGCGGCGGCGCAGCGCGCCCCGGGCGACCAGCACACCGAGGAGCTCCGTGACCGCGGCCGGGTCGCCGAACGCGGCCAGGTCGGCCTGGCGCAGCGGGACCTCCGCCGCCGCCGCGCACAGGTGCGGCGCGAGGACGTACGGGTTCGCCGGGTCGAACACCGTGGCCTCGAGCGGCGCGTCGAAGATCGCCTCGGGGTGGTGCACCAGGTAGGTGTCGAGCGGGTCCTCCCGGGCGACGAAGGCGACGAGGCCGTCCGCGCCCGCGCGGCCGGCCCGGCCCGCCTGCTGCCAGACGGACATGCGCGTGCCCGGCCAGCCCGCGACGAGCACGGCGTCGAGCCCGGAGATGTCCACGCCGAGCTCGAGCGCGTTCGTCGTGGCGAGCGCGCGCACCGCTCCCGAGCGCACCGCCTCCTCGAGCTCGCGGCGCTCCTCGGGCAGGTACCCGCCGCGGTAGGCCGCGACGCGCCGCGCGAGGCCCGCGTCGACCGGGCGCAGGTAGTCCTGCGTCTGCACCGCGACGGACTCGGCGCCGCGCCGCGACCGCGTGAAGGCGAGCGTGCGGGCCCCGGCGAGCACGAGGTCCGCGAGCAGGTCGGCCGCCTCGGCCGTCGCGCTGCGGCGCGGGTGCTCGGCCGGCTCGGCCGCCGTGGGTACCGACGGGTCGTCGGGGTGCGGCGTGCCGGCGCCCTCGACCACCGGTGGCTCCCACAGCGCGAACGTGCGGTGGCCCGACGGCGAGGAGTCGGCCGCGACCGTGACGACGTCGTCGGTCTCCACGCCCACGAGCCGCGCCGCGCTCACCGCCGGGTCCGCCGTCGTCGCGGACGCCACGACGAACGTCGGCGCCGGGTCGCCCTCGCGCGCGTAGTGCGCGGCGAGCCGGCGCAGACGGCGCAGCACGAGGGACACGTGCGCGCCGAACACGCCCCGGTAGGCGTGCCCCTCGTCGACGACGACGTAGCGCAGGTCGCGCAGCAGCCGCGACCAGCGCCGGTGGTTCGGCAGGAGGGCGAAGTGCAGGAAGTCGGGGTTGGTCAGCACGACGTCGGCGTGCTCCCGCACCCACCGGCGCTCGTCCGGCGAGGTGTCGCCGTCGCACGTCGCGACGCGCACGTCGCGCGTGCCCGCGGCGTCGAGCAATCGGTGCAGGCCGGCGAGCTGGTCGGCCGCGAGCGCCTTGGTCGGCGACAGGTAGAGCACGGCGCCGCGGCGGCTCACGGACTCGATGCGTCCGGGGTCGAGCGCCCGACGGGCCGCGTCGGCGCGCACCGCCGTCAGGGCAGGGAGCCAGAACGCGAGCGACTTGCCCGACCCGGTGGACGTGGCGAGCGCGACGTGCCGGCCCGACCACGCGGCGTCGGCGGCGACGGCCTGGTGCACCCACGGGCGCTGCACGCCGAGCGCGCGGTACCCGGCGACGAGCGCCGCGTCGGCCCAGGACGGCCAGTCGCCCTGCACGCCCTCGCGCGCCGGCAGCTCACGCACGTGCGTGAGCCGGTCGGCGCGACGGCCGCCGGCGACGAGCACGTCGAGCAGTGCGTTCGTCGGCGGGGCGGGAGCGTCGGGCACGGCATCGAGTCTCCCACCCCGCACCGACCGCGAGGTCGGGACGTACGCCCCTCGCGCGCGCAGGTCCGGGCAGCGGACGATCGAGGCATGAGGCGGACCGGACGGCGTGGGGTCGACGTGCTCGCGGTCGTGGCGGTGGCCGTCGGGACGCTGCTCCTCACGCGGCGCATGACGCAGACGTGGGGCACGCGCGACGACGAGCACGACGCGCCGCTGCCCGGGGACGAGCTGGTGACCGGTCCGGGCGTCGTGGTCGCGACGCGTGCCGTGTCGATCGCCGCCGCGCCGCGTGACGTCTGGCCGTGGCTGGTGCAGCTCGGCCAGGGCCGAGGGGGCTTCTACTCCTACGACGCCCTGGAGAACCTCGCCGGGCTGAGGATCCGCAGCGCCGACGCGATCGAGGACCGGTGGCAGGCGCTCGCCGTCGGCGACGACATCCACCTCGCCGAGCAGGTCGCGCTGCGCGTCGCGCTCCTCGAGCCGGAGGACCACCTCCTGCTGCTGGGCGCCCCGGAGCCGGGCGAGACCGACGTCATGCCGTTCGCGTTCTCCTGGGCGTTCGTCGTCCGTCCCCTCCCGCCGGGTGACGAGGACACGGTCCGCACGAGGCTGCTCGTGCGCGAGCGATACCGGCCGGCGCACCCGTGGGGGCGCGCCGTCGTGGAGGCCGTGCAGCCGGTGAGCTTCCTCATGACGCAGCGGATGCTGCGCGGCGTGCGGGACCGCGCGGAGGGCCTCGCCGACGGGCTCAGCCGCGGAACACCTCGGTGACGGCGCGCGCGAGGAACCACGGGTCGACGACGGCCGTGAGCTCGCGCGCCGAGTGCATCGACAGGATCGGCACGCCGACGTCGACCGTCCGGATGCCGAGGCGCGTCGCCGTGAGCGGCCCGATCGTCGACCCGCACGGCACCGTGTTGCGCGAGACGAACTCCTGCGTCGGCACACCGGCCGTCGCGCACGCGCGCGCCCACGCGGCCGCGCCGTGCGCGTCCGTGGTGTAGCGCTGGTTCGCGTTGATCTTGAGGATCGGCCCACCGCCCGCGAGCGGGCGGACCGCCGGGTCGTGGCGCTCGGGGTAGTTGGGGTGCACCGAGTGGCCGACGTCGCTCGACACGCACAGCGAGGCCGCGAGCCGCCGGTGGCGCTCCTCCTCCCCGGCGCCCGTCATCGCGTCGATGCGCGCGAGGACGTCGGCGAGGAACGGTCCCGAGGCCCCGGACCGCGACTCCGACCCGATCTCCTCGTGGTCGAACGCGGCGAGCACGGGAATCGTCGCCGGGGCGGCGGCCGTCGTCCCGGACGCCTCGTCGGGGGTGCCGGACGCGTGGCCCGCGACCGCGAGCAGCGCCGTGAGCCCGGCGTGCACCGAGACGAGGTTGTCGAGCCGGCCGGAGGCGAGGAACGCGCCCCGCGCGCCGAAGACGCGCGGCGCCTGCGTGTCCGCGACCACGACGTCGTAGCCGGTGATCTCGCTCGCCCGCACCCCCGCGTGGTGCGCGAGCTCGGCGAGGACGTCCGCACCGGCGTCGTGCCCGTCGTGGTCGCCGCCGTCGCCCGGTGCGGAGGCATCCGACCCCGGGGCACCGGCCGCGGACGCCAGGCCCCACACCGGCTGGGTGTGCTGCTGCTTGTCGAGGGCGAGACCCTCGTTGACCTGCCGGTCCAGGTGGATCGCGAGCTGCGGGATGCGCAGCAGCGGGCCGGTGCGCACGAGGTGCACGTCGTCGGGCCCGGTGTCGGCGCCCGTGACGACGCGCCCCGCGAGCTCGAGCTCGCGGTCGAGCCACGAGTTGAGCAGGGGGCCGCCGTACACCTCGACGCCCGCCTGCCACCAGCCCTCGCGCACGCCGCTGGGCCGGGGCTTGAGCTTGAACCCGGGGGAGTCGGTGTGCGCGCCGAGGATCGCGTACGGCGTCGTGGCGGTCGCGCCCGGCGGCACGACCCAGGCGATCACCGCGCCGTCGCGCACGACGACGTACCGGCCACCGGATCCGGCGTCCGAGCCGGGATCCGTGTCGGCAGCCCGGGGCCACGCCGCCGTCTCCTCGAGCCGCACGAAGCCCGCCGCCTCCAGGCGGCGCGCGACCTCGTGCGCGGCGTGGAAGGACGACGGCGACGCCTCGACGAACGTCGCGAGGTCGTGGGCGTGCGCGAGGGCTTCGGGCGTCGGGGCAGGCATGGGGACCAGTCTCGCACCGGGCCTAGCCTGTGGACGTGGCCGAGGACCGTACGCCCGTCGTGGTGCTGCCCGGGCTCGCGCTCGCCCCGGAGGACTTCACCCCGCTCGCCCGCGCGGTCGCACCCGACGGCGACGTCCGGGTCCTCGACGCGTGGTGCACCCCTGTGACCGACCCCGTCGACGCGGTCCGCGACGCGCTGGGTGTCGACGGCGCGTCCGGGGTCGTGCTCGTCGGGCACTCCTCGGGCGGCCTCGCCGCGCTCGAGTGGGCCCTGCTCCATCCGGAGGAGGTGGTGCGGCTCGTGCTGCTCGACCCCGAGAGCCCGTTCGAGCCCCACCTCCCCGGGCTCCACCCGGGCACGCCGGTCGCGCGGGCGGGCACGGCGGCGGCCGGTGCGCTCGGACGCGCGCTGGCCCCGGCGGGCACCGCGCTCCGCCGCGCCGCGGTCCGGCTCGTCGCCCGCCGCGCGGACCCGCTCGCCGCCGAGGTCGCGGCCGCCCGCTACGGCGACGGCCGGGCGTGGCCCCTGCTCGCCGACCAGTGGTTCGCGAGCTGGCCGCAGTCCCGGCGCGTGCGTGCGCTGCTCGACGACGGCCTCCGCCTCGCGCCGACCACCGACGCTCTCCTCGTGACCGGAACACGCGCGAGCGCCCGGTTCCTGCGCTCCCAGAGGCTGCTCGCCGACCGGCTCGGCGTCCCATACGTCGGGCTCGCCGGGGAGGGGCACCTCTTCCCGCTCACCCGGCCGGACGTCGTCGGCCGGCTCGTGGCGGCGCGGTCCGGCGCGGCCCCTCGGCGGTCGCCCCGCGACCGGGCCGCGTGGTCGTGACCTGCGCCACTCGTGCGTAGACTCACCCCCATCGTGCCGACAGGGGAGCGGCGCGCCGCAGTCGTCAAGGAGGACGGATGCTCACACTCGGTGCCGGAAGTCTCACCATCGTCGGGGTGATCGCCGCGATCGGGCTGGTCGCCCTCGCGTTCGCCCTCGTGCTGCGCAGACAGGTCCTCGCGGCCGACGAGGGGACGGCGGCGATGCGCGACGTCGCGCAGGCCGTGCAGGAGGGCGCCGGTGCCTACCTCAACCGGCAGTTCCGCACGCTCGCCCTGTTCGCGGTGATCGTGTTCGGTCTGCTGTTCCTGCTGCCGGGTGACGGCGGCGTGCGCGTCGGACGCTCGATCGCGTTCCTGGTGGGAGCGGGGTTCTCCGCCGCGATCGGCTACCTGGGCATGTGGCTCGCGGTGCGGGCGAACGTGCGGGTCGCGGCCGCGGCCACACGGCCCGGCGGGCGGGCCTCCGGCGCGCGCATCGCGTTCCGCACGGGTGGCGTGGTGGGGATGTCGGTCGTGGGTTTAGGGCTGCTCGGTGCGGCAGGCGTCGTGCTGCTGTACCGAGGGGACGCACCTGCGGTGCTGGAGGGGTTCGGCTTCGGGGCGGCGCTGCTCGCGATGTTCATGCGCGTGGGCGGCGGCATCTTCACCAAGGCGGCGGACGTGGGTGCGGACCTCGTCGGGAAGGTCGAGCAGGGCATCCCTGAGGACGACCCCCGCAACGCCGCCACGATCGCGGACAACGTGGGCGACAACGTCGGCGACTGCGCCGGCATGGCGGCCGACCTCTTCGAGTCGTACGCGGTGACGCTGGTCGCGGCGCTCATCCTCGGCAAGGCCGCGATGGGCGAGGAGGGTCTGGTGTTCCCCCTCGTCGTGACCGCGATCGGTGCGCTCGTCGCCGTGCTCGGCGTCTTCATCACGCGCGTGCGCGGCCAGGAGAACGGGCTTCGGGCGATCTACCGCGGCTTCTACCTCTCGGCGCTCGTCGGGGCGCTCCTCGCCGCGGTCGCCGCGTTCGTCTACCTGCCGTCGTCGTTCGCGGCTCTCGACGGGACGGCGGATCTGGGCGAGCTGACCGGGCTGGCTGCCGACCCGCGCGTCGTCGCGAGCCTCGCCGTGGTCATCGGTGTCGTCCTGGCCGGCATCATCCTGTGGATCACGGGCTACTTCACGGGCACGACGTCGAAGCCCACGCTCCACGTCGCCGCGACCTCGCGCACGGGCGCGGCGACCGTCGTCCTGTCGGGCATCGGCGTCGGCTTCGAGTCGGCGGTCTACACCGCGGGCGTCATCGCCGCCGCGATCTGCGGGCTGTTCCTGCTCGCGGGCGGGTCCGTGTGGCTCGCGCTGTTCCTCGTCGCGCTCGCCGGGTGCGGGCTGCTCACGACGGTGGGCGTCATCGTCGCCATGGACACGTTCGGCCCCGTGTCCGACAACGCGCAGGGCATCTACGAGATGTCGGCGGGCGAGGGTGGCGCGGACGGCACCGCCGACCCCGAGGCCGCGCAGATCCTCACCGACCTCGACGCGGTCGGGAACACGACGAAGGCCATCACCAAGGGCATCGCCATCACCACGGCCGTGCTCGCCGCCACGGCGCTGTTCGGCTCGTACGCCGACGCCGTCGACCAGGCGATGCGCGACGTGCAGAACGCGGGCACGGGCCTGGTGACGTCGATGCTCGACTACGAGATCATCTCGCCCGTGACGCTCGTCGGCGTGATCCTCGGCGCCGCCACCGTCTTCCTCTTCTCCGGTCTCGCCATCGACGCGGTGACGCGCGCCGCCGGGGCGATCGTCTTCGAGGTGCGCCGCCAGTTCCGCGAGCACCCCGGGATCATGACCTTCGAGGAGCGCCCGGAGTACGGCAAGGTCGTGGACATCTGCACGCGCGACTCGCTGCGCGAGCTCGCCACCCCGGGGCTCCTCGCAGCGTTCGCCCCCATCGCGGTCGGCTTCGGCCTGGGCGTCGGGCCGCTCGCCGGGTTCCTCGCAGGAGCGATCGGCGCCGGGGTGCTCATGGCGGTCTTCCTCGCGAACTCGGGCGGCGCGTGGGACAACGCGAAGAAGATCGTCGAGGACGGCGCGTACGGCGGCAAGGGCTCGGAGGCCCACGCCGCGACCGTCATCGGCGACACCGTCGGCGACCCGTTCAAGGACACCGCGGGCCCGGCCATCAACCCGCTCATCAAGGTCATGAACCTCGTGTCGGTGCTCATCGCCCCGGCCGTGGTGCTGCTCAGCGTGCCGGCGGACGCGAACCAGGTGCTGCGGATCGGCATCGCGGTGGTCGCCGCCGCCATCGCGTTCGGCGCCGTCGTCGCGTCGCGACTGCGGGCCGCCCGCGTCGACCGCGACGAGGTCGCCCACGTGCGCGAGCACGTGACGAGCGGGGCCTGACCGCCGGCCCGTGCGCGGCCGCTCCGGGTCCGTCGCCGCCGGAAACCGCCGTCGGGCGCTCGTGACCGACGTCGCCGGGGGCGCAGGGCCGCCGAACCCGGGATCGTGCGGCACTCCGAGCGGCGTGTGACGCACAACCCGGGGTTCGGCGTCGTCGTGCCCCGAATCCCGGTTCGTGCGGCACCCGAGGTGCGTCGTGACACGTGACCCAAGGTTCGGCGTCGTCCGACCCGCGGCGAAGCCCCTGGCGCGCACGGCAGGGCGTCCGGTCCGGGCGGTTCGTCCTTCCTGCGTGCAAGGCACCATGATGTGGGCATGCGATCCCGGGCCCGCGTCGTCGCGCACGGCGTGGTGCTCGTCGTCATGGCGGGCCTGTGCGTCACGACGGTCGCGAGCGGGGCGTTCGACGTCGTGACGGTCCCCGGTGCGCCCGCCGCGGCCGGCGACGGCGGAGCTCCGCCCACGGCAGCGCCCGGTGCGCCGGGGGGCGGCGAGGAGCTCGACGACGCCGGTATCCCCGGGGAGGGCGACGCGGCGGACGACCCCGACGCCGGAGCGCCTCCGGCGACCGCGGACGGGACGGAGCCCGACGTGACGTGCCAGGCCGCCGGACGCGCGTGGGGCGACGCGGCCGAGGCACAGCTCGACGTCACGGTCGAGCATCCGAAAGACCTCGTCGACGGCTTCACGACGGCGCGCGACGTCCTCGCGCAGGCCGAGCCTCCCGACGCGATCGCGCGCGACTGGGGCGTCGTGGCGACGTACGTCGCGATGATCGCGGACGCCGTCGAGGCGGCGGGGCCGGGCGACCAGGACGAGCTCGCGCGGGCGCTCGACCGCGTCGGCCGCAGGATCGACACCGCGGCCCTCACCGGCTCGTCGGAACGTGTCACGGCGTTCCTTCAGCAGGGGTGCCCGGCCTGACGGCGTGCGGAGCGGCCGGGGCCCTATGGCGTTCCTCACATGGGCAGGAGTCCCCGCACGGCCTGCCTGGTGCGGCCGCGCGGGCGTTCCTCGGCGACGATGGTCCGCATGCGTATCCGGAACACGATCTCGACCACCACGACCGCCCTCGCGACGAGCGCCCTCCTCGTCCTCGGCCTCGCCGCGTGCGGCTCGGACGGCGAGAGCGACGCCGCCACCGAGGAGACGGCCTCTGCGGAGGTGACCGAGGAGAGCCCGGCCGAGGAGGACCCCGCGGAGGAGAGCCCGGCCGAGGAGACCGAGGCGGACGGCGAGACCGCGGACGTCTGCGCCGCGACCGAGTCCCTCGAGAGCCTCAGTACCGAGATGACGAACATCGACCAGAACGACCCGCAGGCGGCGATCGACACGTTCGAGGAGCTCACCGCGACGCTCGAGGGCGTCGAGCCCCCAGCCGAGATCGCGGACGACTGGAGCACCATGGCGACGTCGTTCCGCACCGTCACGGACGGCCTGTCGGGCGCGCTCGCGGACCCGTCGAGCCCCGAGGCGATGACGAAGGTCTCGGAGGCCATGTCGGCGATGAGCGACGCGTCGTTCCAGGAGGCGGCGCAGAACGTCGGCGCGTACACGACCGCCAACTGCTGACAAGGCCCTGATCGGCGAGGATGGACGCGTGCCCTCCTCACCGCGTCCTTCGTCGTCAGTCGTCGCGTCGAGCCCGCCACCGCCCGGTGCCGGGCTCGACGCCGGCCGGCTCGCGACGGCGCTCGGCGGCCTGCGCGAGGACCTGACCGCCGCCGAGTTCACCGTGGACGGCCTCGAGGAGCGACTGGGGTCCGTCGCGGTGGCGGCGCTCGGCCGCGAGCAGCCCGTGCCCGCACGGCGGGCGCTGCGCCGGGCGGACCCGGCCGGTACGCTCGCCGCGCTCTTCCTGCTCGGCGACGACGTGCCGCGTCGCGCGGTCGACGCCGCGCTCCCCGGGACCGGCACCGACGGCGTCGTCCGGCTCGGCCTGGTCGAGGCGGCCGGGCACGGACCGGACGACGCGGTCCGCGCCCGGGTCGACCTGAGCCCGCACGCCGCCACCGACGCGGCCGGCCCGGTCACGTGGTGGCTGGCCTCGGACCTCGCCGAGCTCACCACCGGGCGTCCGCTCGCCGCGGACCACGTGCTCGGCGCGGGCGGAGCCTCGCTCACGCTCGCCCAGGTGACCGTCCGCACGCCGGTGGACCGGGTGCTCGACCTGGGGACGGGGTGCGGTATCCAGGCGCTGCACGCCGCGCGGCACGCGGGCCGTGTGGTCGCGACGGACGTGTCCGTCCGTGCGCTCGGCTTCGCGGCCTTCAACGTCGGGCTCAACCTGCCGGCCGGGGCGGCCGGACCCGGCGCCGCCCCCGTCGAGCTGCGCGAGGGGTCGATGCTCGACCCGGTCGCGGGGGAGGTCTTCGACCTCGTCGTGTCGAACCCGCCGTTCGTCATCACCCCGCGCGGCGCGGGCGCGGGCGTCCCGGACTACGAGTACCGGGACGGCGGCCGCGCGGGCGACGACCTCGTGCGCGACCTGGTGACCGGCGTGGGCGCGGTGCTCGCGCCGGGCGGCGTCGCGCAGCTGCTCGGCAACTGGGAGCACCGGCGCGGCGAGGCGTGGGACGAGCGCGTCGGCGCGTGGCTGGACGCCGCGGGCCTCGACGGGTGGGTGGTCCAGCGCGAGGTGCTCGACCCGGCGCAGTACGCCGAGACGTGGATCCGCGACGGCGGCACGACCCCGGAGCGCGAGCCGCGCGAGTGGGCCGCCGCCTACGAGGCGTGGCTCGACGACTTCGCGGCGCGCGACGTCGAGGCGGTCGGCTTCGGGCTCGTCACCCTGCGCCGTCCGCTCACCGGCACGCCCACGCTGCGCCGGGTCGAGGAGCGCACCGGGTCCGTCCGCCAGCCGCTCGGAGGCCACCTCGCGGCCTCGCTCGCCGCGCACGACTGGCTGGCCGCCCGTGACGACGCGGCCCTCGCGGCCGAGCGGCTCGTCGTCGCAGGAGACGTCACGGAGGAGCGGTTCCACACGCCCGGTGCCGCGGACCCGAACGTCGTGCTCCTGCGCCAGGGCGACGGGTTCGGTCGTGCGGTGCGGGCCTCCACGGGTCTCGCCGCGCTCGTCGGGGCGAGCGACGGCGAGCTGGGCGTCGGACAGCTCGTGGGGGCGATCGCCGCGCTCTTCGAGGTACCTGCCGACGAGCTCGCGGCCGAGCTGCTGCCCGCCGTGCGCGGTCTCGTCCGCGACGGGTTCCTCGCACCGGCGGACCTCCGGTCCTGAACCCCGGTCCGGACCGGGCGGCGCCGGCGCCGCGGCGTCAGGCGAGCAACGACGGTCCGTACGTCGCCAGGACGAGGACGGCGAGGGCCACGAGCCACGCCGCGACGAGGTACCCGTACGCGCCCGACCGCACGAACGCGAGGAGGCGCGCCTGCACCCGCCGCGGCAGGTAGAGGTTGTCCTCGAGGACGTTCCAGTGCAGCAGCGAGGCGAACACGAGCGTCGTCGACACCGTGATGAGCAGGCACCACGGGCACAGCGCGCCGATGACGAGCATCGACTGCGTCAGCAGCCAGTACGCGAAGACCACGCCCAGGCCGTACACGCACTGCGCGGCGAACAGGAACCAGCGAGGGAAACGCGTCCCGCCGAGCGCGGCGACCGCCGTCGTGATCACGACCGGCTCCGCGACGAGACCGAGGAACGCGTTGGGGAAGCCGAACAGCTGGGCCTGCCAGGACTGCGCGACCGTGCCGCACGACAGGACGGCGTTGACGTCGCACGACAGGACGGCCGCCGGGTCCGCCGCGAGCACGACCGCGTCGTAGGACAGCACGAACGCCGCGACCAGGCTCAGGAGCGCGAAGACGAGCATCTCCCCGAACAGCAGGCCGCGGGAGTGGCTCCACCCCGTCGGTCGCTCGAAGGGGTCGAACGCCGGGGCCGCGTCCTCGTCGACGTCCCCTGGTTCGTCCGGGTCGGTGTCGAGGGCGAGTGAGGTGGTCGCGTCGCTCACGGTCTGTCCTTCGGTCGCGGCAGGGCGACGGGCTGAGGGGACGCGCAGGTCCTCCGGTGCGTGGTGGCGTCCGGCCGGCAGGGTGGGCGAGCTGCCGGCCCGACGCCACGACCAGGCTAAGGAGCGCGTGCCGCCCGGCGACAGGGACCATGGTCCTCGTCCCGGCGGACCGCCGGCGGCGTCGCGCACGCACCCCCGCGACGTGCCGCTGGCACGCCGCGGGGGTGCGGCGACCTAGGATCGTGCGGCGCCCGGGCGACCCGGGAGCCGACCCGACCCGGAAGGACGCGCGTGCAGCACGAGGACGTCGACGCCCTGCGGCGCACGAGCGCGGCGTGGCGGCTGCTGCGCGCGGACACCGCGCCGCTCGTGCTGTCCTTCCTCGGCGCGGTGTTCGTCGAGGAGAACGTCCGCGCCATCCCCGAGAGCGAGCTCGTCGCGCGTCTCGACGACCACCTGTGGGCGCTGCGCCCCGCGGACGAGCGCGGCGCCCCGGAGCAGGAGCGGCGCTACCCGCGCACGCCGCAGGCGTACGTGGACCACTGGGCGCACCCGGACCAGGGCTGGCTGCGCGCCTGGTACCCGCCGGGCTCGACCGAGCCGCACTACGACGCCACGCCCGCCGTCGAGCAGGCCGTCCGCTGGGTCGCCGGGCTGCGCGGGCGCGCGTTCGTCGGCACGGAGTCGCGCCTCAACACCGTCTTCGAGCTCCTGCGCCAGCTCGCGGTCGGCACGCAGACCGACCCGGCGGAGCGCCTGCGCGAGCTCGAGGAGCGTCGCGCACGCCTCGACGAGGAGATCGCCCAGGTGCGCGCCGGACGCGTCGCCGTGCTCGACGCCGCCGCGCAGCGCGACCGCTACCAGCAGCTCACGCACACCGCGGCCGACCTGCTGTCCGACTTCCGCGAGGTCGAGGCGAACTTCCGCTCCCTCGACCGCGCGCTGCGCGAGCGGATCACCGGCTGGGACGGCGCCAAGGGCGAGCTCCTCGAGGAGGTCGTGCGCTCGCGGACCGCGATCGCCGAGTCCGACCAGGGGCGCTCCTTCCACGCGTTCTACGACTTCCTGCTCGACCGGCGCCGGCAGGAGGAGTTCGCAGCGCTCGTCGAGCACGTCCAGTCGCTCGACGCCATCGCGCTCGACGCCGCGCCGGGAGCGGTCCCGGCCGGCCCGGTCGGCTCGGTCGGCTCGGTCGCGCGCCCGACCTCGTCGTCGACCGCCCTGTCGGACGCCGACCGCACCGCCGAGCACCGCCGCCTGCGCCGCATCCACTACGACTGGCTCGACGCCGGCGAGCGCACCCAGGCCACGGTGCGCACGCTGTCCGAGCAGCTGCGCCGCTTCCTCGACGACCAGGTGTGGCTCGAGAACCGTCGCGTCATGGACATCCTGCGCGGCGTCGAGGCGAAGGCGCTCGCGACGCGCGACGCCGCGCACGCGGCAGCGCGGGACCCGCGTGCGGACCCCGTGCTCGCGACGCCGCCCGGGATGGCCGTGGACGCGGTCGCGCCCGAGGTCGTCCTGCCCACCGAGCGGCCGCTGTTCGCGCCGCGGCCGAGCGCGCGCGTCGACTCCGACGTGGTCGAGGAGGGCGACGAGGACTTCGCGGTGGAGGCCCTGTACGAGCAGGTGCACGTCGACCCCGAGCGGCTCGCGCGCACCGTGCGCGACGCGCTCGGGCGGCGTGGCCAGGTCTCCCTCGCCGACCTCGTGCACGACGCGCCCCTCGAGCACGGCCTCGCCGAGCTCGTCTCCTACCTGTCCCTCGACGACCCCCGGTTCGCCGTCGTGCACGACGACGAGCGCACCGACGAGGTGAGCTGGACCGGCGAGGCCCCCGCCCCGCCGGGCACCGTCGAGGACCCGCACGACCCGGTGGTGCGGGTCGCCCGGCTGCCGCGCGTGACGTTCGCCCGCCGGTCCGCCGCCCCGCCCGCCCTCGCCCGCCCGGAGCACGCCCGTCCGGAGACCGCCCGCCCCGAGACCGTCCGCCCCGAGACCGCCCGCCCCGAGACCGCCCGCCCGGAGGAGACCCCGTGAGCACGCCCCGCCCCGCCCGCGGCCCGGAGCTGTCCGTCGTCGTCACGTCGCTGCTCAAGGGCGTCGTGTACCGCGAGACGAGCGAGGAGACGTGGCGCGACCTGCTCGCCCACGAGCCCCAGGTGCGCGACGCCGTCGCGATGCTCGGCCTCCAGGTCGTCGTCGACGAGGGCGACGGCTACGCCTACCTGCGCTCGCAGCCCGAGCACGAGCGCGACGAGCGCGTCCCGCGCCTGATCCCGCGCCGCGAGCTGCCGTTCGACGTCAGCCTGCTGCTCGCGCTCCTGCGCAAGCGGCTCGCGCAGTCCGACTCCGAGGGCGGTGACACGCGGCTCGTGCTCACGCGCGGGGAGATCGTCGACCTCGTGCGCGTGTTCCTGTCCCAGGACGCGGGCGCGGCGGCGAACGAGGCGCGGCTCGTGGACCGCGTCGACGCGCTGGTGCGGCGCGTCGTCGAGCTCGGCTTCCTGCGTCCCGCGGGCCGGGACGCGGCCGGCGACATCGCGGGCGCGCCGGACGCGCCCGCCGCCCCGGCGGCCGACGACGGACCGGCCGACGCACGGCGGTTCGAGGTGCGCCGGATCCTCAAGGCGTTCGTCGACGCGCAGTGGCTCTCCGACTTCGACGCGCGCCTCGCGCAGTACCTCGACGTCGCGGCCGGCCGGTCGGACGGCGGCGGGACGACGACGGATGCGACGAAGGCGACGGTGGCGTGATGGAAGGCCTGTTCAGCCCGGTCGAGCTGCACGACCCTGCGGCCGACCTCGATGCGCGCGCCGGCTTCCGCCTCGAGCGGCTGGAGGTGCTCAACTGGGGCACGTTCGACCAGCGGGTGTGGGCGTTCGACCTCGACGGCCGCAACGCCCTGCTCACCGGAGACATCGGCTCCGGCAAGTCGACCGTCGTCGACGCCGTGACGACGCTGCTCGTCCCGTCGCACCGCATCTCGTACAACAAGGCGGCGGGCGCGGGGGCGCGCGAGCGGTCGCTGCGGTCCTACGTCGCCGGGCACTACAAGGCGGAGCGGGACGAGGCGACGGGCACGACCCGTCACGTCGGTCTCCGGGAGAAGGGCACCTACTCCGTGGTGCTCGGGCAGTTCGCGAACCGCGGGTTCGACCAGGAGGTCACGCTCGCGCAGGTGTTCTGGCTCGCCCCGGGCCAGTCGGGTCAGCCCGACCGCTTCTTCGTCACCGCCGACCGTCCGCTGACGATCACGGAGGACTTCGCCGGGTTCGGCGGTGACGTCGCGGCGCTGCGCCGTCGGCTGCGCACCTCGGGCGCGCAGGTGCGCGACCACTTCCCCGAGTACGGGCGCGACTTCCGCCGCCTGCTCGGCATCCCGTCGGAGCAGGCGATGGACCTGTTCCACCAGACGGTCTCGATGAAGTCGGTGGGCGACCTCGGCGAGTTCGTGCGCGAGCACATGCTCGAGCCGTTCGACGCCGACCGCTGGACCGACCGGCTCGTCGCGCACTTCGACGACCTCACGAGCGCGCACGACGCCGTGGTGCGCGCCACCGCGCAGATCGAGCGCCTCGCGCCCCTGCTCGCGGACTGCGACGCCCACGACGCCCTCGGGCAGCGGGCCGACGCGCTCGTCGCCCGCCGCGACGCCCTGCGCGCGTTCACCGCGTCACGCCGCGTGGCGGACCTCGACGGCCTGATCGGCGCGCTCGACGAGCGCGTCACGGACGGCGAGGCCCGCCGTGCGCGGGCCGCCGACGAGCTGGGCCTGCTGGCGGCCGAGCGGCAGCGGCTCGAGCTCGAGCGCGCCGGCCACGGCGGTGACCGGCTCGCCGCGATCGAGGGCGAGGTCGCGCGTCGCGAGGTCGAGCGCGCCGCACGTGAGCGCCGCGTCACGCAGCTCGCCGGGTACGCCGTCCAGGCGGGGCTCGTGCTCCCCGCTGGTGCCGAACCCCGGGTCACGCGTCACGGCGACGGCAACGTGCCGCACGACCCGGGGTTCGGCGGCGAGGCGGACGCCGTCCGGTCCGTCGCGGACGCGCTCGTCGACGCCGACGCGTTCGCCGCGCTGCGTCGCGACGCGGACGCCCTCGCCGCGACGGTGCGCGACGAGCTCGCCCGCGCCGAGGAGGAGGCGGGCGAGGTCGCGGCCGAGCTGCGCGCCGTCGAGCGTGAGACCGCGGACGTCAAGGCCGAGCTCGCGAGCCTCGCCGACCGCCGCTCGAACCTGCCGCGGACCCACCTCGACGTCCGCGACCGGCTGTGCGCGGGCGTGGGGCTCTCCCCGGGCGACCTGCCGTTCGTCGGCGAGCTGCTCGCCGTCCGGCCGGAGCACGCCGCGTGGGAGGGCGCCGCCGAGCGCGTCCTGCGCGGGTTCGCGCTGTCCCTCGTCGTCCCGGCGGTGCACTACGAGGGCGTCGCCGCGTGGGTCGACCGCGAGCACCTCGGGCTGCGCCTCGTCTACCACCGGGTGCCCGAGCGCGTCGGGACCGGGCGGCGCGCCGAGCGCCCCGACGGGACGCTCCTCCTCGCCGACCTGCTCGACGTCCGCGTCCTCGACGCCGCGCCCGCCGTCACGGCGTGGGTCGAGACCGAGCTCGAGCGGCGCGCCGACCACGCGTGCGCCGAGGACCTCGACGCGTTCCGCCGCCTGCCGCGCGCCGTGACCCGGTCGGGTCAGGTCAAGCACTCCCCGGACCACCACGAGAAGAACGACGTGCGCGCCGTCGACGACCGGCGAGGCTACGTGCTGGGATGGTCGACGCAGGCGAAGGTCGACACGCTGCTCGAGCAGGCCGCGGAGGTGACGTCGCGCCGCGACGCGCTCGCGCGCCGTCGGGACGCCGCGACCGCGCACCGGGCCGGGCTGCAGGAGCGCGCCGCCGCCCTGGGGCGGCTCGAGGTGTACCGCGACTGGGACGAGCTGGACTGGCGCGCGGAGGTCGCGCGCATCGCCGAGCTCGACGACGAGAAGCGGCGTCTCGAGCGGGCCAGCGACGAGCTCGGGCGCCTCGCCGCCCTGCTCGACGACAACGCCCGCCGTCGCGACGAGCTCGAGGCCGAGCGCGACCGCGTCGTCGCGACGCTCGGTGCCGACCGGCACGCGCTCGACGAGGCACGCGGCGCGCGCGACCGTGCCCGCGCGGTGCTCGACGGCGCGGGGGAGAGGCTCGACGACGAGACGGCGGCGGCGCTCGCCGCCGAGTTCGACCGCGAGCTCGGGGCCGTCGGCGGCGAGGGAGCGGGACCGACGAGCACCGCCGACCTCGACGTCGTCGAGAACGCGGTGCGCTCGCGACTGACGGCCGAGGCGGAGCAGGCGCAGCGCGAGCGGGCGGACCTGGGCACGCGGGTCGCGGGGCAGATGGCGGCGTTCCGGTCCGCGTACCCGGTCGAGACCGCGGAGCTCGACGCCGACGTGCGCTCGGCCGACGGCTACCGCGAGATCCACGACCGGCTCGTGCGCGACGACCTGCCGCGCTTCGAGGCCGACTTCAAGGCGTACCTCAACACCAACGCGATCCGGGACATCGCGGGGTTCGCCGCGGAGCTCGCGAAGCAGGCCGACCTCATCCGCGACCGCATCGACACCATCAACGACTCGCTGCGCGCGATCGACTACAACCCGGGCCGGTACATCCGCCTCGAGGTCTCGCGCACGCCGAACGTCGAGGTGCGGGAGTTCCAGCAGGACCTGCGCGCGTGCACGGACGGGGACGGCATCCTCGCGGAGGACGACCGCGCGCTCGCCGAGGGCGACGGCTCGCTCGCGGACGACGGCGCGCTGTCCTACTCCGAGGAGCGGTTCCTGCGCGTGAAGGCGCTCGTCGAGCGGTTCCGCGGCCGCGAGGGCATGACCGACCTCGACGAGGCGTGGCGCCGGCGCGTGACCGACGTGCGGAACTGGTTCGTGCTGTCGGCGTCGGAGCGCTCGCGCGCGGACGACTCCGAGCACGAGCACTACTCCGACTCCGGCGGCAAGTCCGGCGGGCAGAAGGAGAAGCTCGCGTACACCATCCTCGCCGCCTCGTTGGCGTACCAGTTCAAGCTCGACTGGGGCGCGGTGCGGTCGACGGCGTTCCGGTTCGTCGTCATCGACGAGGCGTTCGGGCGCGGGTCGGACGAGTCGACGCGGTTCGCGCTCGAGCTCTTCCGCCGGCTCGGCCTGCAGCTGCTCATCGTCACGCCGCTGCAGAAGATCCACGTCATCGAGCCCTACATCTCGGCCGTGGGCTTCGTCGACAACCCGACGGGACGGTCCTCGCGTCTGCGCACCCTGTCGATCGACGCGTACCGCGACGGCCGGGACGCCCGCGACGCGCGGGACGCCGCCGAGGCGGTGGCGCCGTAGCGCGGGGCGGCCGGCGCCCCGAGGGCGGGGCGGACGGCCCGACACGACCTTCCACAGGTCTTCCCCGAACCCGCACAGACGTCGCCTACGGTGGGAAGATGCCGTCCGACCAGGCCCCGACCCGCCCGTTGCACACCCGTGGCGGCTCCGGGACGCGTCCGATGCCGGTCACGCCCGGGAACGTCGTGCCGCCCCGCGCCGCCACCCCTCCGCCGACGGGACCGTCGTCGCCCCCGCCCCGTGGTCCGTCCCCGGCACCCGGGGCGGGCGACGTGGGCGCGGTCCGCGTCGCCCCGCGGGTCGTGGCGGCCCTCGTCGCGGCCGGGGCCGCGGTCCTCGCCTGGATGGTGTGGCGGTACTTCGTCGACACGTACGCGGGGCAGATGGCCGAGCGCGCCGCGTTCGACGGCGCGGTGACCGGTCAGGGCCCCCTGTGGGCGGTCGCCGAGCCCGTCCTCGACACGGTGTCCGTGACGCTCGTCGTCGTCGGCCTGGGCGCCGCGATGGGGATCGCCCTGCTGCGACGACGCTGGGGGCTCGCCGTGCAGGTCGCGTTCCTCGTCGTGGGTGCGAACGTCACCACCCAGCTGGTCAAGCACGACGTCCTGGGCCGCGAGAACCTCATCGGCGGGTGGACGGCCGACAACTCGTTGCCGAGCGGGCACACGACGGTCGCCGCCTCCGTCGCCGCGGCGCTCCTGCTCGTCGTGCCGCGGCAGACCCGGCCGCTGGTCGCCGTCCTCGGCGCCGCGTACACGGCCGCGACGGGCGTGTCGACGCTCGTGGGGCAGTGGCACCGCCCGAGCGACGTCGTCGCGGCCGTCCTCGTCGTCCTCGCGTGGGGCGCGCTCGTCTGCGCGTTCACGCCCCGCTCGGCGCTCGACCGCGACGCGGGCGGCTCGCCGGGATCCGTGGTCACGAGCGTCCTGCTGCTCCTGACCTCCGTGGTCGGGACCGCGGCCGCGCTGTGGGCGTACCGCTCGACGCCGGCCACGTGGGGCACCACGACGGCCCAGGAGGCGACCGCGTACGTGGGCGGCGTGGCGGGCGTGGGCGCGGCCACGGCCGCCGTCTTCGCCGTGCTCCTGCTCGTCCGGCAGGCCGCGGCGCGACCCGACCTCCGCCGCGTTCGGGGGTAGGGTGCCGCTGGCGCGCATGGCGTAACGTCGTAGGCTTCCCGGACCGGCACGCAGGCCGGCACCTTCCCGGGGCAGCGCAGCGGTGCGACGCCCGACGGCGACAGGCCGTCGAGCACGACCGCAGCCCGCCGTGACCACCGGCACGGACCGGCGCGACGACCGGACGGCCGGGACGACCCGCACGGACCACGCACACGTACTTCGCAGGACGACGAAAGCAGGATGGGATGCCACGCAAGCTCGTGATCGTCGAGTCGCCCGCCAAGGCTCGCAAGATCCAGGGCTACCTCGGCGACGACTACGAGGTCGAGGCGAGCGTCGGGCACATCCGGGACCTGCCGCAGCCGTCCGAGCTGCCCGCGGACATGAAGAAGGGCCCGTACGGCAAGTTCGCCGTCGACGTGGAGAACGGGTTCGACCCGTACTACGAGGTCTACGCGGACAAGAAGAAGAAGGTCGCCGAGCTCAAGCGGGCGCTCAAGGAGGCGGACGAGCTCTACCTCGCCACCGATGAGGACCGCGAGGGCGAGGCCATCGCGTGGCACCTGCTCGAGGCGCTCAAGCCGAAGGTCCCCGTCAAGCGGATGGTGTTCCACGAGATCACGCGCGAGGCCATCCAGCGGGCGCTGCAGAACACGCGCGACCTCGACACGAGCCTCGTCGACGCCCAGGAGACGCGCCGCATCCTCGACCGCCTCTACGGCTACGAGGTGTCGCCCGTCCTGTGGCGCAAGGTCCGCCAGGGCCTGTCGGCCGGCCGCGTGCAGTCGGTGGCCACGCGACTGGTCGTGGAGCGTGAGCGCGAGCGCATGGCGTTCGTCGCCGCGGAGTACTGGGACGTCACCGGGACGTTCGGTCTGGGCGGCGACGCCGCGGCCGCCGCCCCCGACGAGGCCGGCAAGGCGTTCTCCGCGCGCCTGGTGCAGCTCGGCGACGAGCGCGTCGCCTCGGGCCGCGACTTCGACGACCGCGGGCAGCTGAAGTCCTCGGGTGGGTCGGGGCAGCGGGCCGGGGTCGTGCACCTGGACGAAGCGACCGCCCGCGGCGTCGTCGCCGGCCTCGCGGGCGCGGACTTCGCCGTGCGCTCGCTCGAGACGAAGCCGTACACGCGCCGCCCGGCCGCGCCGTTCACCACCTCGACGCTCCAGCAGGAGGCGAGCCGCAAGCTGCGCATGGCCTCGCGGCAGACGATGCGCACCGCGCAGTCGCTGTACGAGAACGGGTACATCACCTACATGCGCACCGACTCGCCGTCGCTGTCCGCGGAGGCGACGAGCGCGGCCCGCCGTCAGGCCGCCGAGCTGTACGGCGGCGACTTCGTGCCCGAGAAGCCGCGCGTCTACGCCTCCAAGAACCAGGGCGCGCAGGAGGCGCACGAGGCGATCCGCCCCGCCGGCGACTCGTTCCGCACGCCCGCGCAGGTCGCCAAGGAGCTCAGCGGCGACCAGTTCAAGCTGTACGAGCTGATCTGGAAGCGCACCGTCGCGTCGCAGATGGCCGACGCCAAGGGCTCGACGGCGTCGGTGCGCCTGGGCGCGGCGCTCGCGGGCGCGGCGGACGGGCTCGCCGGCCGGGACGCCGTGTTCGCCGCGTCCGGCACGGTCATCACGTTCCGCGGCTTCCTCGCTGCCTACGAGGAGAGCTCCGACGTCGACCGCTACGCCGAGGAGTCGCTCGGCGCGACGGGCGGCGACGACCGCGAGGCGCGGCTGCCGCAGATGGCCGAGGGGGACGCCCTGCGTGCCGAGGACCTCGAGGCCGCGGGGCACTCGACGTCCGCACCCCCGCGCTACACCGAGGCGAGCCTGGTCAAGGCGCTCGAGGAGCTCGGCATCGGCCGTCCGTCGACGTACGCGTCGACCATCTCGACGATCCAGGACCGCGGCTACGTGCTCGCCCGCGGCCAGGCGATGGTGCCGAGCTGGCTCGCGTTCGCCGTCGTGCGCCTGCTCGAGGAGCACTTCGACCGGCTCGTGGACTACCGGTTCACGGCGACGATGGAGGCGGACCTCGACGAGATCGCGGCCGGGCGTCGCGACCGCGTGGAGTGGCTCACGCAGTTCTACTTCGGCGACGCCGCGCGCGGTCCCGAGGGCGAGGGGCTGCGCGAGCTCGTCGAGAACCTCGGCGACATCGACGCCCGGGGCATCAACTCCGTGCCGATCGGCGAGGGCATCCAGCTGCGCGTCGGCCGCTACGGCCCGTACGTCGAGGATCTGTCGGCAGAGGTCAAGGAGGGCGAGAACCCGCCGCGCGCCTCCGTGCCGGACGACGTCGCGCCCGACGAGCTGACCGTCGCCAAGGCGCGCGAGCTGCTCGCCGCGGGCGCCGACGACGGCAAGGTGCTGGGCACGGACCCCGTGTCCGGGAACGAGATCATCGCGAAGGCCGGGCGCTACGGCCCCTACGTCACCGAGGTGCTCGACCTCCCGCCGATCGACACGAGCCTGTCCGCCGCCGCGCAGAAGCGGGCGAAGGCCGCGCAGCCCAAGCCGCGCACGGGGTCGCTGCTCAAGACGCAGTCGCTCGACACGATCACCCTCGAGGACGCCCTCCAGCTCTTGTCGCTGCCGCGCGTGGTGGGCACCGACCCGGAGTCGGGGGAGGAGATCACCGCGCAGAACGGGCGCTACGGCCCGTACCTCAAGAAGGGCACGGACTCGCGCACGCTCCCGAGCGAGGAGGCGATGTTCACCGTCACGCTCGAGGAGGCGCTGGAGCTGTACAAGCAGCCCAAGCGCGGCCGCGGGCAGCGGGCCGCGACCCCGCCCCTGCGCGAGCTCGGCGACGACCCGAACAGCGGCAAGCCGATCGTCGTCAAGGACGGTCGCTTCGGCGCGTACGTGACCGACGGCGAGACGAACCGCACGCTCCCGCGCGACGTCACGCCGGAGTCGATCACGCCCGAGCGCGCTGTCGAGCTCCTCGCCGAGAAGCGCGCGCAGGGCCCGGCGAAGAAGCGGACGCCGGCCAAGAAGCCGGCGGCGAAGAAGGCTCCCGCGAAGAAGCCCGCCGCGTCGAAGAAGTGACCTCCGCGAGATAGAGGGCTCCCGCCGAGGTAGAGGGAGATCTCCCTCTACCTCGCGGAGAACCCTCTATCTCGCGAGGGATCGGGCGCGCGCCTCAGTCGACCGTGACCGCCTCGAGGACGGGCAGCCGGGTGGCGCGGACGGCCGGCCACACGCTCGCGACGAGCCCGATGACGACGGCGGTGCCGAGGATCGCCAGGACCTGGCCCCACGGCACGGCGAGCGTGCTCAGGCCCTCGTCGGCGAGCACGCCGGGCAGCGCCGCGCCGATGCCGATGCCGGTGGCGACGCCCAGCACCGTCCCGTACACGGCGGTGAGCACGGACTCGACCGCGATGATGCCGGCGAGCTGCAGCCGTCCGAGCCCGACGGCGCGCAGCAGCCCGATCTCGCGCGTGCGCTCGATGACGGACAGCGCGAGCGTGTTGACGATGCCGAGCAGCGCGATGACGATCGACAGCGCGAGCAGCGCGTAGAGGATGACGAGCACCTGGTCGACCTGCTCCGCGTATGCCGAGGCCGTCTGCTCGCGGTCGAGGACGGTGAGCACCAGGTAGGGCGCGACGGCCTCCGTCAGGCCGGACCGCAGCGCCGCGAGGTCGGCCGCGTCCGCACCGTCCGCAGCGCTGACGTACACGATCCGCACGCTCGCCTGCGCGGCGGGCACGACGGCGTCGAACACGTCGTCGCGCACGAGCACGCCCGTCCCGACGAGCTGGCTGTCGATGATCGCCCCCACCTCGACGTCGACCTGGGGACCGGAGCCACCGTCCGCCGCGTCCTCGCCGCTCCCCTCACCGGCCCGGCCTCCGAGCCGGATGGTGTCGCCGACCTCCCAGCCGCGCTCGCGCGCCGTCCGCCGGTGCACGACGACGTCCCCCTCCTCGAGCGTCGACGTGGGGTCGCCCGCGAGCGTCACGGGGTCGAGCGCCGTCTCGAAGAACTGCGCGGGGACGCCGGCGACGTCGGTGCCGCGGGCGTCCTCGTCGGTCGTCGCGTCGGCCGCCGGGGCGAGCCCGAGCCGCACCGTGTCGACCGTCTGCGCGCCGGGCACGGCACGGACGGCGTCGACGGCACCCCCGGGGACCGTCCACGTCGCGGAGTCCACGACGAGGTCGGCACGGACCTCGGTCTCGACGATGCTGCGCACGGACGCCTGTGTGGACGCCGCGATGACCCCGGTGACGGACACGAGCGCCATGCCGATGAGCAGCGCGCCGGCCGTGCTGGCGGTGCGGCGCGGGTTGCGCGTGACGTTGCCGCGCGCGAGCCGGCCGAGCGGCCGCAGCGCGGCGACGAGCGGCGCCGCGAGCACCGTGAGGACGGGCCGCGCGACCGCTGGCGACCCGACGAGCACGCCGACGAGCACGAGCCCTGCCCCGACGCCGAGCAGCACGCGCGGGCTCATGCCGTCGACCCACGTCCAGCCGGTCGGAGACTCCTCGACCGAGGACCCGAGGTGGGCCGCGAGCCACAGCACGCCCGCGCCGGCCACGACGAGCACGACCCCGCTCACCGCCCGGGCGAGCGTCCCGCGCTCGGGGGCGACGTCGTCGCGCATGGCCTGCACGGGTGGGATCGCCGCGGCGAGGCGCGCGGGCAGCGCGGCCGCGAGCACGCTGACCGCGGCACCGAGACCGACGGCGGCGAGCACCTGGGCCGTGTCGAGCGGGGCGCGACCGGAGAAGTCGAAGCCCGCGGCCGCGAGCCCCCAGCGGATGACCCGGACGAGGCCCGCGCCGGCGAGCACGCCGAACCCTCCGCCGACCAGGCCCACGAGGAAGGCCTGCGCGATCACGGACGCGAAGACCTGGCCGGGCGAGGCGCCGAGCGCGCGCAGCAGGGCCAGCTCGCGCAGCCGCTCGCGCACCGACATCTGGAACGTGTTGGCGATGATGAACGCGCCGACGAACAGGGCGATGGCGGCGAAGACGAGGAGGAACGTCTCGACGAAGCCGAGCACCTCCTCGACGGCCTCGCTCGCCTCGGCGCGCGCCTGCGTCCCCGTCACCGCCTCGGCGCCGCTCGGCAGGACGGCCGCGACCCGGTCCGCGAGCGCCTCCTCGGACGGGCCCGTCGCCGCTGTGCCGCCGTCCCGCTGCGCCCACACCGCGATCTGGGCCACCTGCCCGTCGGGCGCGTACGCCTCGCGCGCCGTGGCGTCGTCGATGCCGACGAGCACCGCCCCGGCGGCCGCGGCCTCGATCTCGAAGACGCCCGACACGGTGACGGGTCGCGGCTCGTCGCCGAGCACGACCGTCGTGGCGTCCTCCGTGCCGAGACCGGCCAGCTCGGCGGCGCTGCGCTCGAGCACGATCTCGCCGGGACCGGGCCACGCGCCCTCGGCGAGGGTCAGGCTCGGGTCCTGCGGGTCGACGGCGAGCGCGACGCTCGGCGGCCCGTTGGTCACGACGGCGGTCCCGTCCGCCCCGACGAGCACGGCCGGCCCGGAGACGTCCGCCACGGCGCGGTCGACGCCGTCGACGTCCTCGACCCGGTCGGCGAGGTCGGCGGGCACGAGCGTGCGCTCCGGCCCGAAGCCGGTGCCGGGCGCGCCACCGCCACCACCTCCGCCCTCCTGGGGCGGGGTCCCCGCGACCTCCTGGGAGCCGCGCACGTAGACGTCGGCGACGAGCGTCGTGGCGATGATGTCGTCGAACGTCGAGGACAGCATCGCGCGGAACGCGAACGTGCCGACGACGAACGCCACGCCGAGCGTGACCGCGAGCACCGAGAGCACGAAGCGCACGAGGTGCGCACGCACGCCCCGCAGCGCGACCCGGATCACGGCGCGTCGCCCGCGGCAGCGGCGAGGGCGTCGAGGATGTCCTGCTGGGACGGGTCGTGCAGCTCGCCGGCGAGGCGGCCGTCCGCGAGGAACACGACGCGGTGCGCGAACGACGCCGCGCGCGGGTCGTGCGTCACCATGACGACGGTCTGGTCGAGCTCGTCGACCGACCGCCGCAGGAAGCCCAGCACCTCGCCGGCCGAGCGGGAGTCGAGGTTCCCCGTGGGCTCGTCCGCGAACACGACGGACGGGCGCGACACGAGCGCCCGCGCGCACGCGACGCGCTGCTGCTGCCCGCCCGACAGCTCGGACGGCCGGTGGTGCAACCGGTCGCGCAGTCCGACGGCGTCGACCACCTCGTCGAACCACGTGCGGTCGACGCGGGTGCGCGCGATGTCGAGCGGCAGCGTGATGTTCTCGGCCGCGGTGAGCGTCGGCACGAGGTTGTACGACTGGAAGACGAAGCCGACCCGGGTCCGGCGCAGCGCGGTCAGCCGCCGCTGCGACATCCGGCTGATCTCGCGCCCGTCCACGACGACGCTCCCCGACGTCGGCGAGTCGAGGCCGGCCATGCAGTGCATGAGCGTGGACTTCCCGGAGCCGGAGGGCCCCATGATCGCCGTGAGCCGGCCGCGCGCGAAGTCGACGTCCACGCCGTCGAGCGCGCGGACCGCCGTCGGGCCGGACCCGTAGACCTTGACGAGGCCGCGGGCGCTCGCCCGCGCCTCCGGGAGGTCGTCGGGCGTGGCGGGGACCGCGGACGAGGACGCGGGCGTCGTCATGGCCTCATGGTGGCCCGCGGAGGCGCTCGGCGCATCACCCCGGCACCGGACGCGGCGCAGCCGCTACGGTGTGCCCCATGAGCGACGACGCCCCCCACCGCACCCTCCGCCCCGTGGCCGACCTGCCCGCCGACGTCCCCGGCCTCGTGCCCGACCCCCGCACGGCGCCGCCGGTGCGCTGGGGCGTGCTCGGCGCGGGCGGCATCGCGTCGTCGTTCGCGGAGGCGGTGCGCCAGCACACGCAGGGGCGCGTCGCGGCGGTCGGCTCGCGCGACCGCGTCCGGGCGGAGCGGTTCGCGACCGCCCACGGCGTCCCCACCACGCACGAGGGCTACGAGGCGCTCGTCGACGACCCGCAGGTCGACGTCGTCTACGTCGCGACGCCGCACTCCCACCACCACGAGCACGCGCTGCTGGCGATCCGCGCGGGCAAGCACGTGCTCGTCGAGAAGGCGTTCACGCGCAACGAGGCGGAGGCCCGCGAGGTGCTCGACGCCGCGCGCGCGGCCGGCGTGTTCGTCATGGAGGCCATGTGGACGCGGTTCCTGCCGCACGTCGCGGCGCTGCGCGGCGTGGTCGCGCGCGGCGAGATCGGCGACGTCGTCAACGTCACCGCCGACCACGGGCAGTACTTCCCGTACGTCCCGGAGCACCGCCTGTACGCGCCGGGGCTCGCGGGCGGCGCGCTGCTCGACCTCGGGGTGTACCCCGTGTCGTTCGCGCACGACCTGCTCGGCGCGCCGGACGCCGTGACGGCCGTGGGCGCGCTCACCGAGACGGGCGTGGACGGCCAGACGAGCATCGTGCTGTCCTACGGCTCGCAGGTGCAGGCGACCCTGTCGACGACGCTGTGGTCGCGCACCGCGACGACGGCCGTGGTCAACGGGACCGCCGGGCGGATCGAGGTCGCGGGCGCCTTCTACGGCCCGACGTCGTTCCGCGTGGTGCGCGACGACGGCGCGTCGTGGACCTACGACGGGTTCCGCGGCGAGGGTAAGCAGTACCAGGCGGCCGAGGTCGCGCGCCGCGTCGCCGCGGGGGAGACGCAGAGCCCGCGCATGTCGTGGGACGGGACGCTGGAGGTCATGCGCACGCTCGACGAGGTGCGGCGTCAGGTCGGGGTCGCGTACCCCGGCGAGTGAGCCGCGGGCGGCCGCGCGGCGCGGACGGTCGGGGCGACGACGTCAGTCGGTGTGCTCGACCACGTACGTGCGGCCGTCCGGTCCGGTCACGCGCTCGAAGCGGGTGCGCAGCTCCTGCTCGCGGCCCCGCTCGGCGGCGGAGACGCCGCGTCCGTCCGCGTCGTGCCGGCCGAGCTGGGCCGGGCCGAAGAACGGCAGGAACGCCTCGGTGATGCGCATGCCGAGCGAGCGCGGGTCCTTCTTCGTCGCCATGGGCCGACCCTTCTTGGTGCACCAAAGGTTGGACCACCACACGATAGCGCGGACGCGGCTACCCTGGCGACGTGACCGACTCCCTCCCCGACGTCGCGCCCGCCGGGGTGCCGGCCGTCGAGCCGCTCGACGACCCCCTGGCCCTCGAGGCGCAGGTCTGCTTCGCCCTGTCCGCCGGGGCGCGCGCGATGGTCGCGCTGTACCGGCCGCTCCTCGAGCCCCTGGGCATCACGCACCCCCAGTACCTGGTGCTGCTCGCGCTGTGGCAGGACGACGCGGTCGGCGCCACGACGACCGTCTCGGCGCTCGCCGACCGGCTGCACCTCGACCCGGGCACGCTGTCGCCCCTGCTCAAGCGGCTCGAGGCGCTCGGGTACGTCGCGCGCACGCGGTCGCCGGAGGACGGGCGGCAGGTCCACGTGACGCTCACGGACGAGGGGCGGGCCCGGCGCGGTGACGCCGAGCGCATCCCGCCGGCGATCGTCGACGCCACGGGACTGACCCTCGAGGAGCTCGCCGAGGTGCACGCCGCGGCGTCGAAGGTCGTCGCTGCGGCGCTGCGGGCGGGCGCCGTCTGAGCGGGCGCCCGGTCAGGCGTCGGTGACGCGCACGCCGTCCGGGCCGACGGCGAAGCGCACCGCGTCGAGTCCGGTGGCGACGGCGTCGGGCGCGGGGGAGGCGCCGGCGAGCTCGGCGGCGCTGTGCGTGCCCGTGACGGCGAGGACGGCGCAGCCCGCGGCCCGCGCGGACGCGATGCCGGCCGGGGCGTCCTCGACGACGAGGCAGCGCGCGGGGTCGACCCCGAGGCGCTCGGCACCGAGCAGGAACGGGTCGGGGGCGGGCTTGCCGTGCTCGACGTCCTCGGCCGTGACGACCACGGAGCGCGCCGCGAGCCCGGACGCCGCCATCCGCGCCTCGGCGAGCGGGCGCGTGCACGACGTCACGATCGCCTGGTGCTCGACGGGGAGCGTCGCGAGCGCGTCCGCGGTGCCCGCGAGCATCGTCACGCCCTCGTTGTCGACCAGCTCGAGCTCCTGGATGCGCTCGTAGGCGGCGTCGACGCGGTCGGCCGGCAGGAGACGGGCGATGAGCGACCGCGCCGGGGTCCCGTGCTGGATCGTGAAGTCCTCCGCGCCCGGCAGGCCCTGCTCCGCCGCCCAGCGCCGCCAGCTCCGGTCCACGGCCGGGACCGAGTCGATGAGGGTGCCGTCCATGTCGAACAGGACCGCGTCGAACGTGCGGTCGGCGAAGGCGGAACCAGGGGTGGGGGTGGCGGGCATGGTCCCGAGGCTAACCCGCGGCCCGGCCAGCCGACCGCCCGCAGGGTGTCCGACGCCGCGGCTAGGGTGGTGGCCGTGAACGCACCCGGGTACTTCGTCTCGTTCGAGGGCGGCGACGGCGTCGGCAAGTCGACGCAGTCGCGCCTGCTCGGGCAGTGGCTGGGCGAGCTCACGGGCCGCGAGGTCGTGCTCACGCGCGAGCCGGGCGGCACGTCCCTCGGGAAGGAGCTCCGCGCCGCCGTGCTGCACGGCGAGGACATGGACGCGCGCACCGAGGCGCTGATCTACGCGGCCGACCGGGCGCACCACGTGGCGAGCGTCGTGCGGCCGGCCCTGGCGCGCGGCGCGATCGTCGTGACGGACCGCTACCTCGACTCGTCCGTGGCCTACCAGGCGGGTGGCCGCGAGCTCGGCGCGGACGAGGTCGAGCTCATCTCGCGGTGGGCGGTCCAGGACCTCATGCCGGACGTGACGGTGCTGCTCGACCTCGACCCGGCGGAGGCCGCGCACCGCATGCGCCGCGAGCACGACCGGCTCGAGCGGGCCGGGCTCGAGTTCCACCGCCGCACCCGGGAGGCCTTCCTGGCGCGCGCGGCGGCGGAGCCGGAGCGGTGGCTCGTGCTCGACGCGGCGGCGCCGGTGGACGACCTGCAGGCGCAGATCCGCGTCGACGTGGCCGCCCGGCTCGAGCTGACGCCGGTGGTCGAGGAGGCGGAGGACACGGTCGAGGCGGAGCCGGAGGACGGGTTCGACGACTCGGACAGCGCGATCGGGTACGTGCCGGGCGGCCCGGGCCCCGGGGCGGGGCACCGGCACCGCTCGGCGGGCGGGGCATGAGCGTCTGGGACGACGTCGTCGGTCAGGAGCAGGCCGTCGCGACGCTGAGCGCGGCCGCGACCGACCCGGCGGCGATGACGCACGCGTGGCTCCTCACCGGTCCGCCCGGCTCCGGCCGGTCGAACGCGGCGCGCGCGTTCGCCGCGGCGCTGCAGTGCGAGCGCGGCGGGTGCGGGCAGTGCCAGGCGTGCCGCACCGTCCTGGCCGGGACGCACCCCGACGTCACGCTCGTGGCGACGGAGCTCGTGACCATCAAGATCGACGAGGTGCGCGAGCTCCTCACGGTCGCGAGCCGCAGCCCGTCGCAGGGCAGGCGCCGCGTCATCGTCGTCGAGGACGCCGACCGCATGGTCGAGCGCACGACGAACGTGCTCCTCAAGGCGATCGAGGAGCCGGCGCCCCACACGGTCTGGATCCTGTGCGCGCCGAGCCCGCAGGACGTGCTCGTGACCATCCGGTCCCGGTGCCGCGGCGTCGTGCTGCGCGTCCCGCCGGTCGAGGCCGTCGCGCGGCTCCTGGTCGAGCGCGACGGCGTCGAGCCGGCCGTCGCGGAGGCGTGCGCCCGGGCCGCGCAGAGCCACATCGGCCTCGCGCGCCGGCTCGCGCGCGACGCCGGGGCGCGCGAGCGGCGCTCGTCGGTCCTCGGCCTCGCGCGCCGCATCCGCGGCGTGGGCGACGCCGTGCTCGCCGCGGGCGAGCTCGTCGACCTCGCCCAGGCGGAGGCGAGGGCGGCCACCGAGGAGCGCGACGCCGGCGAGAAGGCGGAGCTGCTGCGCGCGCTCGGCGTGGCCGACGGGGACACGCTGCCGCCCCGGCTCCGCTCTCAGCTGCGCGACCTCGAGGCCGACCAGAAGCGACGCGCGACCCGCCACCAGCGCGACGTGCTCGACCGGGCGATGGTCGACCTGCTCTCGCTGTACCGCGACGTGCTCGTCGTGCAGCTCGGCGCGGAGGTCGAGCTCGTCAACACCGGGTCCGCCGAGGCGGTGCGCACGCTCGCCGAGGACTCGACGCCCGAGCAGACCGTGCGCCGCATGGACGCGATCGGCGTCGCGCGCGAGCGCCTCGAGGGCAACGTGTCACCGCTCCTCGCGGTCGAGGCGATGGCCATCGCGCTGCGCCCGCAGGGCTGAGCGCCCGGTCGGCCGCGTACGGCATCCCGGCGCGCGGTCAGGACGAGGGCGCGGCCGCGCGCAGCTTCTCCAGGAGCGGGCCCGCGGCCTCGTCGAGGAACTGCTGCTGCTTCTCGTCGCCGATCTGCACGATGGCGATGTCGGTGAAGCCGGCCTCCCAGTAGGTCGAGACCGACTCCACGACGGCGTCGAGGTCCGGCCCGCAGGGGATGGACTGCGCGACGTCGTCGGGGCGCACGAACGAGCTCGCGTGCGTGAACGACTCGGTGGTCGGCAGGTTCGCGTTGACCGGCCAGCCGAGACCGAACCAGCGGAACTGCTCGTGCGCGCGCCGGACCGCGGCGTCCGCGTCGGGGTCCCACGAGATCGGGATCTGCGCGATCTTGCGCGACGGCTCGAGCGACGCCTCGGCCCGCAGGGCGTCCCACTGCTCGAGGAGCCCGGCCTTCGGCTCGGTGGTGATGAGGTGGTCGGCCAGGGTGGCGAACTGCCCGACGGACTGCTCGCCGGAGACCGCGACGCCGATCTGCACCGGCTCGTCCGGCACGTCCCACACGCGGGCGGAGTCCACGCGGAAGTGGTGGCCCTCGTACGTGAGGAAGTCGCCGGTGAACAGCTCGGTGATGATGTCCACCGCCTCGGTCAGCATCGCGTGCCGCTCGTCGACGGCGGGCCAGCGCTTGCCGACCACGTGCTCGTTGAGGTTCTCGCCCGCGCCCAGGCCGAGCGTGAACCGCCCGTCGGACAGCAGGCCGAGCGTCGCCGCCTTCTGGGCGACGACCGCGGGGTGGTAGCGCACGGTCGGGCAGGTCACGTACGTCATGAGGTCCACGCGCTCGGTCGCGTGCGCGACGGCGCCGAGCATCGACCACGCGTAGGAGGAGTGGCCCTGGGTGTCGAGCCAGGGGAAGTAGTGGTCGCTCGACACCTCGAAGTCGAAGCCGGTGCGCTCGGCCTCGACGGCGTAGCGGACGAGCTCCTTGGGGCCGGACTGCTCGGTCATGAGGGTGTACCCGAATCGCGTCATGCCTCGATCGTGGGACGCGGCGCGGTCGCCCGCACCTGCACGTGGTCGTCGACCGTGCGGGTCCGCCGGCCGCGGGCCTGTCGACGGGCGGTGGACGGTGCGCCAGGATGGTGGGACCGCACGACCGAGGAGGCTCCCATGGTTCCCGCCCGACGCAGTCCTCGACCGGCCCCGGCGCTCGCGGTCGGCGGGGTGCTCGCCGTCCTCGTCCTGGCCGCGTGCGCGTCCCCCACCGAGGGTGGCGGCACCACGGACGACGTGAGGACGTCGAACCCCGACGCGTCGCAGGAGCCGTCCGACGGCCCCACCTGGGAGACGCCCGGTGAGGGCGGCGACGACGGCGCGGACCAGGACGAGAACGGGGTGCCGCGGCTCGCGCCCGACGCCGCCGGCATGCCGCTCGAGGCGGGCGCGCGCGGACGAGGCCTCCCGCCCGGCGTCGACGGCCCCGTGGACGGCGGCACGGGCGCCGCGTGGAGCGCGGAGCCCGGGCTGCTGTACGTCGTCACGTACGGCTCCAGCGGGTGCCCGACCGTCGCCGAGCCGGACGCGTCCGTCCGCGACGGCGAGGTCGTCGTGACGTTCGTGGACATCCCGCCGGACGTCGCGTGCACGATGGACTTCGTGCCCGCGACGTCGGTCGTCGAGGTGCCGGACGAGGTGGACGCGTCGACCGAGGTCCGCGTCGTCCTCGGCGACCAGGGAACCGTCGTCGTGCCGCCCGCCGTGGAGGGCCGGACCGGACCGGTCGCCTGGGTGGGGCTCGAGTAGGCGCCCGCTCGCCCGCGCGGTGAAGAGCGCGTGAAAGGACCGGCGCGGCGGTCGATCGGCCGCTTCGTGCGCTGGGCGAGCCGATACCGTGTGCAGGTGAATCTCCGCGCCCGGCTCTGCGCCACCTCGCTCGCGCTCGCTCTCGTCGCCGCGGGGTGCTCCGTCGCTCCCAAGACGCAGACCCCGGCGGACGAGGCCGCGACGTCCGGCACCGCGCAGGGGACCGGTGAGACCGGCCCCGAGGGGTTCGAGGAGTTCTACGGCCAGACCCTGGCGTGGGAGGACTGCGGATCCGGCTGGGAGTGCACGACGGCGCGCGCCCCGCTGTCGTGGGACGACCCGGGGGCCGGGGAGATCGAGCTCGCGCTCAAGCGGCTGCCGGCGAGCGGGGAGCGCATCGGGTCGCTGCTGACGAACCCGGGCGGCCCGGGCGCGTCCGGGGTGGACTTCGTGGGCGACGCGGCGTCGATGTTCGGCGAGCCGGTCAAGGAGGCGTACGACCTCGTGGGGTTCGACCCGCGCGGCGTCGGCGGCTCGAGCGCGGTGACGTGCTTCGACGACGCGCGCAAGGACGAGTCGCTGTCCAAGGACTTCGCCGACGACGCTGCCGGCCGCGAGGCCATGGTCGCCGAGCTCGCCGCGTGGGCGCAGGCGTGCGAGGAGAACACGGGACCGCTCCTGGGCCAGGTCGACACCCAGAGCGCGGCCCGCGACATGGACATGCTGCGCGCCGTCCTCGGCGACGAGAAGCTCGCGTACCTCGGGTACTCCTACGGCACCCAGCTCGGCGCGACGTACGCCGGGCTGTTCCCGGACAAGGTCGGGCGGCTCGTCCTCGACGGCGCGATCGACACCGCTCTCACGGCGGACGAGGTGTCCGAGCAGCAGGCCGTCGGGTTCGAGAACGCCCTGCGCGCGTACGTCGAGGACTGCCAGGCCGGCCCGTCCTGCCCGCTGCGCGGCGACGTCGACGCGGGCATGGAGCAGGTGCGCACGCTCCTCGACCAGGCCAAGCAGAACCCGCTGCCGACCACGTCCGCCCGGCGCGTCACGCAGACCCTGGCGTTCTACGGCATCGCGGTGACGCTCTACAACGACCTCAGCTGGCCCGCGCTCACGCAGGCGCTCACCGAGGCGTTCACCGAGGGGACCGGCACGATGCTGCTGTACCTCGCCGACGTCTACAACGACCGCAACCCGGACGGCTCGTTCGCCACGAACTCCACGGAGGCGTTCCGCGCGGTCAACTGCCTCGACGACCGCCAGGACAGCGACCCCGCGGCGATGGAGGCCCAGCGCGAGCGGCTCGAGGCCGAGGCGCCGACCATGGGCTCGTTCTTCGCGTACGGCGGTCTCACGTGCGTGGACTGGCCGTACCCCGCCGTCGAGCAGGAGTTCGACGTCGCCGCGTCCGGTGCGGCGCCCATCGTCGTCATCGGCACGACGAACGACCCGGCGACGCCGTACGTCTGGGCGGAAGGGCTCGCGAAGACCCTCGACTCCGGTGTCCTGGTCACGTA
Source organism: Cellulosimicrobium sp. NPDC057127 (assembly GCF_042670945.1). Taxonomy (NCBI): domain Bacteria; kingdom Bacillati; phylum Actinomycetota; class Actinomycetes; order Micrococcales; family Promicromonosporaceae; genus Cellulosimicrobium; species Cellulosimicrobium sp. NPDC057127. The sequence continues at coordinate 307,615 of NZ_JBHUUP010000001.1, forward strand.
CGAGGGCGAGGGGCACACCGCGTACGGACGGTCCAACGCGTGCGTCGGCGACGCCGTGGACGCCTACCTCGTCGAGGGCACCGTCCCCGAGGACGGGCTCGTCTGTTGAGCCGCTCGGCGGGCTCCCGAGGACCGACGAGCGGCGAGATCCTGCCGCTTTGGAGTCTGGGCCGGTCGCCGGGTACAGTAGGCGCTCGTTGCCAGCGGTTCGTGGAACGGGCCGGTTCGCAGCACGCCGCCTTAGCTCAGTCGGTAGAGCGATTCACTCGTAATGAATAGGTCGTCGGTTCGATTCCGACAGGCGGCTCCACGGAAGGCCCGGAACCTCAGGTTCCGGGCCTTCGTCGTCGTCCACGGTCGTCGTCCACGGTCGCCGGCCGCGGCCTCGCTGCCGGGCGTCAGGGCACGAGGACCATGAGGTAGTCCGTGCCCTCGGATGCCGGGCGCCGCTCGTACCGCTCGGCGTGCTGGGGCCGGTCCGACTGCGTGAGGATGTGCGTCGTGCTCGCACCCTCGTCCGGTCCGTGCACGTAGTGGCCGGACCAGTCCAGCGCGTCGTCGTCGAGCGTCGTCACCTGTCCGTCGAGGGCTCCGCCCACGAAGCGCGCTGTCCACGTCATGCCCGCACCCTGCCACGGTGGTGCGGCAGCGCGCGAGAGGGACGCGCGGAGACGCGGCACGCGGGGGACGCGGTCGGGGGAGCGCGGTCGGGGGAGCGGTCAGACGACCCGGCGCAGCAGCAGGATCATGCCGCCCGCGGCCGCGGCGACGAGACCGCCGACGCCCGCGACCGCGAGCAGGGGGAACTGCGCACCGGGCGGCGGGGGCGCGTCGCGCTCGCCGGCGGTGACGAGCGGTGTGCGCGCGGGCTCGGGACGCGCCGTCGTCCCGGCGGTCGGTGCGGGGGCGGCGGTCGGCTCCGGGGTCGGGGTCGGGGTCGGGGTGGGCGTCGGCGTCTCGGTCGGCGTGGGTGCTGGCGTGGGCTCGGGCGCGACGTCGGCCTGCTCGGTCGCCGGGGCGGCGCTCGCCGGGGTGGGCGGCGCGGGGGCGGGCGGCGGCGGCGCGACCACGGCCGGCGTCTCGCTCGGCGCGGGCGCCGGCGGGTCGGGGCTGGGCGACGGCGTCGTGGTGCAGGCCGGCGCGTCACCCGCCCAGCCCGCGAACTGGTCGTCGAGGCCCGTGACGTGCACCCAGGTGACGCACCACCCGTCCCGGTACGCACCGCGTCGAGGGATGTCGAGCCGCAGGTGACCGTCGGTCGCGTCGCGCTCCGAGTAGCCGTCGCCGAGGAACCAGACGTGCGAGCCGTCGGGCGCCGAGACGGCGTAGCTCAGCCACCCGCCGGTGCCCCGGATGCGCGCGGGATCGAACGTGACCCCCTCCGCCGTGACGGTGAGCTCCCCGCCCCCGTCCCCGTCGGCGGCGACCGCCGGGACGGCGGGTGACGCCAGCACCGCGAGCCCGCCGAGCACGACGGCCGCCAGCGGCACGGTCGCGGCGGTGCGGTCTCCTGCGCGCATGGGTCCTCCGGGTGTTCGGCCAGGTCGCGGCCACATCGTACGCAGCAGCGGACGCCCGGCGGTACGGGCGGCTCGCACGGGTTTGTGCGGGATGTGCCGGCCGTGCTCCGCGGGGCGTCCACGGCGTCGGCCTCGGAGGCGCGCCGCAGGTGAGAGAGTTGCGACGCGCCACGTCACGACGGGAGGGCTCGCACGTGCGACGACCGACGACCGCACTCGCGCTCGCCGCCGTGCTGGCGGTCGCGGCCTGCACGGCGGACGACCCGGCGGGAGACTCGACCACCGACGGCGCGGTCGCCGGCTCGTCAGCGGGGCCGAGGTACGCGCTGCCCCCGACGAGCGGCGTGCTCGACTACCAGCTGGGCGGGGCGTACGGCGAGGTGCCGACCGGCTCCGGCCCGGTCCGTCCCGACGTCGTGGTGCGCGACGCGACGGCCGACCCGCTGCCGGGCGCGTACTCCGTCTGCTACGTGAACGGCTTCCAGACCCAGCCCGGCGACGCCGACCTGTGGCGTGAGCGCGAGGACTTGCTGCTCCACGCGTCGGACGGGTCGTTGGTGGTCGACCCCGACTGGCCCGACGAGTACGTCCTCGACCCGTCGACGGCCGCGCAGCGCGACGGGATCCTCGCGATCCTCGGCCCCGTCGTGACCGGGTGCGCCGAGGACGGCTTCGACGCCGTCGAGCTCGACAACCTGGACACCTGGACCCGGTTCGACGCGATCGACGAGGCCGGGGCGCACGCGCTCGCGATGGCCTACGTCGACCTGGCGCACGACGCCGGCCTCGCCGTGGCGCAGAAGAACGCCGCCGAGATCACGGAGCTCGCCCACGACGATCTCGGCTTCGACTTCGCGGTGACGGAGGAGTGCGCCGTCTTCGGCGAGTGCGGCGCCTACACCGACGTGTACGGCGACCACGTGCTCCACGTCGAGTACCCGGGCCCGCTCGCGGCCGCGGACCTGACGTTCGTCGACGTGTGCGCGCGCGACGACCGTGCGCCGCTGACGGTCCTGCGCGACCTCGACCTCGTCACGCCCGACACCGACGTGAGCGGGTACGACCCGATCGAGGAGACCGGCGAGCCGTACGCGTACCTCTTCGAGGTCTGCTGACTTCGAGGTCTTGCCGACCGCGCCGCGCTCGCGGACCGCCGGAGCGGCCGGCCTCAGCGGGCGCCGAGCCCTCCGAGCCACGCGACCAGCGCCTCGCACACGGCCCCGTCCTGGCCCTTGAGGTCGTGCGCCCCCGGCAGCTCGACGCGCGTCACCGGTCCCGGGATCGCTGCGAGGTGCTCGGTGAGCTCGTCCGGCGTCGCGAACGGGTCCGTGCGGCCCTGGACCACGAGCGTCGGGACGTGGACGTCGGGCAGGTGCTCGGTGCGCAGCCGGTCGGGCCTGCCCGGCGGGTGCAGCGGATAGCTGATCAGCGCGAGCCCGGCCGCGGGCAGCCCGTCGGCGACGGCCATCGAGCACATGCGCCCGCCGTAGGACCGCCCGCCGAGGACGAGCCGGTCCGTCGTCGTGCCCAGCTCGGCGGCGAACGCCTGCGCCTGCTCCCGCACGTGCGCGACGGCGACGGGCGCGCGGTCCGGCATCCGTCGTCCGGCGACGCGGTACGGGAAGTCGACCCGGCGCACCGGGACGGGCACGGGCAGCGCCGCCAGGGCCTCGTCGATCGCGACGAGCGAGCGGTGGTCACGGCTCGCACCGGCTCCCGGCGTGAGCAGGACGCCGACGACGGGGCCGGTGGGACCGGGCGGTGCCGGGTCCGGTGCGGAGCGGGGCGTCGGGTCGGGCACCCGGCCAGTGTCCCAGCCCGCAGCCTCGGTCCGCTCCCGGGAGCGGGCGCGTGACGCCTCGGCTAGCGTCGAGCGGGCACCGGCCCACGACCCGAGGAGACGCCATGCCGCGCACCGACGCCAGCAGCCGGAGCAGCCGGTGGTCGATCGTCCCGCGGGCGCTCGCGCTCGGCGTCGCCGCCGGGTGCCGCAGCACGCTCGCCGTCGCCGCACCGGCGCTCGCGCCGCGCCCCGGGCCGACCGCCACGCCGTCCCGCAGCGGTGCCGCGCGCGCGGCCGCGGTGCTCGCGGTCGCGGGCGAGATCGCCGGCGACAAGCGCCCGGAGGCTCCGAGCCGCCTCGCCGGACCGGGAGGCGCCCTGCGCGTGACGGCAGGCGCCGTCGGAGGGGTGGCGCTGGCCCGACGGCGCGTGACGGGCCCGGGACCGGCGGTCGCCGCCGCGCTCGCGGGCGCCGCCGGGGCCGCCGCGGGGGCGTACGGCGGGGCGGCGTGGCGCGGCCTCGCCGTCGGGCGTCGGCCGGACTGGCCCGGCGCGGTCGCCGAGGACGTCGTGGCTCTCGCTCTCGCGACGTGGGCCGTGCGGCGCTGACCGGGGAACCGTGACGCCGGGAGGCGTGCCGGGCCCGGGCCGGCGACACGCGGTCCTCGACGTGACTAGGGGTTCTCGACGCTCGTCACCGTCGTGAGGAGGAACGCGCTGTCCTCGAGCGCCGTGACGGCGTGCCGTTCGTGCGTGAGGACGCGGAGCTCGCCCGTGCCGAGCTCCGTGTCGCCCTCGTCGAGCGCCGTCACGCGCACGCGCCCGCGCAGCACCTGGATCGACGCCGCGGGCGGCGAGTTGTGCTCGCCGAGCCCGACGCCCGCCACGAGGGCGATCACGGACTGGCGCAGCGGCCCGTCGTGCACCACGACCTCCGCGCTGCGGCCGTTGGCGGCGGCGCGGGCGTCGGTGAGGTGCGCGTCGGTGAGGAGGTCGACGTTCGTCATGGGCGGTCTCCGACCTGTCGGGGAGTCCCATCCTGCCGTGCGTCGTCGTCGTGCGCAGGTGCGTGCCGCACCTCCGGCGGGCGGACCACGGTGACCGGGCAGTGCGCGTACTCCACGGCGTGCCGGCTGACCGAGCCGAGCAGCAGCCGGTCGAACCCGCCGACGCCGCGGTGACCCAGCACGAGGCGGCTCGCGTGCGAGGACGCCTCGATGACGCCCTTGGCGGCGTGCACGTGCCGCACGGTGCGCACGAGGCGCTCGGCGGGCAGGTCGACACCGGCCGCCTCGATCGCGGCGTCGAGCTTCGTCGCGGCGAACGCCGCGTAGTCGTCGAGGGGCGGTGCCCATCCCCACGAGTCGGGCAGCGGGGCGAGCGAGACGATCTGCCAGCAGAACAGCGCCTCGAGCACCGCACCGGTGCGGTGCGCGACGTCCGCGGCGTGGCGCAGCGCGTGCACCGACGTGGCGGAGCCATCGACGCCCACGACGACCGGGCCCGACGGCTCGGGACGCGTGCCGCGCACGACCGTGACGGGCACGGTGGCGTGCTGGACCACCGCGGACGAGACCGAGCCCAGCACCGCACGGCTCAGGCGGCCCCGGCCGCAACGGCCGACGACGAGGACGTCGGCACGGGCGTCGTCGCGCTCCGCGAGGGCCAGCAGGGACGCCGAGGGCCGGCCGCGCACCTCCTCGACGACCGTCTCCACCTCGTCCGGACCCCGCCCGGTCCGTGCGCGGGCCGCGTCGACCCATCCGGCGACGGCCGTCCGTCGACGCTCCGCCCGGGCGTCGTCGTCACCGGTGTCCTCGCGCCCCTCGTGCCGGGACGGGTCCCAGGCGAGCACGGCGGTGAGCCGCGAGCGGCGCGCCGCCGCCTCGTGCAGCGCCCAGTCGAGGGCCTCCTGGGACCACTGCGAGCCGTCCACGCCGACGACCACGTCACCCATCTCGTACCTCCGGTTCGCTCAGTGCTCCGGTCGCTCGTCGTCGAGCAGGATGGCGCGCAGCGGCGCCGACACGACCTCGACCTGCTCCAGCAGGCCGACCGGCCCGGCCGCGACGACCGCACGCTCGCCGACGACGACGAGCACGGCGGCGCGGTCGCGCACGTCGGCCCGCACGCAGGGGCGGCCGACGCCGTCGACGTCGAACGTCGTGCGGACGAGCGGTGCCGCGTCGACCTCCTCGACGATGGCGCGCATGGCGGCGCGGTACTCCTGGTAGGAGTCGAGGAACTCGTCGTCGCTCTCCCCGTGCAGCGGCGCGGCGAGCGCCCCGCCGAGCGCGGTGCGCACGATCTCCTCGGCGAGCTCGTCGGAGGGCACGACGCGCAGCGTCTCGACGTCGAGCGTCTCGCCCGCGAACGACACGTACGAGCGCAGGAACCGCTCGTCCGTCGCGTCGTGGGCGCCGTCGCCCACGCCGGTGAGGGTCTCCTCGTCCAGGTCGAGGCCCCACGTGAGCGGGTCCGCGACCTCGGCGACGTCTCCCCGGAAGCGGTCGACCACCTGCTCCCACGACGCGGGCGTGCCCGGTGCGCGGTGGCGGCCGGCGCGTGTCTCGTCGGGCCGCGGGGCCGGGTCCTCGGGGTGCTGCTCCGGTCGGGTCATCGCGATCGTCCACCCTCCTGCCGGACCGTGGGGTGCGGCACTCCTGAGCCTGCCGCCGCCGCGGTCCGCGGTCAACGCTGCGGCCGGTGTGTCGAGGTCCGCCGCCCGGGCGACCGGGCCGCAGGTCACGGTTCGCACCCTCTTTCACGCCCCTGGCGAACAACGGCATATGGGGGCGGTGCGCCTCGTTGGGAGCACATAGAGTCAATGCGGTCAGGCTGTACCCGTCGTCCGACGGGCAGGTGTACGCCGCTCGTGAGGAGCAGCACATGTTCGAGAGATTCACAGACCGAGCCCGTCGGGTCGTCGTCCTCGCCCAGGAAGAGGCGCGGATGCTCAACCACAACTACATCGGCACCGAGCACATCCTGCTCGGCCTCATCCACGAGGGCGAGGGTGTGGCGGCCAAGGCCCTGGAGTCCCTCGGGATCTCCCTGGACGGCGTCCGCACCCAGGTGACGGAGATCATCGGCGAGGGCCAGCAGGCCCCCAGCGGGCACATCCCGTTCACGCCGCGCGCCAAGAAGGTGCTGGAGCTGTCGCTGCGCGAGGCGCTGCAGCTCGGCCACAACTACATCGGCACCGAGCACATCCTGCTCGGCCTCATCCGTGAGGGCGAGGGCGTGGCCGCCCAGGTCCTGACGAAGATGGGCGCCGACCTCAACAAGGTCCGCCAGCAGGTCATCCAGCTGCTCTCGGGCTACCAGGGCAAGGAGCCCGTGTCGGCCGGCGGCCCCACCGAGGGTCAGCCGTCCGGTTCGGCGGTCCTCGACCAGTTCGGGCGCAACCTCACGCAGGCGGCCCGCGAGGGCAAGCTCGACCCGGTGATCGGGCGCAGCCTCGAGATCGAGCGCGTCATGCAGGTGCTCTCGCGCCGCACGAAGAACAACCCCGTCCTCATCGGCGAGCCCGGCGTCGGCAAGACGGCCGTCGTGGAGGGCCTCGCGCAGGACATCGTGCGCGGCGACGTGCCCGAGACGCTCAAGGACAAGCAGCTCTACACGCTGGACCTGGGCGCCCTCGTCGCGGGCTCGCGCTACCGCGGCGACTTCGAGGAGCGCCTGAAGAAGGTGCTCAAGGAGATCCGCACGCGCGGCGACATCATCCTGTTCATCGACGAGATCCACACGCTCGTCGGTGCCGGTGCCGCCGAGGGCGCGATCGACGCGGCGAGCATCCTCAAGCCGATGCTCGCGCGCGGCGAGCTGCAGACGATCGGCGCGACGACCCTCGACGAGTACCGCAAGCACGTCGAGAAGGACCCGGCCCTGGAGCGCCGCTTCCAGCCGATCCAGGTCGCCGAGCCGTCGCTCAACCACGCGATCGAGATCCTCAAGGGCCTGCGCGACCGCTACGAGGCGCACCACCGCGTGTCCATCACGGACTCCGCGCTGGTCTCCGCGGCCACGCTCGCCGACCGCTACATCAACGACCGCTTCCTGCCGGACAAGGCGATCGACCTCATCGACGAGGCGGGCGCGCGCCTGCGCATCCGCCGCATGACGGCCCCGCCGGAGCTCAAGGAGCTCGACGAGGAGATCGCCGAGGCGCGGCGCGAGAAGGAGTCCGCGATCGACGCGCAGGACTTCGAGAAGGCCGCGCGCCTGCGCGACACCGAGAAGCAGCTCGGTGCCAAGCGGGCCGACAAGGAGAAGGCCTGGAAGTCCGGCGACCTGGACACGGTCGCGGAGGTCGACGAGGAGCTGATCGCCGAGGTCCTCGCCATGGCGACGGGCATCCCGGTGTTCAAGCTCACCGAGGAGGAGTCCAGCCGTCTGCTCCACATGGAGGACGAGCTGCACAAGCGTGTCGTCGGCCAGGAGGCCGCGATCAAGGCGCTGTCGCAGGCCATCCGCCGTACGCGTGCGGGCCTCAAGGACCCGAAGCGCCCCGGTGGGTCGTTCATCTTCGCCGGCCCGACCGGCGTCGGGAAGACCGAGCTGGCCAAGGCGCTCGCCGAGTTCCTCTTCGGGGACGAGGACGCGCTCATCCAGCTCGACATGTCGGAGTTCTCGGAGAAGCACACGGTCTCGCGGCTGTTCGGCTCGCCCCCCGGCTACGTCGGGTACGACGAGGGCGGTCAGCTCACGGAGAAGGTGCGGCGCAAGCCGTTCTCGGTCGTGCTGTTCGACGAGGTCGAGAAGGCCCACGCGGACATCTTCAACTCGCTCCTGCAGATCCTCGAGGACGGTCGTCTGACCGACTCGCAGGGCCGGGTCGTGGACTTCAAGAACACCGTCATCATCATGACGACCAACCTCGGCACGCGGGACATCGCCAAGGGCGTCCAGACCGGCTTCAACGCCGGCGGCGACCTGGTGACGTCGTACGAGCGTATGAAGGCGAAGGTCAACGAGGAGCTCAAGCAGCACTTCCGCCCCGAGTTCCTCAACCGTGTCGACGACGTGGTGGTCTTCCCGCAGCTCTCGCAGGACGAGATCATCCAGATCGTCGACCTGATGATCGCGCGTCTCGACATCCGTCTGCGCGACAAGGACATGGGCATCGAGCTCACCCCGGCGGCGAAGGTCCTGCTGTCGGAGAAGGGCTACGACCCGGTTCTCGGCGCCCGTCCGCTGCGCCGCGCGATCCAGCGCGACATCGAGGACGCCCTGTCCGAGAAGATCCTGTTCGGCGAGCTCAAGGCCGGCGAGATCGTCCTGGTCGACGCCGAGGGCGAGGGCCTGCTCGGCGAGTTCACCTTCCGCGGGGTCCCCAAGGGCGACCACGACCGCGGCCCGGTGAGCGTCGGCGCGGCCGCCGCGCTCGACGCGCCGAGCGGTGTGTCGGTGCGCGACCTGCCCCCGACCGGCGAGCTGCAGGCCGGCGCTGAGTGAGGCGTCGGTGAACCGCTCCTGACGGCGGCCTGACACCACGACGGCCCCGGTCCTCCTGCGGAAGGGCCGGGGCCGTCGTCGTGCCGGGAGACCGGCGCCGCTACGGTGAGGCTGTGCCGACGCCTCCCTCGCCCGACCTCGTCGACCGCCTGCGAGCGGCCGGCTGCGTGTTCGCCGAGGAGGAGGCCGCGCTCCTCGAGGCGGAGGCGGCGGGGGACGTGGCGCGGCTGGACGCCCTCGTCCGGCGGCGGGTCGACGGCCAGCCGCTCGAGCACGTGCTCGGCTGGGCCGAGCTGCGCGGCGTGCGGGTCCGGGTCGACCCGGGCGTCTTCGTGCCACGGCAGCGCACCGGGCTGCTCGTCGAGGAGGCGACGCGGCTCGTCGGGCCCCGTGGGCCGGGCGCGGGAACGGGAGGCGACGGGCCGCTCGTCGTCGTGGACCTGTGCTGCGGCTCGGGCGCGCTGGGGCTGGTCCTCACGAGGGAGCAGCAGCCCGAGGGTCCGGTGGGCGGAGCCGCGCACGTCGAGCTGCACGCGGCGGACGTCGACCCGGCGGCGGTCGCCTGCGCGGCGCACAACGTCGCCGCCGTCGCGCACCACGGTGACCTGTTCGACGCGCTGCCGCCTGCGTTGCGCGGGCGCGTCGACGTGCTGCTCGCCAACGTCCCGTACGTGCCGACCGGCGCCATCGCCTCCCTGCCGCCCGAGGCGCGCGACCACGAGGCGCGCGTCGCGCTCGACGGCGGGTCCGACGGTCTCGACGTCCTGCGTCGTGTCGCGGCGGACGCGCGGACCTGGCTCGCCCCCGGCGGGCACCTGCTCACCGAGGTGAGCGAGGGCCAGTGCGCGGCGGTCGTCGACGTGCTGCACGCCGCGGGGCTCGCCGTCCGCGTGGTGCGCGACGACGAGATCGGCGCGACCGGCGTGGTCGCGACGCGTCCGGCCGAGAAGTGAGTATCAGCCCGTGATCGGCAGGATCCAGGGGCCGATACGCACTTCTCGGCGCGCGGTGGTCCGGCGAGGTCCGTCAGCGCAGCAGTGCGCGGATCTCCTTCTCCGCCCGCTCGGGCGACAGCGCACGGCAGCCGAGCGAGACCCAGTGGCGCACGAGGCGCGGCTCTTCGCGCAGCAGCGCCCAGCCGCGGCGCACGAGGGTGAGCGGCGGCTTGCGCATCTCGGCGAGGTCGCGCAGCAGGCGGAACCAGAACGTGACGATGCGCGGACGGCGCAGGCAGATCGCGTCGGCGAGCACGTCGTGCTCGCGGCAAGCCGCGACGATCTCGGCGGCGAAGATGCCCTCGGCGAGCACGACGCGGGAGCCCGTCACGTCCACGTGGGTGGTCCCGGTGCGGCGCGACGTCGGGATGTCGTACACCGGGACGTCGGTGTGCCCGGTACGGGCGAGCTCGACGAGCGCGGCGACGGCGCCGGCCGCGTCCCAGCTGCGCGGGTCGTCCCAGTCCACGATGCCGAAGCGTTGCGGCAGGCCCGGGTGGTCGTGGTCGAGGTAGAAGTCGTCGAGCTCGACGACCGGCAGGCCGAGGCGGCGCGTGAGCGACGTCTTGCCCGAACCCGACGCCCCGGTGAGGAGCACCACGCGCGTCGGCACCTCGCGCGATCCGGGCGGGAGGTCGAACAGCGCCTGCTCGTCGGGCGTGGGGGAGGGGTCGCTCACGGGACACCATTGTCGCAGCGAGCCGGCGGCACGCGTGCCGGCCCGACGTAGGCTGCCGCGGTGACCTACGCGCTCCTCGCCGCCGACGCTCTCGACCGCCTCGCGCGCTGGCGCCCGGCCGACCCGGCGCAGGCCGCGCTCGCCGTGGACTACGCCGCGTTCCTGCGGGACGGTCCCGACATCGACAGCACCGACGCCGACGCCGACGCCGAGGCCGACGACGGGGCGGCTCCTGCCCGTGCCGGCGCGGTGGCGCGCGACGCAGGCCCCGAGCACCTCACGGGGAGCTGCTTCGTGCTGTCGCCGGAGCTCGACCGGGTGCTGCTGTGCTACCACCGCAAGGGCCGTTTCTGGGTGCAGGTGGGCGGGCACCTCGAGCCGGGCGACACCACGCTGCCCGGTGCGGCGCTGCGCGAGGCGCGCGAGGAGAGCGGCATCGCCGACCTGCGGCCGTTCGAGCCGGAGGCGTGGGCCCTTCCCGTCGACGTCCACCGGCACGAGCTCGCCGCGGCGTTCGGCCGGTGCCGCGCCCACCGCGACGTCGGCTTCGTGGCGTTCGCCGACCCGTCGGCACCGACCGCGGTGAGCGACGAGAGCGAGGACGTCGCCTGGTTCCCCGTGCACGACCTGCCGCCGGGCACGCCGCCCGACTTCCCGCAGCGCCTGGCGACCGTCCTCGCGGAGGTGCGGCACCGCCGTCGGGCCGCGGACGACGGCCGGGCCACGCGGACCGCCGCGGGCCCGGCGGCCGGGGCTCACCCGAGCGGCGGGTAGGACGCTCTCGGCAGGTGGTAGGCGAGGTCGACGGCCGTCTCCGCCGCCTCGTCGAGGTCGAGCCGGTGCTCGGCGACGAGACGGGCGAGGTGCCCGGCGTCGATCCGCCGAGCCAAGTCGTGGCGCGCCGGGATCGAGCAGAACGCGCGCGTGTCGTCGACGAACCCGCTCGTGTTGTAGAAGCCGGCGGTGTCCGTCACGGCCTCACGGAAGCGCCGCATGCCGTCGGGCGTGTCGAGGAACCACCACGGGGCGCCCAGGCGCAGGGCCGGGTAGACGCCGGCGAGCGGCGCGAGCTCGCGGGAGAACGAGGTCTCGTCGACGGTGAACGCGATCATCCGGAACCGCGGGTGGTGCCCGAAGGCCTCGAGCACCGGGCGCAGCGACCGGACGTAGTCCGTCCGCCCCGGGATGTCGTAGCCCTTGTCGGGCCCGTAGGCGCGCAGGATCCCGTCGCAGTGGTCGCGCAGCACGCCCGGGTGGAGCTGCATGACGAGGCCGTCGTCGGCCGACATGGCGGCCATCTGGAACAGCATGTGCGCGGAAAACGCGCGCGCCTCGTCCGCGGTGACCTCGCCGCGCAGCGCGGCGTCGAGGATGCGAGCGGCGTCGGCGTCGTCGAGCGGCGTCGTGTCCGCGGACAGGTGCCCGTGGTCGGTCGCGCGGGCGCCCGCGGCGACGAACGCGGCGCGGCGCCGGCGCAGCGCGTCGAGGTAGCTGCGGTAGTCGACGACGTCGACGCCCGCCGCGACCCCCAGCGCGGCGACCTGGTCGGCCCAGTCCTCCCGGTCGACGTGCAGGAGCGGGTCGGGGCGGAAGGTCGGGACGACGCGCGCACCCCAGCCGTCGGCGGCGAGCCGTGCGTGGTCGGCGAGGGACGCCTGCGCCGGGTCGGTCGTCGCGAGGATCTCGAGGCCGAACCGGTCGAACAGCGCCCGGGGGCGGAACTCGGGGCGGGCGAGGCGGTCGACCAGGTGGTCGTACAGCGCGTCCGCGGTCTCGGTCGAGGGCGGCACGGGCGCGTCGAACACCTCGACGAGCGCGTGCTCGAGCCAGTTGCGGGTCGGCGTGCCGCGGTACAGGCGCCACCCGGCGCAGAACCGGCGCCAGATCTCGCGCGGGTCGGTCTCGGCCGGGGCGGTCCCGGCCGGCGCGCCGGGCAGGGGAGCGACCCCCAGGCTGTGGACCCCGCGGACGCCGGGGGCGCCGTGCGGCGACGTGCTCTGCGCGACGAGCATGCGCACGAGGTAGTGGTCGGGCGTGACGAACAGCTCCGCGGGGTCCCCGAACGGCGCGTCGTCGGCGAGGAGCCCGGCGTCGACGTGACCGTGCATGGACACGATCGGCAGGCCGCGCGTCGCGGCGTAGATCTCGCGCGCGAGCGGGCGCAGCTCGCGGTCGGCGGGCAGCGCGCGGTCCGGGTGCAGGGACCACGTCCCGGTGGTCGCTGCCTGGTCACGGTGAGCCATGGTGGTCACGAGTCCTCCTCGCGCGTCGTTGCGAACGTTTGCATAGTAGTTCATCCGACCGGCTCATAGCGCTCACGTGCAGTATGCAACCGTTCGCAGCCAGCGGTCCCGGCGGGTGGTCGCCGCCGGGGACGAGCCCGGGCCCGCCGTTCGCGCCGGAGGGCGTCGAGGGGCGGACCCGGGCTCGCGCGGCGTCAGCCGCAGGTGGGCGCGTCGTGCTCCGGTGCGGCCACCGTCTCGCGCACGTCCCCGGTGTCGGACGGCCGGGCCGTGACGGTCACGGCGTCGGCCACCGGGTCGGCGTCGCGCACCGCGAACGCGTGGTACGCGCTGCTGCCGGCCGCGACCGCGTCGAACGACCGCGTCCCGTACGGGGTCTCGACGTCGACGTCCACGTCGACCGCGTCGTCGTTGGCGACGCGCACGGCCAGGTAGGGCTTGCCCGCGAGGCACCGGACCTGCGCGGTCGTGTCGACGGCGACCTCGGCGGGGGTCTCCTCGACGTCCGACAGACGCTCGATCCAGATGTTGCGGAACCGCGGGTTCGGGCCGGGGTCGCCGTGGTCCTGGAGCCGGATGTGCCCGGCCGTCGGGCCCTCGTTCTTCCCGTTGCCGGTCTTGCCCTCGATCGCGACGTCGTCGTGGACCACCTGGCCGTTCCAGACCAGCGTGAGCCGTGCGTCCTCGGTCTTCGTGCCGGACGCGTCGAAGCGCGCGGCCCGGAACTCGATGTCGTACGTCTGCCACGTGCCCATCGGGGTCGCGGCGTTCACGTCGGGCGCCTTGCGCTGGTAGATCGCGCCCGCCGTGTTGTCCGCGGGCTCCAGGCCGAACGACTCGAGCACCTGCACCTCGTAGCGCTCCTGGATGTAGACGCCGCTGTTGCCGCGCGCCTGGCCCGTCTGCGACGGGTCGAGCTCCGGCTGGTACCACTCGACGTGCATCCGGAAGTCGTCGTACTTCTCCTTCGTGCGGATGTCCCCGCCGAACGACTCCATCGACCCGTCCTCGACCGGCCACGTCGCGGGACCGCCCGCGACGGCCTCCCACGCGTCGAGGTCGCCGCCGTCGAAGAGGACGTCGCGCCCGGACGGCGTCACGGTCATGTTGTCCAGGTTCACGTGACCGATGTCGTCGTCGTCGTGCTGGATCGTGATCGTGTTCGCCCCCTCGCGCAGCGGGACGGTCTCCACCTGGGTGGCCCACGTCGACCAGCTCACCGTGCTGTCGAACCAGACCTGCTTCAGCTTCTCGCCGTTGACGTAGAGGCTGAGGTTCCTCGGCAGCGGGCTCGGGTCGGCGTTCTGCCCGTTGGCGTAGCGGATCGCGAGGTCGTGCAGGCCGGCCTCCTCGGCGCGGACGGCGAACGTCGTGCGCGCGCCGGGCTCCCAGTTGCGGTCGACGAACCCGGAGCCGGTGTAGCCGGCGTGGTTGCTGTTCCACCCGGCGCCGCCGCCGATGTCGGCGGCCTCGGCCTCGTAGACCGGCGGCGCGACCGAGCCGTCCGGCAGGCGCGTGAGCGTGTACCAGGCCTCGGTGCTCCACAGCTCCTGGCCGCTCTCGGACGCGAACGGGCGCGGGGAGTGGACGTTCACCACGCGTCCGGGCTTCAGCCCGTCGATCGCGAGCGTGACGGTCGTGCGGTCCTCGCTCAGCGTCGCCGCCGTGACGTCGAGGTCCTCCTCGTCGACCTTCGGGCCGCCGTACTGCGGTGTCGCGACGTAGCGCCACTGGGCAGCCGTGTACTTCGACGCGAGGTCCTGCGCGGTCTCCTCGGAGAGCGGCTGGGTGTACTCGATCTCGAACCCGCCGTCGACGGCGCGCATCTCGAGCATGTCGAACGCGGTGCTCTCGTCGTACGTGAGCTTCTGAAGGCCGTAGGACAGCTTGCCCGCCTGGCCCCAGTTGCCGGACCAGCCGATGCCGCCGACGTAGATGGAGCCGTCCGGGCCGACGCTCGTGCGGCTCACGCCGGACTCGAGGCCCTGCGTCATGCGGAACACGGCGCCCTGCTCCTGGCCGGCGACGTCCTCGAGGTACGCGCGCTGGAGGCCGCCGTAGGTCACGTCGCCGATCGCCATCTGCCCGGCGAACACGCCCTCGGTCAGCACGACCGGGTTGCTCGGCGAGTTGGAGATCTCGTTGTGCGGCAGCCACAGCACCGGCTCGGTGACGGGCTGGTCGTCGTAGGGGCCGTCGGGGTTCGTGAAGTGGTTGTAGAACGCGCCTTCCTCGACGCGCACGAGCTTCGACGTCGGGATGCGCACGCCCTGGTTGTCGGCGACGTACAGTCCGCCGTCGGCGCCCCACCCGAGGCCGTTCGGCGTGCGCAGGCCGCCCGCGACGTACTCGACCTCGCCCGTGTCCTTCGAGATCTTCATGACCGAGCCGCGGTTCTCCGCGAGCTGCGGGTCCAGCGAGTTGCCGCCCGGGATCATGGCGATGCCGGTCGTGACGTAGAAGTAGCCGTCCTCGTACAGCAGCCCGAACGCGAACTCGTGGTAGTTGCCGCCGAACGGCCAGGTCGCGATCGTGTCGTACTCGTCAGTGACCTCGTCGCCGTCGGTGTCGACGAGCTTCGTGAGACCGTGCTTCTCCGACACGTACAGCGAGCCGTCGACGTACTTGATGCCCATCGGCTCCTGGAGGTTCTCGGCGACCTTGGTGTACGTCACCTCCTCCGCACCGGTCTCGCCGGTGACGTGGTCGATCAGGTACACCTCGCCGAGCTCGGTCAGGCGGTCCCCGCCCCACGTCGAGATCGCGAGCCGGCCGTCCGGCAGCCAGTCCATGCCGGTCACCTGCGGCTGGAAGCCCTCGGGGCGCAGGTCCGTCAGGGTGTAGTCCGGGTGCACCTCGGTCAGGGGCAGCCCGTCGCCGGGAGCCTCCGTCACACCCTCGCACTCCTTGCGGCCCGGCGCCGTGACGCGCGTGACGTCGGCGTCCGTGCTGAGCACGGAGTTCGGCACCACGGCGAAGTCCGTGGCGCCCGGCGGTCGCCACTCGAGCTTGAGGCGCTGGTCGAAGTCGCCGTCGAAGTGGTCGATGTGCAGCGCGCGGTAGCCCGGTTCGAGGTCGACCGACCCTTCCTTGGGCGTCGCGCCGTGCCGACCGGGGTGGTCGACCACGAGCTCGTCGTCGAGCAGCAGACGGGCGCCGTCGTCGTTCGTGATCCGGAAGTCGTACGTGCCGGCCTCCGGCACGTTCAGATACCCCGTGACCTCGGTGACGAAGCGGTTGGCGATGCCGAAGTCCGCGTCCGTGGTCCAGTCGATCGTCGGCATGATCTTGTCGACGTTCGGGGTCTGCCCCGGCTTGAGCGTGCAGTAGTCGTCGAGCACCACCTGCACGTCGAAGACGCGCAGCGTCACGCCGGGCTCCTGCGGCCGGATGTCGTCCTGCGTGACGTCGGCCTGCGCGGTCGTGGCGACCGGGAGCAGCACGGTGAGGGGGAGCGCGAGCGCGGCCGCCGCGGCGACCGTCCGTCTCCGTCGGGTCGGGGTGCCGCCACCGCGTCCGCGGTCGCGTGCGGGATGGGAAGTCGAGCGGGGTTCCATGAGCCTGCCTCTCCGTCGAGGGCCTCGTGTGGTCCGAGCCTGCGCACGACAGCGCGGGCCCTCGCCACTATGGGTGGCTCCGAGGACGGGGACAACGAGTTGCCACCAGTTGCCCCGGTCCTCACCGACGGCCGACGTCGGACGGGTTCCGCCCCGGTGCCGGCCGCGCGCTCAGTCCTTCGGAGGCAGTGCGCGCACCTGTGCGACGGCGTGGGCGACCAGCTCGGGCAGGTCCTCGGTGTCGGCGTCGACGTCGAAGGACCGCCAGCCGCGCATCGGGCGGCCGGGCATGGCGTCGCGGGCACGCGGGTCGCCGGTGAGCCGTTCCGCGTCGGGGTCGACACGCACGAGGAGCCCGTCGTCGCCCACGGCGACCGTCATGTGACCGGCCACGAGGAACGCGAGGCCGCCGAACATCGACCTCTCCCGGGGCGCCTCGCTCGCGAGGAGCGCGCGCACCCGCTCGGCGAGCGCGAGGTCCACAGCCATGGGCGCAGCCTACGGCGCGCCACCGCGCGGCGGGAGGGGCCGGTGGGCTGTCAGGATGACGCGCTGCTGCCGACCGGCGCGGTCGACCCGCGCTCCACGAGCTTGGCGGGCAGCAGTGCCGGCGCCGACGACGCGGGGGACGGCGAGCGCAGCTGGCCGAGGAGCCGCTGGACGGCGAACGCGCCGAAGTGCCGCAGCGGGGCGGCGACCGTGGTGAGCGGAGGGGTGCAGAAGTCCGACCCGAAGATGTTGTCGAACCCGACCACGCTCATGTCCCGGGGCACGTCGACGCCGAGGCGCGTCAGGCCGCGCATCGCGCCGATCGCGACGAGGTCGTTGTACGTGATCGTGGCCGTCGCGGGGTGCTTGACGAGGGTCTTGGCCGCCGACAGCCCGCCGGCGAGCGTCGGCGCGAACGGGCCGACGCGGCGCGAGCGGAGCCCGTGCTCGTGCGTCGCCTCCCGGAACGCGCGCCAGCGCATCCCGTCGGCCCACGAGGCCTCCGGGCCGGCGACGTACGCGAGGCTCGTGTGCCCGAGCCCGGCCAGGTGCTCGACGGCGCGCCGCATCCCCTCGGCGTTGTCGGTCACGACGCTCGGGACGTCGGTCATCACGCGGTTCATCACGACGATCGGGCGCTGCTTGGCGACGACCCGGATGGACGAGTCGGAGAGCCGCGACGTCGCGAGCACGAGGCCCTCCACGAGGGGGAGCGTCCGGGCCAGCGCCTGGCGCTCCGCCTCGTCCGACTCCTGGGCATCCACCACCAGCAGCGTGTACCCGGAGTCGCTCGCGGTCTTCTCCGCGCCCCGGATGATCTCGAAGAAGAAGGGGTTCGTCACGTCGGCGACGAGGATCGCGAGCAGCGCGGTCCGGCCGGTGGGCAGCCCGCGCGCGAGCGGGTTCGTCCGGTACCCGATCTCGTGCGCGATCTGGCGGATGCGCTCCGCGGTCTCCGAGTTGACGCGCCCGGGCCGGGAGAAGGCCCGTGAGACGGTGGACGGCGCGACGCCCGCCGCCCGTGCGACGTCGTAGATCGTCGGGGTGGGCCCTGGGGGGACAGCGTTGTCCATGGGCCGCGACTGTAGCCGCGTGCGGCCGGCACCGACAACCGGTTGTCGTCCGCCTCGTGCTGCGGAGGCCCGCGGGGCGGCCCGCGGGCGCGGCAAGTGGTGGCAACTCCTTGACCGGCTCGCCACCCGGGCCTCCAATGACGGGGTGATCATGCGCGCACGAGGTCGCACGGCGCCCCGCCCGGACGTCGGCACGCTCGCCGAGACGGTGTCGGCCGCGGTCGCCGGTGCCGGCACGGGGGGCCGGGTGGGCGTGTGCTGCTCGGACGACCCGGGCTCCGCCGTCCTCCTGGACCTGGCGGTCCGCGAGGTCGGCCGGGCACGCGTCGTCGCGCTCGTCTCCCTCGGCCCGGACGCCACCGCGGACCGGCGGTGCGCCGTCGCACAGGCGGCGCACGCGGCCGGCGTCGCGACCTTCGACCTGCGCGGCAGCGCCGTCGACGACGCGGTTCGGACCCTCGAGCTGTCGGCGGTCGTCGTGGCCGACGGGCCCGACGACGTCGCCGATCCCGTGGACGGCCTGCCCGGCCGCCTCGCGGAGCACGGCGCGACGACGGAGGACGCGGTCCAGGTCGAGGCCGCGGAGAGCGAGCTGCGGCGCCTCGGCCTCGACCTGCGGGTGCGTCACCACGGCGACCTGGCGCGGCTCGAGGCGCCACGGTCCGACCTCGTGAGCGTGGCGTCGGAGCCGCTGCGCGGGGAGGTGCTCCGCGCCGTCCGGTCCGCCGGTTTCCGCGCCGTCGCGCTCGACCTCGGCCGGCTCCCGGGGCCGTCCGAGGGCTGACGCCGCCGCGCCCCGCCCGGCGGCGTCGCCGGCGCTCCGCGGCAACGCGTGGCAACTCCGGCCGGCGCCCGCGGCGTGCGACGCGCAGCCGCGACACCGCGCTGCTCGGGCGCGGACCCGCCTCCGGAGCACCCCCGGGGCAACAAGTGGCAACTCGTTGTCCCTCTCCGCGCGGCCCGCCTAGTGTCCAACGCGACGCACCACCGCCCCGGGACGGACCGGGGCGACGACCGACCTCGACGGAGAGGCAGTCCGATGCAGCGAGCAGTCGCGGTACCCGGCAGGACGGCGTCGTCCGGCCCCGGCGCCCGCGACCTCGCGGACGGTCCTCCCGCCGACACCCACGAAAGGGGACGACCGGTGGTCTGGACGCTCTCCGGCTTCGCCGACGAGATCTCGCCCGACCTCGCGACCCAGTGCGAGGTCGCGGCCGGCCTCGGCCTGCGGTACGTCGAGGTCCGCAGCGCCTGGGAGATCAACGTCCTCGACCTCGACGACGACCAGCTCGGGCGGGCGGCGCGCCTGCTCGACCGGCACGGGCTGCGGGTCTCGAGCATCGGCTCGCCGATCGGCAAGATCTCCGTCGAGGACGACTTCGCACCGCACCTCGCGCGCATGCGCCACGCGGCGGACGTCGCACGGCGGCTCGGCGCGCCCTACGTCCGGATCTTCTCCTTCTGGGTGCCGGAGGGCGCGGCGCCCGAGGCGCACCGCGACGTCGTCCTGCGGCGCATGGCGGCGCTCGCGGACGTCGCCCGCTCCGCGGGCGTCGTGCTGCTCCACGAGAACGAGAAGGGCATCTACGGCGACACGCCGGGACGCTGCCTCGACCTCGTCGAGTCGGTGGGCTCGCCCCACCTGCGGCTCGCCTGGGACGCCGCGAACTTCGTCCAGGTCGGCGTGCGCCCCTTCACCGACGGCTACCGCCTGCTGCGCCCGCACCTCGAGTACGTCCAGATCAAGGACGCGACGGCGGCCACGGGCGAGGTGGTGCCCGCCGGTCGGGGCGACGGCGAGGTGGTCGAGACGGTCCGGGCGCTGCGCGCCGACGGGTTCGACGGCTTCTTCTCGCTGGAGCCGCACCTCGGCGCGGCGCACGCCTACGGCGGCTTCTCCGGCCCGGAGCTGTTCACCGAGGCCTGGGAGGCGTTCACCCGGATCCTCGACGCCGAGCAGGTGGCCTACGCATGACCTTCGCACCCGAGACGACGAGCACCACGGAGGACCCGCGATGACGACCACCCAGGGAGCGCGACCCGCTCCGCCGACCGTGCCGCGGACCGCGCCGGGCGCGTCGCCCGCCCCGGGCGGGGCCCGAGGCGGGACGACGGTCCCGGCCCGCCTGCTCGCCCTCGCGTCCGCGTCGTGGCGCCCGGCGCTCGTGCTCCTCCTGCTGTTCGGCGTGTGGTGGTTCGTCGCCTGGCGCGAGCTCGTCCCCGCCTACCTCGTCCCGGCTCCCGGCGCGGTGTGGGACACGATGGTCGCCGACTGGGCGCTCCTGCTGGAGCACACGTGGGTGACGACGATGGAGACGGTCATCGGCTTCGTGCTGGCCGCGGTGATCGGCGTCGCGACGGCCGTCCTGCTCGTCTACTCCAGGACCGCCGAGAAGGCCCTCTACCCGCTCATCCTCTTCGCCCAGGTCATCCCGAAGATCGCGATCGCGCCCATCCTCGTCGTCTGGTTCGGCTTCGGGCTCACGCCGAAGATCGTCCTCGCCGTGCTCATCGCGTTCTTCCCCGTCGTGGTCTCGGCCGTCGCGGGGCTGCGCTCGATCGACCCCGAGCTGCTCGAGCTCTCGGCCACCATGGGCGCCTCGCGCTGGAAGACGTTCCGCAAGATCCGGTTCCCCGGGTCGCTGCCGCAGCTGATGTCCGGCCTGAAGGTCGCGGTCACGCTCGCGGTCGTGGGTGCCGTCGTCGGCGAGTTCGTCGGTGCCGACCGCGGCCTCGGGTACGTGCTCCTGCTCGCGAGCGGGAACCTCGACGCCCCGCTGCTGTTCGCCGACCTCATCCTCATGTCCCTCATCGGCGTCGTGCTCTTCCTCCTGGTCGAGCTGCTCGAGCGCCTCCTCATCCCGTGGCACGCGTCGCGGCGCGGCAACGTCGCGCTCGCCGCGTCGTGAGCGGGCCACCGACGGACCCGCACGACCGTTCCTGCGTTCCCCCGCCGTCCGACGACGGACGGCACGAGAAGAAGGGCTCTCCCATGCGTGGTGGCAAGTTCGGAGCATCGCTGGTGGTGGCCGGCGTCGCGGTGGCCACGGTCTCGGCCTGCGGGCAGACCGGGACCGACGACGGCGCGGCACCCGGCGGTCAGGGCGACGACGCCCTGACCGAGGTGACCGTGACCCTCAACTGGGTCCCCTACGGCGAGCACGCGCCGTTCTACTACGGCGTCGAGCAGGGCATCTTCGAGGACGCGGGCATCGACCTGACGATCCAGCCGGGCAACGGCTCGGGCAACACCGTCCAGCAGGTGGCGCAGCGCAACACCGACTTCGGCTGGGCCGACACCCCTCCGCTCGCCAACGCGATCACGTCCGGGATGCCGGTGCGCAGCGTCGGCGTCTTCCTCCAGACCGGCCCGAGCTCGGTCGAGTTCTTCGACGACCAGGGGATCACCGAGCCGGCCGACCTCGTCGGCAAGACCGTCGGCGGGACGCCCGGCGACGCCATGTACGGGACGTTCCCGGCCTGGCTCGAGATCAACGGCGTCGACCCTGCCGACGTGACGGTCGTCAACGTCGACGCGGCAGGCAAGATCGCGGCGCTCATCGAGGGCAAGGTCGACGCGATCCAGGGCTTCTACCACGACCAGGCGCCGACCATCGAGAACCAGACGGGCGAGGAGGTCTCCGCCCTGCCATTCTCCGACTTCGGCATGAACCTGCTCGGCACGGGGCTGCTCGCGCACGAGGCCACGATCGCGGAGGACCCCGAGCTCGTGCAGGCGATGCTGCGTGCGACGTCGGAGTCGTTCCGCGCGGCCTCGGAGGACCCGGAAGCCGCGGTCGCCGCGATGGCGGCGGGCGCGGAGCAGGCCCCCGAGGAGAGCGTGCTCGCCGCGCAGCTCGAGGCGACGATCGGCCTCCTCGGCCTCGACGACGCCCCCGCCCCCGGCGTCAACACGGAGCAGCAGTGGACGGACACGCTGACGTTCCTGTCGGAGAACACGGACTTCGAGGGCGACGTCACCCCGGCCGAGTACTGGGACGGCACCTTCGGGGAAGACCTGTGACGGCCGCGACCGAGCACGCGGCGCCGTCGCGTGCGGTCGGCGCCGACGCGATCATCGAGGTCTCGCACCTGACGATGCGGTTCCGCTCCAAGCGCTCGGAGACGGTGGCGCTCGACGACGTCTCGCTCGCGGTGATGCCGGGCGAGTTCGTGACGATCGCGGGCCCGTCGGGATGCGGCAAGTCCACGCTGCTCAAGATCGTCGCGGGGCTCACCCTCGTCTCCGAGGGCGAGGTGCGGCTCTACGGCGAGCGCGTCACCCGGCCCCAGCGCGACATCGGGTTCGCGTTCCAGCGCTCGGCGCTGCTCGAGTGGCGCGGCGTGCGCAAGAACATCCTGCTCCAGGCCGAGATGCGCGGGATGGACCGGCGACGCGCCGAGGAGCGCGCCGACCGCCTCATCGAGCTCACCGGTCTCCGGGGGTTCGAGAAGGCGCTGCCGCACGAGCTGTCCGGCGGCATGCAGCAGCGCGTCGCGCTGTGCCGGGCGCTCCTGCACGAGCCGCGCGTGCTCCTCATGGACGAGCCCTTCGGCGCGCTGGACGCGCTGACGCGCGAGCAGATGAACATCGAGATGAACCGGATCTGGCGCGAGACCGGCACGACGATCGTTCTCGTGACGCACTCGGTGCCGGAGGCCGTGTTCCTCGGCAGCCGCATCGTGGTCA
Source organism: Cellulosimicrobium sp. NPDC057127 (assembly GCF_042670945.1). Taxonomy (NCBI): domain Bacteria; kingdom Bacillati; phylum Actinomycetota; class Actinomycetes; order Micrococcales; family Promicromonosporaceae; genus Cellulosimicrobium; species Cellulosimicrobium sp. NPDC057127. The sequence goes on from NZ_JBHUUP010000001.1 coordinate 330,100, forward strand.
TGAGCCCGCGTCCCGGCCGGATCGTCGAGGTGCTCGAGCCGGGACTGCCGGACCGGCGCGAGTACGGCACGACGCTCGCCGACCCGCGGTTCACGGCCGCCGCCGAGCGCCTGCGCGACCTGCTCGGCGCGAGCCACGTCGCCGAGTGACCGCCGACCCCTCAGCAGGAAGGACGACCATGAGCACGAACCGCCTCGGGGTGGGGATCGTCGGGATGGGCGGCATCGGCACGATGCACGCCCGGGCGCTGCGCGAGCTGGAGGGCCGCGTGCAGCTGGTCACCTACAGCAGCGCGCGTCCCGCGACCGACGACGAGCTCGCCGGCTGGCCCGCGGCGCACCTGGAGCCGGACGACGTGATCCGGCACCCGGACGTCGGCGTCGTCGCGATCTGCTCGCCGAGCGGGACGCACGCGGCCCTCGCGCTCGCGGCGCTCGAGGCCGGCCGGCACGTCGTCGTCGAGAAGCCCCTCGCGCTGGACGTCGCGGACGCGCTGCGCGTCGAGCGCGCCGCGCGCGAGCGGGGCCTCAGCGTGTCGACCATCTCGCAGCGGCGTTTCGAGGCCGAGCACGTCGCGCTCGCGACGGCGCTCGCGGACGGCGCCCTGGGGGACGTCCGGCTCGCGACGACGCACGTTCACTGGTTCCGCGACGACGACTACTACCGCGCGGCGGGATGGCGCTCCACGTCGGAGCAGGGCGGCGGGTCGCTCATGAACCAGGGCGTGCACAACGTCGACCTCCTCCGGTGGCTCTGCGGCCCGGTGGAGTCGGTGACGGCGCAGTCCGGGACGCTCGCGCACCCGATCGACACGGAGGACACGACGGTCGCGACGGTGCGGTTCGCCTCCGGCGCGCTCGGCGTCGTCACGACGACGACGGCGACGCCCCCGGGGTTCCCCGCGACGATCGCGGTGTACGGGTCGCGCGGCTCGGTCGAGCTGGGCCAGGGCGAGGTCCGCCGCTGGGACGTCCCCGGCGTCCCGGCGCCCGCCTCCGGTGCCATCGCGAGCGGGGCGGCGGACCCGCTCGCCATCGGGCACGCCGGTCACCTGGCCCAGTGGACGCGGATCGTCTCGGCGCTGGAGACGTCGTCGCCGGTGCCGGTCGGCATCGACGAGGCCGTGGAGACGGTCCGCCTCCTGTGCGCGATCCACGACGCCGCGGCGACGGGAGCCGTGGTCCGCCCGGCGGACCTCGGCGCCGTCCGTACGCCGGTGGCCTGAGCCGACGCGCCGGGGCGGGCGGTTCTGCCTTCCGGCATGAGAACGTTTGCCACGCGGCGCGCCAAACGCGTGCAGCGGCATTCTTTCGCGCGTCTACAATCGTTCGCATGCGCTCCGCCGGGGCGCCCCGGAACCGAGGAGGGGACCATGGTCACCGTGCGTGACGTCGCCCGCGAGAGCGGCGTGTCCATCTCCACCGTCTCCCGGGCGTTGTCGGAGCCGGAGCGCGTCGCACCGGAGACGCGCGACCGCGTCGTCGCCGCGGCGACACGGCTCGGCTACCGCCCGAACCGCGCGGCGAGCGGGCTGCGGGCCGGGCGGAAGCACGCCCTCGGGCTCGTCGTGCCGGACCTCGAGAACCCGTACTTCGCGTCGGTCACCAAGGGCGTCCAGGCGCGGGCGCGCCGGACCGGGTATGCGGTGTTCGTCGTCGACGCGGGGGAGGACCCCGCGCTCGAGACCGAGCTGGTCGAGGGCCTGCGCCCCCAGACCGACGGCCTCGTGCTGTGCTCGCCGCGCGCCGTCGAGGCCGACCTCGCGGCCGCGGGCGAGGCGCCCGTCGTCCTCGTGAACCTGCGCATCGACGGCGTCCCGGCCGTCTCGTCCGACGACGCGCACGGCGTCCTGCTCGCCGTCGAGCACCTCCGCGCGCTCGGTCACCGCCGCGTCGCCTACGTCGGCGGGCCCGACCGCTCGTGGTCCGACGCCCGCCGTCGTGCGGGGCTCGAGGCCGCCCGCGAGCGCTACCCGGACGTCGAGACGGTCGTCGTCGGTGCGTTCCGGCCGCGCGTGGAGGGCGGGCGCTCGGCGGCGGACCTCGTCGTCGCGTCCGGCGCGACGGCAGTGCTCGCGTACAACGACCTCGTCGCGCTCGGCCTCGTCGCACGCCTGCGCGAGCGCGGCGTCTCCGTGCCGCAGGACCTCAGCGTCGTCGGGTTCGACGACACGTTCGTCGCCACGCTCAGCGCGCCGCCCCTGACGACCGTCCGTACCGACCTCGCCGAGCTCGGCGCGCGCGCCGTCGACCGTCTCGTGGCCTCGCTCGAGGCGCGCCGTGCCGCCCGGACCGCCGCCGACGACGGCGGCCCCGACGTCGCCGGCGCCGACGCCGCCGCGGTGGCCGGCTCCGCGGACGTGCTCCCCGTCGAGCTCGTCGTGCGCGAGTCCACCACAGTACCGCCGTCAGCAGACGTCCCGCCGTCCGCCCAGCCCGGGTCCGCCGCGGCGCCGCGGGCGGACCGCCCCAGCACCACCGAACCGCAGGAGGCCGTGTGACCGCCCCCACCACCGACCCGACCGGCGCCGCGGGCGCACGCGACGCGCGCCTGCACCGCGACGCGCCCCCGCCGGGGCTCGCGGAGCCGGTCCGCCCGACGCAGGTGGGCATCGTCCACCTCGGCATCGGCGCGTTCCACCGCGCGCACCAGGCCGTCGTCACGGAGGACGCCGCGCTCGCCACGGGCGACTCGCGCTGGGGCATCCTCGGCGTGACGCAGCGGTCGGCGTCCGTGCGAGACCAGCTGCGCCCCCAGGGCGGCGCGTACACCGTCCTCACCGTCGGGCCTGACGGCGCGTCCCCGCGGCTCGTCGGGTCCGTGACCGACGTCGCGTGGCCCGCGGAGGAGACGCCACGCGTCCTCGACGCGCTCGCCGCGCCGACGACCCACGTCGTGACGCTCACCGTCACGGAGAAGGGCTACGCGCGCGGCGCGGACGGTCGCCTCGACCTCGACGCCGTGCGCTCTGACCTCGACGCCCTCGCCGCCGAGGAGCGCGAGGGCACGTCGCCCGCCGAGGGCGTCCCCGCGACGAGCGCCGTCGGTCTGCTCGTGCGCGGCCTCGCCGCGCGGCGCCGGGCCGGGGCAGCGCCGCTCACCGTGCTCAGCTGCGACAACCTGGCCGACAACGGCCGCGTCCTCGCCGCCCTCGTGACCGAGGCCGTCGACGAGGCCCTGCCGGGGGCCGAGGGTGACGCGCTGCGCACGTGGCTCGCCACGTCGGTGACGTTCCCGTCGAGCATGGTCGACCGGATCGTCCCCGCGACGACCCCCGCCCAGCGCGACGAGGTCGAGTCGCTGCTCGGCGCGCGCGACGAGGGCCTCGTCGTCGCCGAGCCGTTCCTCCAGTGGGTGGTCGAGGACCGGTTCGCCGGCCCGCGCCCCGCCTGGGAGCGCGGCGGCGCGACCTTCACCGACGACGTCGCGCCCTACGAGCGCGCCAAGCTGCGCCTGCTCAACGGCGCGCACTCCTACCTCGCCTACGCCGGCTCCCTCGCGGGGTACGCCACGCTCGCCGAGGCGGTCGCCGACCCGGCGCTCGCCGCCGGGGCGCGCGCGCTGCAGGCCGACGCGATCGCGACGCTCGACGCGCCCGACGGCGTCGACCTCGCCGCCTACGCCGAGCAGCTCCTCGAGCGCTTCGCCAACCCCGCGACCGGCCACACGACGCGCCAGGTCGCGATGGACGGCACGCAGAAGATCCCGGTCCGCTGGGGTGGCGTGCTCGCCGACAGGCTCGCAGCGGGCGTCGTGCCCGCGGGCGTCGTCGGGGCGCTCGCGGCCTGGGCGGCGTACGTCGTCGCCGAGACCCGCGCCGGGCGGACCGTGGACGACCCGCGCGCCGACGAGCTCCGTGCGCTCGTCACCGGGGCGGGCGACGCCGCCGCGGCCGTCGCCGCGCTCGTGCGCCTGCCGGGCCTCCTGCCCGGGCTCCCGGGCGGTGACGGCGACCTCGACCGGGTGGTCGACGACGTCGTCGGGGCCGTCTCGCAGGAGGTGAGCGCACCGTGAAGATGGGCTTCCGCTGGTACGGCGAGGGGAACGACACCGTCACGCTCGACCACGTGCGCCAGATCCCCGGCGTGGAGACGATCGTGTGGAGCCTGCACCACAAGCAGGCGGGCGAGGTCTGGGAGCAGGCCGAGATCGACGCCGAGGTCGCGAGGATCACGGGGCTGTCGGACGAGGCGCGGGCGCGCGGGATCACGCGCACGTTCGACGCCGAGGTCGTCGAGTCGGTCAACGTCCACGAGTCCATCAAGCTCGGCAAGACCGTGCTCGGGATGGGCCGCGACGAGGCGATCGACAACTACCGGACCACGATCCGGCGCCTCGGCCGGGCCGGCGTGAAGGTGATCTGCTACAACTTCATGCCCGTCTTCGACTGGCTGCGCACCGACCTGTGGCACCCGCTGCCCGACGGCTCGACCGCGCTGTTCTACGAGCAGGCCGTCGTCGACAGGATGTCGCCCGAGAGCCTCATCGCCGACATGGAGGCGAACACGCACGGGCTCACGCTCCCGGGCTGGGAGCCCGAGCGGCTCGCGAGCTTCAGCGAGCTCAACGCCGCGTACGAGGGTGTGACGCACGAGGACATGTACCGCAGCTACCGGTACTTCCTCGACGCGGTGATCCCGGTGTGCGAGGAGGTGGACGTCAAGATCGGCGTGCACCCCGACGACCCGCCCTTCGACGTCTTCGGCTGGCCGCGCGTCGTCTCGACGAAGGAGGACCTCGCGACGGTCCTCTCGCTCAACGACAGCCCGTACCACGGCCTCACGCTGTGCCTGGGCAGCTTCTCGGCGAACGCAGGCCAGGACGCTGTGGACGCCGTCCGCACCTTCGTGGACCGCATCCACTTCACGCACGTGCGCAACATCAAGCACCTCGGCGGCGGCGACTTCACCGAGGTCGGGCACCGCGCGTGCGAGGGCAGCGTCGACACGACCGGGATCATGAAGGCGTACGCCGAGGCGGGCTACGAGGGGTACGTGCGACCCGACCACGGGCGCCACCTGTGGGACGAGAACACGACGAACAAGCCCCGGCCGGGGTACGGGCTGTACGACCGCGCGCTCGGCATCCAGTACCTCCTCGGGGCGTGGGACGCCTTCCGCTACCGCGACGCGTGACGGTCCTCCTCTCGTGCCGGGCGCCCGGCTGACTACGGTCGTGTCACCAGCCCGTCACGAGAGGACCCGTCGTGCCCCGACCCCCGCTGCCCTCCGACGCCGTCGAGCTCCTGCGCCGACCGAACCCCGCCGTCATGGCGACCCTGCGGTCGGACGGGACGCCGGTCACCGCCGCCACCTGGTACGTGTGGGAGGACGACGGGCGCGTGCTCGTCAACCTCGACGCGACCCGGGTGCGCCTCGGCCACCTGCGCCGCGACCCGCGGGTGTCACTCACGGTGCTCGCCGAGGACTGGTACACGCACGTGACCGTCATCGGCCGCGTGGTCGAGCTGCGCGACGACGAAGGGCTCGCTGACATCAACCGCATCTCGACGCACTACACCGGCCGCCCGTACCCGAACCGGGAGGACCCGCGCGTCAGCGCGTGGATCGAGGTCGAGCGCTGGCACGGCTGGGGCGCCGCGAGCCACGAGGGCGCCTCCTGACGCGGCCGCGCGCCCTCGTCCTCACCGGCCGGGGCCGGTACGAGGACCCGTGGCACGACCACGCCGCGACGTCGCACGTCGTGGCGTCCCTGCTCGGCGAGCAGGGCGTGGATGCCCAGGTGCGCAGCGCGTTCCCGGACGCGTTCGGCGACCTGGAAGCCTTCGACCTGCTCGTCGTGAACGCGGGGCGCGGACGCAGCGACGCGGCGTTCGACGGCGACGACGCGGCATGGGCGCCCGCGCACGAGGCCGTGCGCGTCTTCGCGGCGGGCGGCGGCGCGCTGCTCGGCCTGCACCAGGCGGCGAACACGTTCGCCGACAGCCCGCACTGGGCCGGGATCCTGGGCGGCCGGTGGGTCCCGGGCACCTCGATGCACCCGCCGCAGGACGTCGCGACGTTCACGCCCGTCGGCGACCACCCGGTCGTCGCCGGGCTCGGCCCCGTGGTCGCCGACGACGAGCGGTACTGCCTGCTGGACGTCGCCCCCACCTCGACCGTGCTGCTCACCGCGCACCACGACGGGGTGGACCACCCGGTGGCCTGGGTGAGCGCCGGGGCGCGGGCCGTCTACGACGGGCTCGGCCACGGCGTCGAGTCCTACGCGTCGCCGTCCCGGCGCGAGCTGCTGCGCCGCGAGGTGGGCTGGCTGCTCGGTACCCGCTGAGGGAGCGTGGCGGCTCTATTGAATATCGAGCGATCGACATCGATAATCGCTGCATGAGTCGCACGGTCTCCACCATGCTCACCCTGCTGATCTTCAGCGGGATCGCCATCGCCCTGTTCGCCCAGGCCGTGATCCTGCCCGGGATCGCCGCCGACGAGGTCCGGCACTTTCCTCCGTACGAGCCCTACCGCGTCCCGCTCCTGGCCGCCGGGATCGCCTTCATCGCCTGTGCTCAGGTGTCGCTCGTGGCCCTCTGGCTGCTCGTGCGCCGTGCCCAGGCGGGCACCTTCTTCCGGCCGGGCACGCAGCGGTGGGTGCTCACGATCGGCGCGGCGGTCGGCGTCGCGACGCTGCTCACCGGCGGCTTCTTCCTGTACCTGACGTTCTTCGGGATCCCGACGCCCGACGACGAGGACATGGGGGAGCTGGGGCTGTGGATGGCGAGCGGCCTGGGATGCCTGGTCGGCGTCGCACTGCTCGGTGTCGTGTTCGTGACCCATCGGCTCGTCGCGCGAGCGACGGAAGCGCAGATCGAGCTGGACGGCGTGCTCTGATGGCGATCGTCGTCGACATCGATGTGCTCCTGGCGAAGCGGAAGATGTCGGTCGGCGACTTCGCCGACGCGATCGGCCTGAGTCCGGCCAACGTGTCGGTGCTGAAGAACGGCCGCGCGAAGGCGGTCCGGTTCTCGACCCTGAACGCGATCTGTCAGGTGCTCGACTGCCAGCCGGGAGACGTGCTGCGGTGGGTCGACGACGACACGGATCCGGGGCCGCGCCGTCCGGGGCGCGACGACTGACTCCCGTTGACCGGCACGTGCGAACGCTGCACCACCCGGCGATGAGTCGTGCCGCGCAGCGCCGTCAGACCACTGGGCGGACGACCGAGAGGAAGCACCATGCTGAAGCACGTCGCGCAGGGCGTACTGGTTCATCAGAGCGAGCTGCTCCAGAACAACACCGTCGTCATCGAGGGTCAGACCGGAGTCCTGCTCGTCGACCCGGGACAGACACGCTCCGAGATGGCGTGCCTCGCCGACGACCTGCGCCAGATCGGGCTACCGGTCGTGGCCGGCTTCTCGACACATCCCGACTGGGACCATGTGCTCTGGCACCCCGATCTCGGCGACGCCCCCCGGTACGGGACGGCCCGCTGCGTGGCCGTCCTGCGTGACGTGCGGTCGCAGCCGGACTGGAGGGACCGCGCCGCCGAGGGCCTGCCACCGGAGATCGCCGAGGAGACACCGCTGGACGGGTACGGCCTCATCACGGGCCTGCCTGCCGGAACCGCGCAGATCCCGTGGGACGGCCCGGACGTACGCATCGTCGAGCACCCCGCGCACGCGCCCGGTCATGCCGCCCTGCTCGTCGAAGAGCGTGGCGTCCTCGTCGCCGGCGACATGCTCTCCGACCTCTTCGTCCCCATGCTCGACGACTTCGAGAAGACCGCCGACCCGATCGAGGAGTACCTCGTGGGGCTCCGCGTGCTCGACGACGTGGCGGACGACGTCGCCGTCCTCGTTCCTGGCCACGGGTCCGTCTGCGGAGCTGATCAGGTCCGCGCACGGATCGACCAGGACCGGGCGTACCTGCATGCCTTGCGAGACGGAACCGCTCTCGACGACCCGCGGATCGGTCCATCGGCGAAGCCCGGCTGGGAATGGGTGAACGACATCCACGAGGGGCAGGCCCAGAGCGTCGCGCGACGACGAGAGCGTGCCGACCAGCCGAGCTAGTAGTCCGGCCCCGGCAAGGACCAGGGGCGCCCTGCTACGAGGACTCTTCGGCCCGCTTCGAGCTGCCCGTGCGCACCGGCGGAGTGGTCGCGCGCCCGGGGGCAGCGCGCCCGAGAGCCCGGGTCGTCCACCCACCCGGACGCGTCCGCGATCGTGGCTCAGCGCGCCCAGGGCACGCCGAGCTCGGTGAACGTCCGCGCGGTGCGCGCCGCCTCCTCGCACCACCGCGCGACGTCGTCGACGACGGGCCGCCGGTCGTCGCCCTCGCCGAGCCATGCCACGGCCTCGCCGGCCACGGCGCGCGGCGGCGGCGCAGTGCGCACGGCCTCCAGGACGCGCATGAACGCGCCGGTCTCGCGCACGTCGCACGCGAGCCGTCGCACGGGATCGGCACGTACCGCGAGCAGGTCCTCGAGCAGGGGTGTGCGGCCGTACGTCTTCTCGACCTGCAGCCGGGGCGTGCGGAGCGTGACCCGGTCGTGCTCGTACTCGAGCGCGATCTCGCCGTCGGTACCCAGGACGAGGACGCGTGCCGGCGTCCGCTCCGGCGCGCACAGGGTCAGCCCCGCCCCGTACCGCCGGCCGTCGGCCGCCACGACGCGCAGCGACGACGTGTCGTCGGCCTCGATCGGGTTCGCGCGGTGGAGGTCGACGACGACGTGCGCGACGTCGGCCGCGGTGCGCGCGCCCCCGACGCGCAGCATCGTCGCGACCGCGTGGGCGAGAGGGTTCGTCACGACGCCGTCGACGACGTCGCGCCCGTCGAGGCGGCGCCGGCCCGCCCAGGGTGCGCGCGCCCAGTAGCCCGCCGTCCGGACCCACGTGCCGACGGCGCCGATCCCGACGACCTCGCCGATCTCGCCGTCGGCCACGAGCTCCGTCACGGCGTCGAGCGCGTGCGACCCGAAGGTCTGGAAGCCCACCTGGCACAGCCGTCCCGTGCGCTCCGCGGTCTCGACGATCGCCGCGTGCTCGGCGAGCGACGCCGCGGTCGGTTTCTCGAGCAGGACGTCGAGCCCGGCCTCCATCGCGGCGCGCGCGAGCGGCAGGTGCGTGGGGATGGGGGTCGACAGGACCACGACCTCGGGCCGGACGTCCGCCCGCGGGTCGGAGAGCAGGTCGCCGAGCGTCGGGAACCAGGGCGACCCCGCGTCGTCGGGCCGGCGCGGGTCGACGAGCGCGCACAGGCGCGCGAGGCCGCGTGCCGCGAGCGCCTCGACGGCGCGCACGTGCGAGGCACCGTGGCCGTGCACGCCGACGACCGCGACGGGCGTGGACGCGCTCACCGCACCCGCTCCGCGAGCGCGGCGGCCTCGTCGAGGTCGAGCGCACGGTCCACGAGCACCGCACGCAGGCCCGTCTCGAACGTGCCGCCCGCGGGGATGCTGCGCGGCGTGTCCCACGCGAGCGACGGCCCGGCGCCCGGGTACTCGGCCGCCCGGACGAACCAGGGGAGCGGGTCGCCGTGCTGGACGAGGAGCGTCGTCGTCGCGTGCGTGGGGTGCTGCTGGACGTATGCGACCCACGGCGACGTGCTGCCGTGCGCCACGGCCTCGCCGGTGCCGCCCTCGCTCAGCACCTCGGCGGTCCCGGTCCCGGCGTCCGCGAGACGCCAGAAGAGCCCGCCGTACCCGGCGCCCGGGCGGCCGTTCGTGGCGGGCGAGCCGATGACGAGCGCGCCGCGGTCGGCGCGCAGGACCGAGCGCCAGTCGAGCACCCACGACTCGTCGTCGAGCACGCGCGCGTCGAGACGCCGCTCCTCCTCGAGCTGGGGCACGCCCTGCTCGTCGTGCCAGCGCACGGCGTCGAGGAGCACGTGCGGCGCGACGGGGTCGACGAGCAGCGCGTGGCTCACCTGCCGGCCGTGGTTCGGCAGCAGCGTCGGGCCGACGTCGGCGACGAACGTCCGGCCGCCCCAGTAGGACGTGCCGTTGACGTCCGGGACGGCCATCGAGACGCCGTAGTGGTGCCGGTGGTCGACGGGTCCGGCGTCGGTGAGCGGGACGCCAGCGAGCGTGTGGACCGGGTGCAGGTGGGCGCGCGGCGCGTGCACGGGCGGGATCCGGTCGCCCTGCTGGTAGCGCGCGAGGCGCAGCTCGCCGCAGCGCAGCACGACGGCGTCGCCGTCCGTCGTCCACGCGACGTCGCGGGACGCGGGGAGCACCACCGGCGCGGCCGGGACGACGGGCACCGACGCCGTGCGCGGCCGCGTCGTCGCCCGCGCCGTGGCGACCTGCCGGGGGACGGGGCCCGTGCTCGCGCGGACCTCGAGGCGCGGCTCGAACCGCGTGACCTGCGACGGGTGCCCGCCGGTCGCGATCGAGGCGGCGAGCTCCTTCCACGCCTGGCGCCCGAGCTCGGCCTGCGGCACCGCGACCGTCGTCAGGGACGGGGTGGCGTACCGGGCGAGGTCGATGTCGTCGAAGCCGGCGACCGACATGTCCTTCGGCACGGCCACGCCGGCCTCGTTGAGGCCCGCGAGCAGGCCGAACGCCACGAGGTCGTTGAACGCCAGGACGGCCGTCGGCCGTGCGGCGAGCACCTCGTCGACGACGGCGTGCCCCGCCGCGATGTCCGGGCCGGCGGGCAGGTCCACGAGCTCGATGTCGGGCCGCCGCTCGAGCACGGCGCGCAGCCCGGTGCGGCGCAGCGCGTCGGACGCGCTGCCGGGCGGGCCCGCGAGGTAGGCGATGCGGCGGTGGCCGAGACCGACGAGGTGCTCGAGCACCTGCTCCGCCGCCCGCGCGTAGTCGACGACGAGCGCGGGCACGCCCTCGGCGTCCACGGGCTCGCGGTTGACGAGCACGACGGGTGCCACCTCGCGCACGAGCGCGGTGAGCTCGGTATCGGCCGTGCGGGGGGACACCAGCACGAGCGCGTCGCAGCGCAGGCGCGCCTCGAGCGCGATCGCGGCCTCGTCCGTGGGGTCCTCCGCGGTGTCGGCGACGAGCACGCGGTAGCCCGCCGGGGCGGCGGCCGTGGTCACGCCGCGCAGCACCTGCTGGAACATCGGGTTGCCGAGGTCCGGGACGACGAGCGCGACCGTGTTCGTCCGGCCGAGGGAGAGGCTGCGGGCGACGTTGCTCGGCCGGTAGCTGAGGTCGGCCGCGGCCTGCCGGACGCGCTCGGAGATCTCCGGGTCCACGGTCGAGCGCCCGTTCATGACCCGCGACACCGTCGCGCGCGACACCCCTGCGGCGGCTGCGACGTCCGCGATCGTCGCGGTGCCTCGACGTGTGCTCACGCTGGCCATCGTTCTCCCTCGGGTCGTCGGACGCGCGCCCGCGCCCCGTCCCGCGTCGTCGCGGACGGGCGCGTCCCCGGTCGTACCGGTCGCGGTGCGACTGACGCTACACCATAGGAAACCGGTTCCCCGTGTGGTACGTTCCGTGTCGAGCAACCGGTTTCCGATGACGAGGCCGGTGCGGCCGGCACTCCAGCGGTGCCGGCCGGTTCCGATCAGCGTCGACCGGAGGGAGTGGCATGACCCGCATCGCCGAGCGGACCCGTGGCCGCGGGGGAGGTGCGCCGTGGCGACCGTGACCGCGCCCGAGACGGCGGCCACCGCGCGCCCGGGCCGCCGACCGACGAGACGGCGCCGGGGGGACGGGCGCGCCGCCGCGCTCTTCCTGGCCCCGTGGTTCCTCGGCCTCGGGCTCATCACCGCGGGCCCGATGATCGCGTCGCTCTACCTGTCGTTCACCGACTACGACCTGCTCCAGGCGCCGTCGTGGATCGGGTTCGAGAACTACGAGCGGATGTTCGCCGACCCGCGCCTGCTCAACTCGCTCCAGGTGACCTTCACGTACGTTCTCGTGTCGGTGCCGCTGCAGCTCGCCGCTGCGCTCGGCCTCGCGCTCCTGCTCGACAAGGGGCTGCGCGGCCTGGCCTTCTACCGGTCGGTCTACTACCTGCCCTCGCTCCTCGGCGGGAGCGTGGCCATCGCCATCCTGTGGCGGCAGGTGTTCGGCGCCGACGGGCTCGTCAACCAGGTGCTCGGGTTCTTCGGGATCCAGGGCCAGGGTTGGGTGTCGCACCCGGACTACGCGCTCGGGACGCTCGTCGTCCTCAACGTGTGGACGTTCGGCGCGCCGATGGTCATCTTTCTCGCGGGCCTGCGCCAGATCCCCGCGATGTACTACGAGGCCGCCGCGATCGACGGCGCCGGCCGGTTCCGGCGATTCCGGTCGATCACCGTCCCGCTGCTCACGCCGATCATCTTCTTCAACCTCGTGCTGCAGCTCATCAACGCCTTCCAGTCGTTCACGCAGGCGTTCGTCGTGAGCGGCGGCACCGGCGGGCCGGCGGACTCGACGATGTTCTACACGCTCTACCTCTACCTCAAGGGCTTCGGGTCCTTCGAGATGGGCTACGCGTCAGCGATGGCCTGGTTCCTGCTCCTGATCGTGGGCGGGATGACGCTCGTCAACTTCCTCGCCTCCAAGTACTGGGTCTTCTACGATGACTGACACCACGACCGACGCCCCCACGGGCGCACCGTCGCGCCACGCCGCCGGGCACCGCAGCCCCGCCGCGCCGGGCGCCACCACCGACACGACCGCGGCTCCGGCACGCCGCCGCGGCCGCACCCGGGCCCGGGTCACGACCGGCATCAGGCACGCGCTGCTCATCCTGTTCGGGCTGATCATGCTGTACCCGCTGCTGTGGATGCTGGTCAGCTCGTTCAAGCCCTCGGCGCTCATCTTCCGCGAGCCCGGGCTCATCCCGAGCGAGATCGACCTCAGCAACTACACCGAGGGGTGGAGCGCGCTGCTCCACCCGTTCAGCCACTACCTGCTGAACTCCGCGGTGGTCGTGCTCGGCTCGGTGCTCGGCAACCTCGTGGCGTGCTCGCTCGCGGCGTACGCGTTCGCCCGGCTCGAGTTCCGCGGCCGCAAGGTGTGGTTCGCGATCATGCTCATGACGATCATGCTGCCGATCCACGTGGTGATCGTGCCGCAGTACATCCTGTTCTCGTCGCTGAGCTGGATCAACACGTTCCTGCCGCTCATCGTGCCGAAGCTGCTCGCCACGGACGCGTTCTTCATCTTCCTCATGGTGCAGTTCTTCCGCGGCATCCCCCGGGAGCTGGACGAGGCCGCGCGCCTCGACGGGTGCGGGCACGGGCGGATCTACGCGCGGATCATGATGCCGCTCGCCCTGCCGGCCCTCGCCACGACCGCGATCTTCACGTTCATCTGGACGTGGAACGACTTCTTCAGCCAGCTGATCTTCCTCACCAAGCCGGACATGTACACGGTCCCGGTCGCGCTGCGCACGTTCGTCGACTCCACGGGGCAGAGCTCCTGGGGCGCGATGTTCGCGATGTCGATCGTCTCCCTGGTGCCCGTGTTCCTCGTCTTCCTGTTCGGCCAGAAGTACCTCGTCAAGGGCATCGCCACGACGGGGATCAAGTAGCACGTCTCCACACCCGGCCCACGCCGGGACTGCCGACCGACACGACGACGTCTCGTCACGCACCGAAGGAGAGTCATGAACACGTCCAGCACCCGCCCGAGGCCGGGCACGGCGCGCCGCGGCGCCGCCGCGGCGGCCGCCCTCGTCGTCGGAGCCCTCGCGCTCACCGCCTGCTCCGGCGACAGCGGCGTCGTGCCCGCCGACGACGACCCCGCGACGTCCGCCGAGGCGGACGGACCGGTCGAGATCCGGTTCTCGTGGTGGGGGTCCGACACGCGCCACCAGCTCACGCAGGAGGTCATCGACCTCTTCGAGGAGAAGCACCCCGACATCACGGTCGTCCCCGACTACACCGACTGGGGCGGCTACTGGGACAAGCTCGCCACGTCGGTGGCCGCGGGCGACGCGCCCGACGTCATGACCCAGGAGGAGCGCTACCTCGCCGACTACGCGAGCCGCGGGGTGCTCGCCGACCTGTCGGAGCTCGACGTCGACACGTCGGCGATCGACGAGAACGTGCTCGCCTCGGGCAAGACCGACGGCGGCCTGTACGGCGTCCCGACCGGTGTCAACGTGTACGCGATGCTCGCCGACCCGCAGATCTTCGCCGAGGCCGGGGTCGAGATGCCCGACGACACCACGTGGACGTGGGAGGAGTACGTCGACCTCGCCGGCCAGGTCTCGGCCGGTACGCCCGACGGCGTCTACGGCGTCCAGGACTACGGGTTCAACGAGCCCGGCTTCGCGATCTTCGCCCGCCAGCGCGGCGAGACGCTCTACACCGAGGACGGGAAGCTCGGCTTCTCGCAGGAGACGCTCGCGGACTTCTTCCAGGTGTCGCTCGACCTGCAGGCCAACGGCGGCGAGCCGGACGCCGCGCGCTCGGTCGAGATCGACGCCGCCGGGCCGGAGGGGTCCCTGCTCGGCACGAACTCCGGCGCGATGGGCGTGTGGTGGACCAACCAGCTCGGCGCCATCAGCACCGCGGCGGGCCGCGACCTGCAGCTCCTGCGGTTCCCGGGCGAGTCGGAGCACGAGCGCACGGGCATGTACTTCAAGCCCGCCATGTACTACTCGGTCTCCAAGACGTCGGAGCACCCGGAGGCGGCGGCCACGTTCGTCGACTTCCTGCTCAACGACCCCGAGGCCGGCGCGCTCATCCTGTCCGACCGCGGCCTGCCCGCGAACACCGACGTGCGCGCCGAGGTCGCCGACCTCCTGCCGCCGGTCGAGCAGCAGGCGGCGGACTTCCTCGCCGACCTCGAGGACGAGATCGTCGACGGTCCGCCCGTGCCGCCCGTCGGCGCCGGCGACGTCGTCGAGATCATCCGCCGCATCAACACCGAGGTGCTGTTCGGGAACATGACGCCCGACGACGCGGCCGCGCAGTTCATGACCGAGGTCGAGGCAGCCATCGGCTGACCCTCGCGGCGGATTACGCCGCCGGGCGCCCCGCGGCGTCCGCCCCGAGCTGGCCGGCCCGGCCCCGTCGCCCCACGGGACCGGGCCGGCCGACCCTCGCGCCGACCGTCGGCGCGAGGGCTGACGAGAACCACGGAAGGACCGTCGTGCCGCCCCTCCCCGAGACCACCGCCCCGGAGCCCGACCGTCGCCGTCGCTACGCCGTCGTCGGGACCGGCCACCGCGCGCAGATGTACGTCGACGCGGTCCTCGGCCCGCACCGCGACGTCGCCCGCGTCGTCGCGTGGTGCGAGCCGAACCCGGTGCGCGCCGCGTACTACGACGCCCTCGTGCGGGCGGCAGGCGAGGCCCCCGTGCCGACGTACCCGCCGGACGATCTCGAGGCGATGATCGAGCGCGAGCAGGTCGACGCCGTCGTCGTCACGTCCCCGGACCGCACGCACGCCGACGTCGTCGCGCGCGTCCTCGCCGCCGGGGCGGACGTGGTGCTCGAGAAGCCGATGACGACGACCGGCCGCGGCTGCCGCACGATCGCCGACGCGGTCGCGGCGCACGGCCGCGACGTCGTCGTGACGTTCAACTACCGCTACTCGCCGCGCAACACCGCGCTCAAGCGGCTCGTCGCCGACGGCGAGATCGGCGACGTCACCGCGGTGCACTTCGAGTGGGTGCTCGACACCGTGCACGGCGCCGACTACTTCCGCCGCTGGCACCGCGACAAGGACTCCTCCGGCGGGCTGCTCGTCCACAAGTCGAGCCACCACGTCGACCTCGTCAACTGGTGGGTCGACGACGTGCCGGACGTGGTGTTCGCCCGCGGCGGGCTGCGCTTCTACGGGCCTGACGCACCGGGTGCGGACGCCCCGCGCGACCGGTTCCTCCTCGACCTCGCCGACGACCCGCGCCTGGCCGACCTCTACCTGGACGCCGAGGCGCACGACGGCTACCGCCGCGATCAGGACCCGTTCGCGCCCGGGGTGACGATCGAGGACACGGCCGCCGTCCTCGTCCAGTACGCCCGCGGCGCCGTCCTCAGCTACTCGCTCACCGCCTACGGGCCGTGGGAGGGGTACCGGGTGAGCGTCACCGGCACGCGCGGTCGCGCCGAGCTCGAGGTCGTCGAGCGCGGGGCGGTCGTCGTCGGGGCGGACGGCCGACCGGTGCTCGACCCCTCCGCGGAGGAGGCCGCCGCGAGCGGGCCCGTGCGCCCGCGCGGCGAGCGGCTCGTCGTCCAGCGGCACTGGGAGGAGGCGCGCGAGGTGCCGATCCCGAACGGGCAGGGAGCGCACGGGGGCGGCGACGCCATGCTGCTCCACGACCTGTTCCGCGGCGCCGACGACGACCCCCTCGGCCGGCCCGCGGGCTGGCGCGACGGTCTGCTCGCCGCGGGCGTCGGCATCGCCGCGAACCGCTCGCTCGAGAGCGGGCTGCCCGTGCGCGTCGCGGACGCCGTCGGCGGGGCGGGCGCGACCTCCGGCACGCGGGTACCCGTCGCGTCCCAGGCGGACGCGTGACGGCCCCCGCGGACGCGCGGGCCGCCGTGCTCGTGCTGCGCCCCGAGGACGACGTCGCGGTCGCCACGCGCGACCTCGCACCGGGCGACGTCGTCGCGCCCGACGTCGGCACGCCCGACGGCGCGACCGTGCTCGTGCGCGACGCGGTGCCGCGCGGCCACAAGATCGCCCTCCGCGCGGTCCCGGCCGGGTCGGCGGTGCACAAGTACGGGCAGGTCATCGGCGTCGCGACGGCCGACGTCGCGCCCGGCGACCACGTGCACGTCCACAACCTCGGCTTCGAGGAGGGCGAGCGCGAGCACGAGCTCGCCACGGTGCACACCACCCTGCCCGTCCCCGAGGGCCCGCGCCCCACGTTCCGCGGGTACCGCCGCGCGGACGGGCGCGTGGGCACGCGCTCGTACGTCGCGATCCTCACGTCGGTGAACTGCTCCGCGAGCACCGCACGCATGATCGCGGACCAGTTCCGCGGCTTCGCGCTCGACGCCTACGACGACGTCGACGGCGTCGTCGCGCTCACGCACCAGTCCGGCTGCGGCCTCGTACCGACGA
The DNA here is from genome assembly GCF_042670945.1 of Cellulosimicrobium sp. NPDC057127. Classification (NCBI taxonomy): domain Bacteria; kingdom Bacillati; phylum Actinomycetota; class Actinomycetes; order Micrococcales; family Promicromonosporaceae; genus Cellulosimicrobium; species Cellulosimicrobium sp. NPDC057127. The sequence goes on from NZ_JBHUUP010000001.1 coordinate 347,029, forward strand.
GCGAGGGCGCCCAGGTGCTGCTGCGCACGCTGCGCGGCTACGCCGCCCACCCCAACGTCACGGGCGTCCTCGTGCTCGGCCTCGGCTGCGAGATGATCGCCGTCGACACCGTCCTCGCCGGGGCGCGTCTGTCGCCCGACACCGTCGTGCGGACGCTGACGATCCAGGACACCGGGGGAGTCCGGGCGACCGTGCGGGCCGGCGTGCAGGCGGTCCGCGAGATGGTCGAGGAGATCGACGGGCGCTTCGAGCGCACGGCGTGCGACGTGTCCGAGCTCGTCCTCGGCCTCAACTGCGGCGGCTCCGACGGGTACTCCGGCATCACGGCCAACCCGGCGCTCGGCCTCGCCTCCGACCGGCTCGTCGCCTACGGCGGCACGTCGGCGCTCGCGGAGACGCCCGAGGTCTTCGGCGCGGAGCACCTGCTCACGCGGCGCGCCGTCACGCCCGCGGTGGGGCAGCGGCTGCTCGACCGCCTGGCGTGGTGGCAGGAGTACGCCGCCGCGGGCGGCGGGAGCCTCGACAACAACCCGTCCCCCGGCAACAAGGCGGGCGGCCTGACGACGATCCTCGAGAAGTCGCTCGGCGCCGTCGCGAAGGGCGGGCAGGCCGACCTCGCGGCCGTCCACGAGTACGCCGAGCGCATGACGACGAAGGGCTTCGTGTTCATGGACACCCCGGGCTACGACCCGGTGTCCGTGACGGGGCTCGTCGCGGGCGGCGCGACCGTCGTGTGCTTCACGACCGGCCGCGGGTCGGTGTTCGGCTGCAAGCCCGCGCCGTCGATCAAGCTCGGGACGAACAGCGAGCTCGTCGCGCGCATGGGCGACGACATCGACGTCGACTGCGGGCGGATCGTCGACGGCGCGGCGACGCTCGAGGAGGTCGGTGACGAGATCTTCGCGCGCATCCTCGCGGTCGCGTCGGGGGAGCAGACCGCGAGCGAGGACCTCGACATCGGCGGCGAGGAGTTCGTGCCGTGGCAGCTCGGCACGGTCACCTGAACGGACTTCGAGCTGATCTGAGGGGACCCAGCAGGCCTGCGCGCCGCGCGCCGGGTCGACGCACGCGCACATGAGGGCGCCGCCCGAGGGAGGAGAGGCAGTCCCCGGGCGGCGCCCTTCGTGCGCCGCGGCGGCGGTCCGTCGTCGCCGCCGCGGCCGTCGGTCAGCCGCCCGTCGGACCCCCCAGGTGCGGCAGGACCAGACGTGCGTAGTCGTCCGCGACGCGCGCGACGACGTCGGCTGCGGGGGTGTCCCACACGGCCTGGTTGAAGATCTCGGTCTCGACGTCGCCCGTGTACCCGGCCTCGGCGACCCACCGCGTGATGGTGGGGAAGTCGACGTACCCGTCCCCGACGTAGCCGCGGGACAGGAGCGGGTCGGCCGCGAGCGGCAGGATCCAGTCGCACACCTGGTAGCCGGCGATGCGGCCCTCGGCGCCGGCGCGCGCGACGCTCTCGCGCAGCGCCGGGTCCCACCAGACGTGGTAGGTGTCGACGACGACGGCCACCGTGGCCGGGTCGAACGGCGCGGCGAGGTCGAGCGCCTGGCCGAGCGTGGAGAGCACCGCCCGGTCGGCGGCGAAGATCGGGTGCAGCGCCTCGAGGACGATGCGCACGCCGTGCTCGGCCGCGAACGGGACGAGGTCGGCGACGCGGTCGGCGACGCGGGCGCGCGCGGCGACGACGTCCCGGTCGTCCGGCCCGGCGTCGGGGCGGGGCGCCTGGCCGGGCGTGCCGTTCGCGGGCAGGCCGCCGACGACGAAGACGAGCTCCGTCGTGCCGATCGTCGCGGCCTCCTCGATCGCGCGCCGGTTGTCGTCGAGCGCCGCCGCGACCCCCGCGGCGTCGGGCGCCGTGAGGAACCCGCCGCGGCACAGCGAGGAGACGCGGAGCCCGGCGTCGGCGACCACGCGGGCCGCCGTGTCGGCGCCGATCTCCTGGACGCGGTCGCGCCAGAGCCCGACCGCGCCGTAGCCCGCCTCGGCGGCGACCCCGACGGCCTCCTCGAGCGTCGCGCGCTTGACCGTCGCGGTGTTGAGCGAGCAGCGGGACAGGTCGGGCGCGCCCTCGCCCGCCCCCGTTGCCGCGGACCGCGCGGTGGGCGCGCTCGTCGGCGTCGGGGCGGTCATCGCGTGATGCCGTTCGTCTCGAGGAACGCCCGTGTGCGCCGGGCCGCGAGGTCCGGGTCGAGGAGCAGGCCCGCGCGGTCCGCGAGCCGCACGAGCTGGACCAGGTGCGCGACGGATCGCCCGGACTGCAGGCCGCCGACCATCTGGAAGCCCGGCTGCGCGCCGTTGAGCCACGACAGGAAGGCGATGCCCGTCTTGTAGTAGTACGTCGGCGCGGCGAACACGTGCCGGCCGAGCAGCTCGGTCGACGCGAGGATCGCGTGCGCGCGGTCCGGGTGCCCGGCGTCGAGCGCCTGCAGCGCCGTCGACGCGGCCGGGTAGATCGCCGCGAAGATGCCCAGCAGGGCGTCGGAGTGCGCCGTGCCGTCGCCGACGACGAGCTCGGGGTAGTTGAAGTCGTCGCCCGTGTAGAGGCGCACAGGCTCGGGGGCGCTCTGGCCGGTGCCGGTCCGGTCGGCGCTGCCGAGTGCGGCGAGGCGGGCACGCAGGCCCTTCTCGTGGTCGGCGTCGAGCAGCGACACCTTGACCCCGTCGACGCGGCCCTGGTGGGCGCGGATCAGGTCGACGAAGACGTCGGTCGCCTGCGCGACGTCCGCGGAGCCCCAGTAGCCCGCGAGCGCCGGGTCGAACATCGTGCCGAGCCAGTGCAGGATCACGGGTGCGTCGGCCTCGGCGAGCACGGCGTCGTAGACGCGCGCGTAGTCCTCGGGCGAGCGGGCGACGCGGGCGAGGGCGCGCGACGCCATGACGATCACCTGCGCGCCGGCGTCCTGGACGAGGCGCACCTGCTCGCGGTACGCCTCGACGACGGCGTCGAGCGCGGCGGGGTCGCCGGGCTCCCAGCCGGCGACGACGGCCGGGTCGAGCTGGTCGGTGCCGGCGCCGCACGCGATCCGTGCGCCGACGGAACGGGCCTCGGCGGCGGATCGGCGCACGAGCTCCTGCGTCGCGGCCCAGTCGAGGCCCATGCCGCGCTGCGCGGTGTCCATCGCGTCGGCGACCCCGAGCCCGTGCTCCCAGATGCGGTGGCGGTAGGCGAGGGTCGCGTCCCAGTCGACGGCGGCGGGCGCACCCGGGACGTTGTCGGCGCCGACGTGCGGCACGACGTGCGCGGCGGCGAAGGCGACCCGCGAGGTGATCGGCGCCGTCGGGGTCGTCCACGGACCGGGGACGAGGAGCTCGCGCACCTCCGTGCCCACGACGCGGCCGTCGTCGCCGAAGCGCGGCAGGTGGAGGACGGCCCCGGACCCGTCGCGGTCGCGCAGCTCGCGCGCGCCGGGGAGCTCGCGCGTGGTGGAGGTCGTCGGCGCGCTCACAGCGTGATCTCCGGGACGTCGAGGCGCCGGCCCTCGGCGGACGAGCGCAGCCCGAGCTCGGCGAGCTGCACGCCGCGCGCGGCGGACAGGAGGTCGTAGCGGTGCGGGCGGCCGGCGGCGACGTCGCGCAGGAACTCCTCCCACTGGGCCTTGAAGCCGTTGTCGAGGTCGGCGTTCGCCGGGACGTCGAGCCACTGGTCGCGGAACGACTCGGTGACGGGCAGGTCGGGGTTCCACACCGGCTTGGGGGTGTGGGCCCGCTGCTGGGCGACGCACTTCGTCAGTCCCGCGACGGCGGAGCCGTGCGTGCCGTCCACCTGGAACTCGACGAGCTCGTCGCGGTACACGCGCACGGCCCAGGACGAGTTGATCTGCGCGACGACAGGGTCGCCCGCCGGGGTCTCGACGCCGAAGATGCCGTAGGCGGCGTCGTCGGCGGTCGCCGTGTACTCCTGGCCCTGCTCGTCCCAGCGCGCGGGGATGTGCGTGGTGGTCTGCGCGGTAACGGTGCGCACGGTCCCGAGGATCCCCTCGAGGACGTAGTTCCAGTGGCAGAACATGTCCGTCGTCATGCCGCCGCCGTCCTCGGCGCGGTAGTTCCAGGACGGGCGCTGCGCGGCCTGGTGGTCGCCCTCGAACACCCAGTACCCGAACTCCCCGCGCAGCGACAGGATGCGGCCGAAGAAGCCCTCGTCGACGAGGCGGCGCAGCTTGACGAGGCCGGGCAGGTAGAGCTTGTCGTGCACGACGCCGGCGGTCACGCCGGTCTCCTCGCGCAGTCGCGCGAGGTCGACGGCCTCGGCGAGCGTCTCGGCGGTCGGCTTCTCGGTGTAGACGTGCTTGCCCGCCTGCATGGCCTTCGTCAGCGTCTTCGCGCGCAGCGCGGTCATCGAGGCGTCGAACACGACGTCGATGCCCGGGTCGGCGATCGCGCCGTCGAGGTCGGTGGTCCAGTGCTCGACGTCGTGCTGCGCGGCGAGCTCGCGGATCTTCGACTCGTTGCGGCCCACGAGGACCGGCGCGACCTGCAGGCGCGTGCCGTCGGGCAGCTCGACGCCGCCCTGAGCGCGGATCGGCAGGATCGAGCGGAGGAGGTGCTGGCGGTAGCCCATGCGGCCGGTCACGCCGTTCATGGCGATCCGCAGGGTGCGATAGGTGGTCATTCGGCTTCGGCTCCGTTGCGTCGGCCCGGCACGGCCGGGAAGGCGTGTGGCGGTGCATCCCCCGCCCCGGGAATGCGCTTTCCGACACTCTAGAGCACGCGTGCGCCAGATGGGAAGGGCAGCGTCAACCCGCGGTGCGCAGAGGTGTCGAGGCCCGCACCACGACCTCGCCCCGCACGACGACCCGCTGCGCGGTCGCCGGCCCGTCCGCCCCCAGGGCGAGCCGCACGGCAGCCGCCCCGGTCTCGTGCAGGGGCAGGCGCACCGTCGTCAGCCCGGGCGTGACGTCGCGGAGGGTGACGATGTCGTCGAACCCCGCGACCGCGACGTCGGCCGGGACGTCGAGCCCCGCGTCGCGGAGGGCCGCGGTCGCGCCGACGGCCATGACGTCCGTCACCGCGACGAGCACGACGCCGGGCCGGCCCGCGAGCAGCGGGAGGGCGGCGGTCGCCGCGCCGTAGCCGCCGTCGCGCGTGACGCCACCGGGGACCACGTGGTCCGCGCGGACGTGCAGGCCGCGCTCGGCCAGGCCGTCGAGCAGGCCCCGCGTGCGGTCCGCCGCGGTCCGGTGGTCGGGCGGCCCGCTCAGCACGACGACGTCGCGGTAGCCGAGCCCGTGCAGCGCCCCCGCGAGCTCGGCCGCGCCCTCCCGGTTCGCGATCTCGACGCACGGCAGGTCGTCGAGCGCCTGGCCCACGGTCGCCACGCGGCCGCCGCCCGCGACGTAGCGGGCGAGCGTGGCGACGAGCCGGGCCCGGTCGTCGCTGCCGCCGAGGCGGCTCCCCGCGAGGACGAGCGCCTGAGGTCGCTGGCGGGCGAGGATCTCGACCACCTCGGCCTCGCGCACCGGGTCGGTCCGCGTCGACGCGAGCGTCACCACCAGACCGCCCTCCTCGGCGGCCTCGCTCACGCCCGCCGCGAGCGTCGAGAAGTACGGGTCCGCGATGTCGTGCACCACGAGCCCCAGCGCGCTCGACCTGCCGCGCGCCATCGCCTGCGCCCGGGCGTCGGGCGTGTACCCGAGACGCTCCGCGGCCGCCAGGACGCGCTCGCGCAGCGCGGGGCCGACGACGCGCGTCGCGCTCCCGTTGAGCGCGCGCGAGGCCGTCGCGAGCGAGACGCCCGCCTCGCGGGCGACGTCGCTGAGGGTGGGGGAGGGCACGGGGTCAGCGTAGGGCAGGCGCTTACCGGCGCGGTGCGCGAGGGGCGCGCGGCCGGTCGCCGGGGGCCGGCTTGGTCGATCCGCGCGGCCGGGTGAATGATCGGACCCATGATCGCTCCCGCCACCGGCGCCCCCGGCTCGCGCATCGTCGGGCTCGGGCACTTCCAGCCCGAACGCACCATGACGAACGACGACGTCGCCCAGCTCGTCGAGACCAACGACGAGTGGATCCGCTCGCGCACCGGCATCGTCACGCGCCACGTCGCGGACGACGACACGACCGTCGCCGACATGGCCGTCGCCGCCGGGCGGCACGCGCTCGAGGACGCCGGGGTGGCGTCCGCCGACGTCGACCTCGTGATCGTCGCCACCGCGACCGCCGTCGACCGCTCGCCCAACACCGCCGGCCGCGTCGCCTACCACCTGCGCACCGGCGTCATGCCCGGCGAGTCGACGCCCGAGGAGGCGTCCGAGCTCGACCTGCGCGGCGTCGTCGGGCCCGCCGTGCTCGACGTCAACGTCGCGTGCTCCGGCTTCGCGCACTCCGTGGCGCTCGCGGACCAGGCGATCCGGGCCGGGTCGGCCCGCACCGCGCTCGTGGTCGGGGCGGAGAAGCTCACCGCGTTCACCGACTGGACCGACCGCAGCACGTGCATCCTCACCGCCGACGGCGCGGGCGCGGCCGTCCTCCGGGCGTCCGACACCCCCGGCGTCGGGCCCGTGACGTGGGGCTCCGAGCCCGACCTCACGCCCGCCGTGCTCATCGAGGCACCGGCCGACACGTTCGCCCAGGACGGCCGCTCGGTGTTCAAGTGGGCGATCACGCGCGCCGCCGGCCGCGCCCGGACCGTCGTCGAGCGCTCCGGTGTCTCGCTCGACGACATCCAGGTGCTCGTCGCGCACCAGGCGAACCTGCGGATCATCGAGCCGCTCGCCAAGGCGCTCGGCATGGAGGACCGCGTCGTCGTCACGGACATCGTCGAGTCCGGCAACACGTCCGCCGCGTCGATCCCGCTCGGGCTGTCGAAGTGGTGGCACGCCGGCAAGATCCCGGCCGGGGTGCCCGCACTGCTGTTCGGGTTCGGCGGCGGGTTCGCGTGGGCGGGGCAGGTCGTGGAGACGCCGACGCGCTGAGCAGGCTACGTCGGCAGCTGTCCCGTGCCGATCGTTCGCGCACGGTCGTGCTGGTCACGGATCGGTGGGCCGAGGAGCGCGGCCGAGACGAGGTCGTGGATCTCGGCGTCGGTCAGCGCGTGGTCACGAGCCGTCCGGACGAACCGGTGTGCGGCGTCGGTGACGGCCGCGCGGTCCAGGGTGGCCGGCGGCGCGGTGACGAGCGTCCCGACGCGCCGCCGAGTGGTGACAAGCCCCGACGCCTCGAGGTCGCGGTAGGTCCGTGCGACCGTGCCCGGCGCGATGCCCAGGTCGTTGGCCAGCGCGCGCACGGTCGGCAGGCGCTGGCCGTCCGCGAGCTCTCCCGCGGTGATGCGGGCGGCGATCTGTGCGCGCAGCTGCTCGTACTGCGGCGTGGTCGACGCGAGGTCGATCCGGACGGACAGGGTCATGCGCGTGTCCCGACCGGTTCGTCCGCGGTCAGCGGGTCGGGCGCCCGGTCGTGAGCCGGCCACACGGCGGCGACCGCGGCAGCGACGGCGACAGCGAGAGCGATGGCGAGGAGCGCGCTCCCTGCGGTCGCGTGTTCGTGACTCGTGGGTGCGTTGGTGTAGGCGCCAGATCCTGTGCCGAGGCCGAGCCAGCGGAACGCCAGCCCTGCCAGACCGAGCACGCCCGAGAGGGTCAGCCCCAGAACCAGCTGTACGGTGCGCTGGACTCGCCGTGCGACCCGACGACGCAGCCACATGTCCCACTCCTCGCTGACGTCCTCGACGGCCGGGCGCGCTGCGATGAACCGCAGGACGAGCTCGAGCAGCACGACGACGAGCGCTGTGCCGACGAGGATCGGCGCAGTCCACAGCCAGCCAGGGAACGGCCCGACCGTGTGAGCCTGGTACAGATCGAAGACCCGAGAGACGGACCGCGGTCCCGAGGCGACGACGCCGAAGAGGACCGATGTCGCTCCGATTGCCGCGCTCGACACCCAGACGAGGCGCCGAAGCCCGCGCGAGGCGATGTCAGCGACCGAGCGCAGGGTCAACCGTGCCTCTCTCTGCGTGCCCAGCGGCCTCGGCCAGGTGGCCTCCCCGGTCGCGTAGATCCCCAGCGCGCCGAGCAGCGAGGCGACGGGCAGCGAGGCGGCGACATGTCCGTCCAGCCAAGAAAGTCCGAGGACGAAGTACAGAGGCGGGAGGCCGAAGCCGGCGATCAGAGGGAACGCGGCGACGCCGCTCGTCAGCGATGCGTGACGCACTGCGCGACGGGCTGCGGTCGTCGGAGCGACCGTTCGTCGCCCGTCCCACCACAGGAGCGCGGCGGCCATCGTTGACGCCGCCCCGAGCAGCAGGGCGACGGATATCGGCAGAGGAAGACCGAGCAGAGGATCCACGTCGCGTCCCTTCAGACTATTGATCATGAACTATGCACTTTGCTCGCCACGTGGTCAAGTGGGCATGGCCGGGCGGCGCATGTGCGCCGCTCGCATTGACATCCGCCGATGCGGCCGCCACGATGCTCGCATCGACAACCTTCGATGCATGAGGAGTGGTGATGAGCGAGGTCGTCCGGGACGGGCTGCCGGTCGTGGTGATCGGTGCGGGGCCGGTGGGTCTGGCGGCGGCGGCACACCTGCTCGAGCGCGGGCTCGAGCCGGTGGTGCTCGAGGCGGGCGACCGCCCGGGCGCGGCCGTGGCGTCGTGGGGTCACGTGCGGCTGTTCTCGCCGTGGCGGTACGACGTCGACGGTGCCGCGCGGCGCCTGCTGTCGCGTGCCGGCTGGGCGGAGCCCGACCCGGACGCGCTGCCCACCGGTGCCGAGCTCGTCGAGCGGTACCTGGCCCCGCTGGCCGCGACTCCGGAGATCTCCCCGCGGCTGCGCACCGGGACGCGGGTGCTGGCGGTCGCGCGCGACGGGGCGGACAGGACGCGGTCGCTCGGGCGCGCGCGCCGCGGGTACCGGGTCCGCACGGTCGGCCCGGACGGTACGGTCCGTGACGTCCTCGCCCGGGCGGTGATCGACGCGTCGGGCACCTTCTCGACGTCGAACCCTCTGGGTGCCGACGGGCTGCCGGCGCTCGGCGAGGCGGACGCCGCACGGTTCGTGACGGGGCCGCTGCCCGACGTCCTCGGGGCGCAGCGCGACCGGTTCGCCGGGCGTCGCACGCTGGTGGTGGGGACGGGGCACTCGGCCGCGAACGCGCTGCTGAGCCTGCTGGAGCTCGCCGAGGCCGAGCCGGGCACGACGGTCACGTGGGCGATCCGCGGCGGGTCGGCCCGGCGCCTGTTCGGTGGCGGCGCGGACGACGAGCTGCCCGCGCGTGGGCTGCTCGGCACGCGCCTGAGGGCGGCGGTGGACGCCGGGCGTCTGACGCTGCTCACGCGGGTCTCGATCGAGCTGCTCGTGCCCGGCGAGGAGACGGTGCGGGTGCTCGGCACGGTTCGCGAGGAGCCCCTGCGGCTCGACGTGCACGCGATCGTCAACGCGACCGGCTTCCGGCCCGACCTCGACATGCTGCGCGAGGTGCGCCTCGACCTCGACCCGGTCGTCGAGGCACCGGCCGCGCTCGCCCCGCTCATCGACCCGAACGAGCACTCGTGCGGCACCGTGCCCCCGCACGGCGAGCAGGTGCTCGCCCACCCGGACGACGGCTTCTACCTCGCCGGCACGAAGTCCTACGGGCGTGCGCCGACCTTCCTGCTCGCCACCGGGTACGAGCAGGTGCGCTCGATCGCCGCGGCGCTGGCCGGGGACCGGGCGGCGGCGGACGCGGTCGAGCTGGACCTGCCCGCGAGCGGCGTCTGCTCGACGGACCTCGCCCTCGAGGCCGACGGCGCGAGCGGCGCGGCGTGCTGCGGCACCGCCCCGGCCGCGTCGGAGCTCGTCACCCTCGGCGCGGGGCCTCTCACGCGGTCGCCGTCCGCACGGGTGTGACGCCGAGCTCGTCGAGCAGGGTGAGCACGCGGGCGCGGATGTCGTCGCGGATCGGACGCACGGCCTCGATGCCCTGTCCGGCGGGGTCCTGCAGAGCCCAGTCCTCGTAGCGCTTGCCGGGGAAGATGGGGCACGCGTCGCCGCAACCCATGGTGATCACGACGTCGGACGCCTGGACGGCGTCCCGGGTCAGGACCTTGGGCTGCTCGGCGCGGATGTCGATGCCGTCCTCGAGCATGGCCTCGACGGCGACGGGGTTGATCTGGTCGGCCGGGGCGGAACCGGCGGAGCGGACCTCGACGGCCTCGCCGGACAGGGCGCGCAGGTACCCGGCGGCCATCTGGGAGCGGCCGGCGTTGTGCACGCACACGAACAGGGCGGACGGCTTCGTCGTGGTGGTCTCGGTCATGGTGGTCTCCCGGGATCAGACGGATCAGGCGGATCGGGCGGAGGGCAGGTCGAGGTCGGGCAGGAGGTCGGTGAGCAGGGCGCGCACGCGGGTGTCGAGCTCGGCGCGGATCGCGGCGACGCCGGCCGCGGACGCCAGGGCGGGGTCGCCCACGAGCCAGTCCTCGTACCGCGTGCCGGGCAGGACCGGGCACACGTCGCCGCAGCCCATCGTGACGACGACGTCGGCGGCGCGGACCGCGTCGTCGGTGAGGGGCTTGGGGTAGGCCTCGTCCGCGGCGGTGCCGAGCGCGACGAGCTCGGGGCGCACGGCGGGGTGTACGTCGGCCGCCGGGGTGGAGCCCGCGGAGCGGACGACGACGCGGTCCCCGGCGTAGCGGCGCACCAGGGCGGCGGCGAGCTGGGAACGACCCGCGTTGGCGACGCAGACGAAGAGCACCTGCGGTCGCGCGCCCGGCTCCCGGGCCAGGTCCGTGAGGCGCTGGCGGGCGAAACGGTCCGTGAGCGTGAGAAGGTGCGCGGAGACGGTGGCCGAGCGGGCGAGGGCGGTGTACGACTCGCGCACGGTGCGCAGCACCACGTCGGCGCCGAGCGCACGGTGGCGGGCCGCGAGGTCGGCGGTGAGGCGGTCGAGCGCGGCGTCGACGTCCTCCAGGCCCGTCAGCTCGTGCGGGGCGACCAGGGCCTCGAGCGCGGCCGGGGCGAACGACTCGAGCAGCGTCGAGACCGCCGCCTTGTACCCGGGAGAGATGCGGTACCAGACCCAGGTGCCGCGCCGCTCGGAGGTGAGCACGCCGACGTCGCGCAGCACCTTGAGGTGGTGGGAGACCGTGGGCTGCGACACGTCCGTGAGCGCGGCGAGGTCGCACACGCACGCCTCCCCGGCGGGCGAGGTCGCGACGAACGACAACATCCGCAGGCGCAACGGCTCGGCGAGGGCCTTGAGCGTGACCGCGACCGCGCCGGCGGCCTCGGCACCGATCGCGTGCGCCTCTCCGGGTTGTATAGACACATGTCTATATTGACAGTCCCCGATGTGGCGGCGCAACGCGGAGTGCGAGGCCGTACGGGCAGAATGGGCCCATGCCTCTCACCCCGCGCTACGTCGCCGCCGACGACCGCTACGACTCGATGACCTACCGCCGGACGGGACGCAGCGGGCTGGACCTGCCGGCGATCTCGCTCGGGCTGTGGCACAACTTCGGGGACACGACGCCCTTCGAGACGCAGCGGGCCGTGCTGCGCCGCGCGTTCGACCTCGGGGTCACGCACTTCGACCTCGCGAACAACTACGGCCCGCCGTACGGCTCGGCGGAGGAGAACTTCGGGCGGCACCTCGCCGGCGACCTCGGCGCGTACCGCGACGAGCTCGTCATCTCGTCGAAGGCGGGCTACGACATGTGGCCCGGTCCGTACGGCGACGGCGGCTCGCGCAAGTACCTCGTGTCGTCGCTCGACCAGTCGCTGCGCCGCATGGGCCTCGACTACGTCGACGTCTTCTACCACCACCGCCCGGACCCGAGCACGCCGCTCGAGGAGTCCATGCAGGCGCTGCACGACGTCGTCCAGGCCGGCAAGGCGCTCTACGTCGGCGTCTCCAACTACTCGCCCGAGCGCACGCGCGAGGCCCACCGCATCCTCGCCGAGCTCGGCACCCCGCTGCTCATCCACCAGCCGAGCTACTCGATGCTCAACCGGCACGTCGAGGACCGGGCGCACGACGACCGCTACGACGGCGTGCAGTCCGAGTCCCTGCTCGACGTCGTGGGCGACCTCGGCGTCGGCACGATCGTCTTCTCGCCGCTCCAGCAGGGCCTGCTCACCGACAGGTACCTGTCGGGCGCGGCGCCCGAGGGGTCGCGCGCCGCGCGCCCCGACTCGCCGTTCCTGTCGGAGGACAACATCGACGAGAGCTACCTCGCGACCGCGCGGACGCTGAACGAGATCGCGCAGGGTCGCGGGCAGACGCTCGCGCAGCTCGCCCTCGCGTGGGTGCTGCGCGACGAGCGCGTCACGTCCGCGCTCGTCGGGGCGAGCAGCGTGCGTCAGCTCGAGAACAGCGTCGCCGCGCTGTCCGCACCGGCCCTCACGCCGGACGAGCTCGACGCGATCGAGACCGCTCTGGCTCCCCGGTAGCTCCCGTCTCGGCGCGCTCCGCCGCCGCGGCGGCACGGCCGAGCAGGAGGCGCCGCTCGTGCGGCGTCGGAGCGAGGCCGGCCGCGTGCTCGAGGACCTCGGCGGCTTCCGCGTGCCGCCCGAGCCGGGAGAGCACGTCGCCCCGCGCGGCGCCGTAGAGGTGGTGCCGCGCGAGGCGCGGGTCGTCCGCGACGCCGTCGAGCACGTCCAGGGCGCGCTCCGGGCCGTCCGCCATGAGCACGGCGACCGCCCGGTTGAGCTCGACGACCGGAGACGGAGCCACGGCCGCGAGCGCGTCGTAGAGCGCCACGATCGCGTCCCAGTCGGTGTCGGCGAAGGTCGCGGCGCGGGCGTGACAGGCCGCGATCGCGGCCTGGAGCGTGTACGGGCCGAGCACGCGGCCCCCGCGCGTACCGAGCGCGAACGCCCGGTCGAGGGCGCCGAGGCCGCGCGCGACCAGCAGGCGGTCCCACCGCGAGCGGTCCTGGTCCTCCAGGAGGACGGGCTCGCCGTCGGGCCCCGTGCGCGCGGCGAAGCGCGACGCCTGGAGCTCCATGAGGGCGAGCAGGCCGTGCACCTCCGGCTCGCCGGGCAGGAGCCCGGCGAGCACGCGGCCGAGGCGCATCGCGTCCTGAGCGAGGTCCCGGCGCACCCAGGCGTCGCCCGACGTCGCGGAGTACCCCTCGGTGAAGACGACGTACAGCACCTCGAGGACCGCGGGCACCCGCTCGCGGAGCTCGTCGGCCTGCGGCACCTCGAACGCCACGCGCGCCTCCGCGAGCGTGCGCTTGGCGCGCGAGATCCGCTGCCCGACCGTCGCCGAGGGCACGAGGAACGCCCGGGCGATCTCGTCCGTCGTCAGCCCGCCCACGAGGCGCAGCGTGAGCGCGACGCGCGACTCCCGCGGGAGCACCGGGTGGCACGCGACGAGGACGAGGGCGAGCAGGTCGTCGTCCACGGGCCGGTCGACCACCGCGTCCGGGGCCGGGACGCTGCCCACGAGCGCCGCACCGCCGTCGGCCGCGCGCGCCGCACCGCCGTGCGTGCTCGCGGCCGGCGCGACGAGGTCCGCCGCGAGCCGCGCATACTTCTCGTCGCGCGTGCGCTCGCGGCGGACCAGGTCGACGGCGCGGCGGCGCGCGACCGTCGTGAGCCACCCTCCGGGGTTGTCGGGCACGCCGTGGGCGGGCCACTGCTCGAGCGCGGCGACGAACGCCTCCTGGGCGACGTCCTCCGCGAGACCGACGTCGCGCAGGGTCCGGGCGAGCCCGGCCACGAGCCGCGGCGACTCGATGCGCCAGACGGCCTCGACGGTGCGTCGTGCGTCCATGACCTGCCCGCCGACCGCGGCGTCCTGGTGCCCTGCCGGTCAGCCGTGCTGCGCCTTGATCTGCTCGGCCAGGCGCTCGTCCTTCTCGCGCAGCTCGGGCGTGTACTCCGCGCCGAAGTCCTCGACCTCGAAGATCGGCCGGATCTCCAGGACCTGCGTGGCGCCGAGCTCCGGGTCGGTCGGGCACTTTCGCGCCCACTCCACGGCCTCCTCGAGCGAGGACACCTGCCAGATCCAGTAGCCGGCGAGCAGCTCCTTCGACTCGGTGAACGGGCCGTCGAGCACCGACGTGCCGCTCGCGTCGAAGACGACCCGCGCGCCCTTCGCGCTCGGCTGGAGTCCCTGCCCGTCGAGCATGACGCCCGCCTTGACGAGCTCCTCGTTGTACGCCCCCATCTGGGCGAGCATCTCCTGCGTCGGGGTGATCTTGTCCTCGTCCGCTCCGGCGCCGGTGATCAGGACCATGACTCGCATGACGTTCCTCCTCGGTGAGTGCCCCTCGACCGTAGTGCCGAGGGGGCGGGTTCACCAGGACGTCGAATGGGGCACCCACGCTTTCGACACAGGTGCCGGACGAGTTTCCGCGGGGACCCGGCGCGGGTCAGCGGAATCGCTGCACCGCGAGCGGAGCGGCCTCCGCGAGCGCGCGGACGGCGGGGTGGTCGGCGCCGGCGGCGTCGCCCGCGAAGACGTCGCGCAGCGGGCCCGACGTGACGAACGTGCCGTCGGCGAGCACGTGCACGGTCGGGCACATGCGCTCGACCAGCTCGAGGTCGTGCGAGACGAGCACGACGGCGGTGCCGAGCTCGCTCGTCGTCTCGCGCAGGCGCCGCACGACGTCGCCGCGCATCGCGGGGTCGACCGCCGTCAGGGGCTCGTCGAGGAGCAGCACGCGGGGCCGCGTGGCGAGGGCGACGGCGAGCGCGAGCCGCTGCTTCTCGCCGCCCGACAGCGAATGGATCGTGCGCGGGGCGTGCCGCGGCTCGAGCGCGACGTCGACGAGCAGGTCCGCGACCGGCCGCCCGTTCGCCCGCCCGGCCTTGCGGGCCTCCGTGAGCGCGGCCGACAGCGTGCGGTCGACGCTCCAGCGCGGGTCGATCCCGACCCCCGCGAGGCCGTCCTGTGAGACGCGGCGCACGTCGGCCTTGAAGACCTTCTTGTCCCGGCGCGACAGCTTCGACACCGTGCGGCCCTCGTAGGTGGCGTGCCCGCTCGTCGGCCGGACGAGCCCGACGAGCGACCGCAGGACGGTCGACTTGCCGGCGCCGGACTCGCCGACGATCCCCACGGGCTCCGCGCCGGGCACGACGTCGAGGTCGATGCCGCGGAGGACGTCGGGCCCGCCGTAGCCGGCGGCGAGGCCGGCGGCGCGCAGGATCGGGGGCGGGGCGGTCGGGCTCATGGTCACCTTCTGCTCGGTCGGCTCGGGGCGGCGCGGTCCGTGCCGCGCGGCCCCGTTGGTCCGACGAACGACGGTACCCCTCGGTTCCCCGCGCGCGGCACGTCCCGGGCGCACCGCGGTGCGGCGCGCCGCGCGGGAGGTGCGCACGCACGACCTGGCGGGTTACCGTAGGCCCTCGTACAGGATCCTCGTGCCCAGGTGGTCCGTCGACACGTCGCCGGCGTCTCCTGCGCCGCGAGGACCGGAGGATGCGCGTGACCAGGACGGTCGGCAACGACGGCCTCCTCGC
This sequence comes from Cellulosimicrobium sp. NPDC057127, assembly GCF_042670945.1. Classification (NCBI taxonomy): domain Bacteria; kingdom Bacillati; phylum Actinomycetota; class Actinomycetes; order Micrococcales; family Promicromonosporaceae; genus Cellulosimicrobium; species Cellulosimicrobium sp. NPDC057127. The sequence goes on from NZ_JBHUUP010000001.1 coordinate 362,412, forward strand.
CCCCGGCGAGCCCGTCGACCTGGACAACTGCGCCCGCGAGCCCATCCACGTGCCCGGGATGATCCAGCCGCGCGGGGCGCTGCTGGTCGTCCGCGAGAGCGACGGCACGGTCCTGCAGGTGTCGTCCAACTCCGCGGCGTTCCTCGGGTCCGAGCCGGAGGCCCTGCTCGGGCGCCCCCTGGAGGCGGCGGTCGGGCGTGCGGCGGCGACGACCGTCCTCGAGCACGCGCGCGGGGGCGAGGACCTCGCGGTCCGCAACCCGCTCACGGTGCGGCTCGAGGGCGCGGGCGACGTCGTCGCGCGCGAGGTCGACGCGGTGCTCCACCGTCCGCCGCTGCCGGCCACCGGCCCGGGTGCCGAGCCGGTGCTCGTCGTCGAGCTCGAGGCCGCCGCGGGCGAGCGCCCGCTGACGTTCCGCAACACGTACCTGCGCGTCCGCCGCGCGCTGCGCGACCTCGAGCGCGCCGCCACCCTGCACGAGCTGTACGACGACGCGGCCCGTCACGTGCGCGCGCTCACCGGCTTCGACCGCGTGATGATCTACCGCTTCGACGCCGAGTACAACGGTGAGGTCGTCGCCGAGGCCCGCCGGGAGGACCTCAACTCGTTCCAGGGGCTGCACTACCCGGCGTCGGACATCCCGCCGCAGGCGCGTGCGCTGTACGAGAAGAACTGGATCCGGCTCATCGCAGACGTCGACTACACGCCGGCGCCGGTCGTGCCCACGGCGCTGCCGACCACCGGCGCGCCGCTCGACCTCACGTACTCCACGCTGCGCAGCGTCTCGCCGATCCACCTCGAGTACCTGGGAAACATGGGCGTGCGCGCGTCGATGTCCATCTCCCTGCTGCGCGACGGGCGGCTCTGGGGTCTTATCGCGTGCCACCACTACGCAGGCCCGCACGAGCCGCCGTACGAGGTGCGGACCGCGGCCGAGTTCCTCGGATCCGCGCTGTCCGTCCGCCTCGTCGGGCAGGCGGAGGAGGAGCGCGACGCCGAGGTGCGCCGGGCGGAGAGCGTGCTCGCCCACCTCGCGGCGGACAGCCGCGACGAGGCCGCGCCGCTCGGCATCGCGATCACGCGCTCCGGGTGGCTGCGCAAGCTCGTGCGCGCCGACGGCGCGGCGGTCGTCGCCGAGGGGCGCCTGACGTCCGTGGGCAGCGTGCCCGACGACGACGGCTGTCGTGCGCTCGTCGCGTGGGTGCTCGCCCAGGGCGAGGAGCTCGTCGCCACCGACTGCCTGGTGCGCGACGCGCCGGACGTCGCCCCCATGGCTCCCGACGTCGCGGGCCTGCTCGGCATCGTGCTGCCCGACGGTCAGGTCGTCGTGTGGGTGCGCGACGAGGTGCTCCGCCACGTCGACTGGGGCGGAGACCCGTACAACAAGGCCATCGCGTCGCGCGAGGGCGACACCGTGCGGCTGAGCCCGCGCAAGTCGTTCGACCGCTGGCGCGAGGTGGTGCGCGGGCACAGCCGCCCGTGGACGCCGGACCAGACCGACTTCGCGGCGGCGCTGCGCGGTCACCTCGTCGAGGCGCTGTACGTGCGCGGGCGCAAGGACCTGCGGGCGACGGAGTCGCTCCAGCGCAGCCTGCTGCCCGCGATCCTGCCGCAGGTGCCGGGCTGGACCATCCAGTCGCGCTACGAGGCGGCCGGCGACGGCTTCGTCGGCGGCGACTGGTACGACGCGCTCACCCTGCCGTCCGGGCAGGTCGCGCTCGTCGTCGGGGACGTCACCGGCCACGGCCTCCAGGCCGCCGCGACGATGGGCCAGCTGAGCACGACCCTGCGCGCCGCGCTCGTCAGCACGTCCTGCGCGTCGCAGGCGGTGTCGCGCCTCGCCGAGTTCGCGCGGTGGACCCTGCCGGGCGAGGTCGCGACGCTCACCGTCGCGGTGGTCGACCCGTCGACGGGCGTCGTGGAGCACGTGTCCGTCGGGCACCCGCCGCTGCTGGTCGTCGAGCCGGAGGGGAGCGTGCGGTGGGCCGAGCCGGCGACCGCGCCGCCGCTCGGGCTCGTGGACGAGGCGCCGACGGTGCACCGGCTCGAGATCGCGCCCGGCGGGGCGCTCGTGATGTACAGCGACGGCCTCGTGGAGCGCCGCGGGGAGTCCGTCCGCGACGGGCTCGCCCGGCTCGCGTCGACGTGCACGGGCGGAGTCCTCGACGTCGACGCCGTCGTCGCGGAGGCGCGGGACCCGCGCTCGGCGGACGACGCGACGCTGCTCGTCCTGCGTCGCGACGCCTGAGGTCCGCGCCTCAGCCGAGGAGGGCGAGGGCGCTGCGCGCGCTCGCGCCGGCGCGGAACAGCGGCACGACGAACCGTGCCCAGACGTGCTTCTCACCGGTCGTCGTGCCGAACCAGCCGACCTCGCGGGCCGTGCGGCGCGCGAGCTGCAGGCCGAAGCCGCCGGCTCCCGGAGGCCGGTGCAGGTCGAGCACGGGCGGCTGGTCGGGGGAGTGGTCGACGACGTCGACGACGAACTCGCGGCCGTCGCTGAGCAGCCGCAGCTGGGCGGGCGGGCGACCGTGCCGCAGCGCGTTCGTGGCCAGCTCGCTCGCCACGAGGACCACCCGCTCGGGCACGGCGTCCAGGTGCCGGTCCGGCGGGAGCGGTGCCCCCGTGAGGACGCGGTGCAGCGAGGCGCGCAGCTCGGCGAGGTCGCCCATCGCCGCCAGCCGCCACGAGCCGATCTCCACGAACCGGTCGGGGATGACCGACCGGTCGATCGTCACCGCGACTCCTCGAGCTCGAAGAGGGTCACGACCCCGCTGAGGTCGAGGAGGTCGCGCACGCGCTGCGGGGTGCCGAGGAGCGCGGGCTTGCCGGCGCCGGCCGTCGCGGCGTGGTAGAGCAGGCGCAGGCCGCCGGAGTCCATGAACGTCACGGCGGTGAGGTCGATCCGGATGCGGCTCCCGGTGGACTGGGCGTGCCGGACCAGCTCGTCCTCGTGACGCGATTGCACAGCGGCGTCGATCTCGCCGTACATCACCCACAGGGACCCCTGGTCCTGCACTGTCACACCGCTGTCGGTCACGGGCGCGCCTCCTCCGAGCGCCCCGGACGGTCCAGGGCACCGGAGGTCTACGCTACGCAATCCGCGCCGCCGGCGCTCGCTCGTCCGTCGTGCGACACGCCCCGGACGCACGACGGCCACCCGCCGGTCGGAACCGGTCGGGTGGCCGTCGAGGGACGCGGCTCGTCAGCAGGAGCGCGCCGTGTACCCCGTCTCGAGCGGGGCACCGCCGTCGACCGCCACGGACACCGTGCCGGCCGCGACGGTCGCACCGCGGGTCGCGAACGCGTGGTACGCGTTGCTCCCCGGCGCCACGTCGGCGAACGAGCGGGTGCCGTACGGCGTCGACACGTCGACGTCGACGGGCGCGTCGCCGTCGTTCGTCACCCGGACGGCGAGGTACGCGCTCCCCGCCAGGCACCGCGTCTGCACGGTCGTGGTGACGGGTGCTTCGGCGGCGCCGTCGGTCCACGCGAGCGTGTAGACGCGCTCGGTGCCGTCCTCCGCGGTCACGGTGACGGTGGTCGTCCCCGGGACGGCGTCGGCCGCGTCGACGCGGGTGGTCGCGTACGGGTCGTGCGCGGTGGCCTCGACCACCGGCACGCCCTCGGCGGCGACCTCGTAGGCCGTGACCTCGGGGTCGAAGCCGGCGAGCGGGTCGCCGTCCACCGTGATGCCCGACGCCGTGGCGTCGGTCCCGGTGCCCGGCACCTTGGCCAGGACCTCGATCTCCGAGACGACCATGTGCGTGTTGTCGCGCGCCGTGAGCACCACGCGCACCGCGGAGGTCCGCACGTCGGCCGGGACCTCGACCGCGGGGGCCGGGCCGTCGGGAGACGCGTCCACCGTGACCGGCGCACCGACGTCGGTCCACGTGCCGTCGACGAGGGCCTGCAGCCGGACCGTCCGTGCCCAGCTCGCGCTCGACCCGTCCTTCCAGAACCGGGTCACGACGCCGGTGACGTCGCGCTCGGCGGGCAGGGTCACGGTGAGCGTGTCGGACGTGCGCTTGGTGCCCGACAGCCAGTTCGACCACGCCTTGTCCGTGAGCGTGCCGTCGACGACCCCGGCCACGGAGTAGCCCGGCTCGGTGAACGTCGCGGACGCGGTCGTGCCCGGGGCGAGCGCGCCGTTGGCGGCCGCGGCCTCGGTGACCTGGACCCGCACGACGGCGGGCAGCGTCGTCGGCGTGCCGTCCAGGGTGCCCGCGTCGGCGGTCCCGGTGAGCTCGACCACGCCGACGGCGTCGAACGCGCCCTCGGGCGCGGCGTCCCACGTGACCGGGCGCTCGACCTCGGCGCCGCCCGCGGCGACGGCGGTGACCTTCGTCGGCAGCTCCGGGACGCCGCCCGCGTACGCCTTGGCCCGCGCGGGGAGCGTGCGGTCGAGCGTGTCGACGACGACGGTGGCCGTGGCCTCCGTCGTGCCGCCCGTGGGCAGCGTGACGGTCCCCGTCACCTCGACGGTCCCGGTCGTCGCCCATGCGTCGTCACCGGGGAGGTCCCAGCTCACCGGGAGCGTGCCCCGGGCGCCGTCCGGGTAGACGGGCGTGACGACGTCGGGCAGCTCCGGCGCGGTCCCCGGCGTGGTGAACTCGTCGACGGGGACGGTGGACAGCACCGTCTCGTCGACGATCCGCCAGCGCTGGTTGACGCCGGAGTTGGCGAGGTACGTGCCGACGGGCGAGCCGTCGGCCGTCGCCTGGCCGCCGACCTCGAGCAGGGTCTTCGACGACGCGTTGACGAGCGTGTACGTGCCGTCGCCCGTGGTCGACAGGATCCACTGCGCCGCGAGGGGCGTGCCCGCGACGTCGGCAGGAGCGTCGACGAGCACGGGCGACGTGTCCGCCGTGACCGCGAGCTGGCGGCCCGTGGCGGCGTTCGTCACGGCGTAGCGCGTGCGGTGGGTGCCGGAGCCCTCGGGCGCGCCGAGCGCCGTGAGCTCCCACGCCTGCTCGGCGGTCGCGGCGTCCGTGCGGATCACGACGCCGTCGCCGGTCGCCGCCGGGGCGAGCGAACGGTTCGACTGGACCCCGTCGAGGCGGTACACGTGACCGTCCTGGACGAGCGCGGCGTCGTCCGCGACGCCCGAGACGCCGTCGACGACGAACGTCGTGACGGACTCCGCGGGGACGGTGAGCGTGGCGCGGGGGCCGTGCTCTCCGGACGTCACGGGGACCGGCTCGCCCTCGACGAGGTAGCCGGCCGTGCTCGTCACGACGGGGGTGACGGTCGCATCGGACCCGACCGCACCGAACTTCGACAGGTCGAGCGTGACGGCGCGCTCGGCCGTCGTGGCGTTGACGTGGACGACGGCCGCGGAGTCGTCGTCCTCCGAGATCGCGGCGGTGCTGTTCGCGTCGTCGGAGCGCACGAGGCGGTCACCGGGCTCGATGTGGTGCGTGAAGTTCTGGGTCGCCCAGTACTTGGTGTTCGTGTAGATCGGGCACGTCTCGAGCGTGTCCTCGGCCGTGCAGTCGAACGGGATCTGGATCTCGCCCCAGTTCATGCCGTTCGCGCTCTCGCCGCCGGGCGCCATGTTGGCGTAGTCCTCGACGGGCTGCCAGAACACCCACGCGCCCGGCTCGAGCTCGCGCAGGTCGTCGACGATGTGCTGGGCGCTGCCGAGGCCCGACTCCATGGTCTCGAAGTCCTGGCCGGTCGAGCTCCAGTTGCCGCCGACCTCGCTCATCCACAGCGGCTTGTCCTCGCCCTTGGCGATGTCGCGGACCGTCGTGCGCTGGCCCGTGCCGTAGGTGTGGACGTTGAGCTGGGCGACCTGGTCGCGGACGGACTGCGGGTAGGAGTTCCAGTTGCGCGCGAACGTGCCCGGGTTCGTCTCGTCCATCGCCGAGATCACGGCGTCGGTCGCCGCGCCCTCGAGCGCCGACGCGAGCGCCGGGATCACCTGCTGCTGCAGCTCCGGGCCCATGTGCGCGCCCTCCTGGCGGCCCCCGGTCGGGTTGCCGTCGGCGCCGAGCTGGGTGCCCCAGTAGTTCGTGTCCGGCTCGTTGAACGGGTCGATCGTGTCGACCTCGATGCCGTGCGCCTCCTCGAGGCGCTCCGTGACGCCCACCAGGTACGCGGCGAACTCGTCGATGCTCTCCGTCTTCAGCTGGTCGGCGTTCGGGTCGAACCCGCCCGAGACGTAGCCGCTGACGGTCATGAACCACGGCGGGGAGTTGCTGAACGTCTCCCAGTGCGTGACCTCGTCCTTGATGCGGTCGACCCACCAGCGCTGCGTGGCGTCGGCATCCTCGTCCCAGTGGTCCGGGTTCTCCGGGTCCCACCAGTCGACGTCCTCGCGCGTGGTGCCCTCGGGAGCCTTCCACCAGCCGTCGACGGCACCGCCCGCGCGCAGGTAGTCGGGCACGTCCGGGGCGTTGCCGCCGCCCACGTTGTAGCGCGCGATGTTGAGGTTGAGGCCCTCGTCGCCGAACACCATGTCGGCGAGCTTCTCGCGGATCTCGTCCGGGTAGTCGCCGGTCGCGTTGGCGAACCACACGAGGCTCGTGCCCCAGCCCTCGAACGGGGCACCGGCGTACGACGGGTCGGGCGTCACCGTGACGCCGGGGACCTCGGCGGCTGCGGCCGCGCTCGCCACGGTGCCGACCGGTGCCGCGGTGACCGGTGCGGCGGCCGCCTGGGCGGGCACCGCGGCGAGGGCGCACCCGGCGACGAGCGCGCCGGCTCCCAGCCCTGCGCCGAGCCGCGCGCCCAGCGGTCTGCGGGGCGGGGCACCCCGTGTGGTGTCGTCGTGCTGTCGCACGGCCGATGTCGGGCTCATCGCTGAGCCACCTCCTTCGCGTCGCTGCGAACCGATGGGGTGCCACCGGGTGCGGGGGATCCCGCGGGGGTTCGAGAGGTCTGACCGCGAGGTAGAACCTCCGGCCCCGAGGTAGAGCGCGGCGGGCTCTACCTCGAGGCCGGGGGTTCTACCTCGGCGTGGTCTCGGCGGGGCGGCGCACGACGGCGACGCCTCGCGGGTCGAGCAGGAGCGCACCGTCGCCCGCGCCCGAGGGCGTCAGGCGACGCCCGAGGAGGACGTCGCCCGCGACGTCGGGCACCTCGACCGGCTGCGCGGTCCGGTTGACGAGGAACCAGAAGTCCTCTGTGCCGTTCGTGCGCACCGCGAGCTCGACGAGGCCGCGCGCCGCGGCGGGCAGCTCGCTGCGCACGCCCGCGTCGTCGAGCAGCCGGGCGAGCACGGGCACGAGGCCCTCGGGGCCGAGGCGCGTCGAGACGTACGCCGCCGAGCCGGTACCGGCGCCCGTCGTCACGGGGCGGCGGGTGATCGCCGCGCGTCCCGCCTGCTCGCCGGTCTTGTACCAGCCGACGACCTCGACCGCGGGGTCGACGACGTCGACCGGCTCTGCCCACAGGGTGGCCTCGAGCTGCTCGCCGCCCACCTCGACCGTGGCCGACTCGTGGTCGAGCAGCGGTGCGAACTCCTCGACACGGATGCCGAGCAGGTCGCGCAGGGCCCCGGGGTAGCCGCCGAGCCACGCGTGGTCGTCCTGGTCGACGACGCCCGAGAAGTACGTCGTCACGAGGTGGCCGCCGCCCTCGACGAACGCCGTGAGGCGGTCGCGCAGCGCCGCGGGGACCACGTGCAGCACGGGCGCCGCGACGACGTCGTACCCGGTGAGGTCGGCCCCGACCGGCACGACGTCCGCGCGCACGCCGAGGGCGAGGAACGCCGAGTACCAGTCGAGCGCCTCCTGGCGGTAGCGCAGCCGGTCGGTCGGGTGCGAGTCGAGCTCGGACGTCCACCACGAGTCCCAGTCGAACGCGATCGCGGCGCGCGCGGGCGCCTGGTCGCTCCCGGCGACGGGCGCGAGGTCGCGCAGCGTCTCGCCGAGCGCGACGACGTCGCGGAACAGGCGCGAGTGCTCGCCGGCGTGGGGCACCATGCCCGAGTGGTACTTCTCGGCACCCGCCGCGGACTGGCGCCACTGGAAGTAGCAGACCGCGTCGGCGCCGTGGGCGACGTGCGTGAGCGAGTCGCGCGCGAGCTCGCCCGGCTTCTTCGCGACGTTCACCGGCTGCCAGTTCACCGCGCTCGTGGAGTGCTCCATGAGGAACCACGGGCGGTGCCGGGCGATGCCGCCGGTGAGGTTGGCGGAGAACGACAGCTCGTCGAGCGCCTGCGGCCCGGGGAGCACGTAGTGGTCGTTGGAGACGAAGTCGAGCTCGTCGGCCCACGCGGCGTAGTCCATGCCCTTCGTCTCGCCCATGACCATGAAGTTGGTCGTCACGGGGACGTCGGGGGTGGCGCGGCGCAGGATCTCGGCCTCGGCGCGCAGGTACTGCTGCAGCGCGTCGGAGGAGAAGCGCTTGAAGTCGAGCTGCTGCGTCGGGTTGGGGTGCGACGTCGTGAGCCGCGGCGGGAGCACCTGCTCCCACGCGCTGTAGCGCTGCGACCAGAACGCGGTGCCCCACGCGGCGTTCAGCGCGTCGAGCGTCGCGTACCGCTCGCGCAGCCAGGTGCGGAACGCCTCCGCCGCGTCGGAGCTGAAGTCGTAGACGTTGTGGCACCCGAGCTCGTTCGACACGTGCCACGCGACGAGCGCGGGGTGGTCGCCGTAGCGCTCCGCCATGCGCTCGACGAGGCGCAGCGCGTGCTCGCGGAAGACGGGCGACGTCGGGCGCCACTGCTGGCGCGCGCCCGGCCACATCGTCTCGCCCGTGCGGGTCTGCGGCAGGATCTCGGGGTGCTTCGTCGTGAGCCACGGGGGCGGGGAGGCCGTCGCCGTGGCGAGGTCGACGGTGATGCCGTTCTCGTGCAGCAGGTCCATGACCTCGTCGAGCCACGCGAAGTCCCACGTGCCCTCGGTCGGCTGGATCCGCGCCCAGGAGAAGATCGCGAGCGACACGACGGTGACCCCGGCCTCGCGCATGAGGCGCACGTCCTCGTCCCACACCTCCCGCGGCCACTGGTCGGGGTTGTAGTCCGCGCCGTAGCCGATGCCGGACGGCGCGTGCGCGTCGGGCCGCGGCGCGTCGCCGGGGCGGGCGTGGGGGCCGGGCCTCCGCAGCCAGCGGTGCGGGGTGGGGGTCGACATGCGTGCTCCTCGAAGACGTGCGCTCGGGACGAGCGGGGCGGACGCGCGGTGGCGCCCGCGGGGGTGCGCGCCGGGCCGCCCCCCTCGACGAGGAGGGCGGCCCGGCGGTGCGGTGCAGACGGTGCGTGTCCCGCGGGGCGAGGCCCCGCGGCACGTGTCACTCGTTGACGGTGAAGCCCTGGTCGGAGCCGTAGGTCACCGACGCGCCCTGCCAGGCCTGCAGGCCGTCGGTCAGCGGGGTGCCGGAGACGTAGGACTGGCCGACCGTGTCGTTGAAGATCGAGTTCGCGTAGACCTGGAAGGGCAGGTACTCCCAGCCCTCGGCCACCTGCGTGGCGGACTCGGCGAGCACCTCGTTGACCTTCTGACCGCCGAAGTACTCGAACTCCTGCTGCGTGAAGTCGTCGGCCTCGAGCTCGGCGACCGTCGCGGGGAAGGCGCCCTCGGCGACGCGCGTCGCGATGCCGTCGCCCACCGTCGCGTACTCGAGGAAGGCCCAGGCGAGGTCCTGGTTCTCGCTGGCCGCGGGGATGGCGAGCGAGCTGCCGCCGTTCTCCGACGTCACGCCGGCGCCGGCCTCCCACTGCGGCATGGGCGCGACGGCCCAGTCGCCCGACGCGCTCTCGACCGAGGTCTCGAGGTTGCCGCGCATCCACGCGCCGATCACCAGGCTGGCGACGGAACCGTCGGCCAGGCCCTGGTACCACTCGTCACTCCACGACGTGACGGGCGCGACGAGCTCCTCGTCGATCATCGTCTGCCACGTGGACGCGAACCGCTGCGTGCCCTCGTCGGTGAAGTCGATCGTCACGTCGGTGCCGTCGACCTGGTACGGGCGGCCCCCGGCCTGCCAGATGAGGCTCGTCGTGAAGCCCGCGTCGCCCGTGTCGTTCGTGATGTACGCGTTCGGGTCCGCCGCGCGCAGCGCCCGGCCGGCCTCGACGTACTCGTCCCACGTGGTCGGCACCGTGATGCCGTGCTCGTCGAACACGCGCTTGTTGTAGAACAGGGCCATCGGGCCCGAGTCGGTGGGGAGCGCGTACACGCCGTCGCCCTGGGTCACCGCGTTCCACGGGCCGGGGGTGAAGGTCTCGTCGAGCTCGTCGGCGCCGTACGACGTCAGGTCGGCGAGCGCGTCGGAGAGCGCGAACTGGGGGAGCGCGTAGAACTCGATCTGCGCGATGTCGGGGACGCCCGAGCCCGCCGCGATCGCGTTCTGGAGCGCGGTGTACTGGTCGTTGCCGGTCCCGGCGTTGACGAGCTCGACGGTGACCCCCGGGTTCTCCTCCTCGAAGTCCGCGGCGACGCTCTCCAGCGTGGGGTCCCACGCCCAGACCGTGATGGTCCCGCCTTCGTCGAGAGCGGACTCGGCGTCGTCGGCGCTGCCGCCGCCCGAGCCGCCGCTGCAGGCGGTGAGGACCAGGGCGAGCGCGCCCGTGGCGGCGATGGCGGCGGTCGCGCGGCGCGACCGTCGGGTGATGGGGGACATGCGGTTTCCTCTCACTTCGTCGTCAGACGGATGGGTGGTGCTGGTGGTGGCCGCGGCCGGTGGGTGCGCCGGCTGCGGCCGGGTGGGGTGGTCGGGAGGTCACTCCTTGACGGACCCGGCAGCGAGGCCGGACTGCCAGTAGCGCTGGAGGAACAGGAAGGCGACGACCAGCGGCAGGATCGTCAGGACGGCGCCGGTGATGACCAGGTTGAAGATGGCCTGCCCGCCGGCGGTCGCGGCCTGCGCGTTCCAGGCGTTGAGGCCCAGGGTCAGGGGGTACCACGTCGGGTCCTTGAGCATGATCAGCGGCAGGAAGTAGTTGTTCCAGGTCGCGACCATCGTGAAGAGCAGGACCGTGACGATGCCCGGGGCCAGCATGGGCAGCGACACCTGGAAGAACGTCCGGAACTCGCTCGAGCCGTCGACGCGGGCCGCCTCGAGGAGCTCGGTGGGCACAGACTCCGCGGCGTAGACCCACATGAGGTAGAGGCCGAACGGCGAGATGAGCGACGGGATGATCACCGACCACGGCGTGTTCGTCAGGCCCATCTGGCTGAACATCAGGAACGTCGGCACGGCCAGCGCGGTGCCGGGGACCGCGACCGCGCCGATGACGGTCGCGAAGACGCCGCGCTTGCCCGGGAAGTCGAACTTCGCGAGCGCGTACCCGCCGAGCACCGCGAGGAACGTCGCGCCGCCAGCGCCGGCGACCACGTACAGCAGCGTGTTGCCGAGCCACCGCACGAAGATGCCGTCGTCGTAGGTGAGCGTCTGCGCGACGTTGTCGAACAGCGCGAACTCGCCGCCGAACCACAGCCCGAAGCTGTTGAACAGGTCGGGCTGCGTCTTGGTCGCGTTGACGACGAGCCACACGAGGGGGACGAGCGAGTACACGAGCCTGAGGCCGGTCAGCACCGTGAGCAGCGCGCTGCGCCGCGGCTTGTCGGCGGAGTACGAGGGGCGCTGACGCGTCGTGCGCAGGCGGGAGGGCGCGCCGCGGCGGGAGGCGCCGGTGGCTGCGGGAGAGGTGGTCGTCATGGGTCAGGCCTCCTTGCGCATGCCGCGCAGCTGGACCACGTAGGCGACGACCATCGTGACGAGGCCCATGATGATCGCGACCGTGGCGGAGTAGTTGTACTGCTGGCCGGAGAACGACAGCGAGTAGGCGTACAGGTTCGGCGTGAAGTACGTCGTGATGGCGTTCGGCGCGAGGCTCTGGAGGATGCTCGGCTCGTTGAAGAGCTGGAAGGAGCCGATGATTGAGAAGATGGTCGCGATGACGAGCGCGCCGCGGATCGCGGGCAGCTTGATCGCCGTGACGATGCGCCACTGGCTCGCGCCGTCGAGCTCGGCGGCCTCGTACAGCGACGTGGGGATCACGCGCAGCGCGGAGTAGAAGATGAGCATGTTGTAGCCCACGAACTCCCACGTGACGATGTTGCCGATCGAGGCCAGCACGAGGTCCGGGGAGAGCGGGTTGGGCAGCGAGACGCCGAACGCGTCGTTGATGTTGCCGACCAGTCCGAAGCGCGTCCCGTACATGAAGCCCCACATGAGGGAGGCCACGACGGCCGGCACGGCGTACGGCAGGAAGATCGAGATCCGGAAGAAGTTCTTCCCGTACAGGCGACCGCTGTCGATCGCGAGCGCGACCAGGAGCGCGATGCCGAGCATGATCGGCACCTGGACCACGAGGAAGATCGCGACTCGGCCGAGCGCCTCCCAGAACTGCGGGTCTGAGAACGCCCGCTGGTAGTTCTCGACCCCGACGAACTGCGTTCCGCCGACCATCTGCGTGCGGAACAGGCTGAGGTAGATCGAGTACGCGATCGGCGCCAGGAACACGAGCGCGAAGACCGCCATGAACGGTCCCACGAAGCCCCAGCCGATCCAGGAGCGCCGTCGCGCCCGGCGTTCGCCGGGTGCGGGGCCGTCGACCGGCGGCAGGTTCGGCGCTGCCACGGGTGGGGACGTCGTCGTCATGCTGCTTCCTCGTCCTCGGGGGTGGGCGACGTCGGTCGTCGCTCCGGTGTTTGCGCAAACATCAGCATGCACGACGTTCGATGTTTGCGCAAACATCGCCTATGGTGGCCCGTGACGGGGCCGCAGGGAGCCCCGCCCCACGGACCACGAGGACGAGGACCATGACCGACGGGCTCGACGAGGACGCTCCCGCGACGGTGGTGACCGCCGACCCCGCACGCCGCCCACGGGCCGTCGCGACGGCGGCACCGCCCGTGACGAGCGTGCAGCTGCGGGGCTCCGCGCCCGCGACCCGTCGCGTCTCCATGGCCGACGTCGCGCGGGTCGCCGGCGTCTCCGCGCAGACGGTCTCGCGCGTCGCCAACGGCCACCCGGGCGTCGTCGAGGCGACGCGGACCCGGGTGCTCGGAGCGATGGCCGAGCTCGGCTACCGGCCGAACAGCGCGGCGCGAGCGCTCAAGAGCGGGACGTTCCGCACGATCGGCGTCATCCTGTTCTCCCTCGCCACCACGGGCAACGTGCGCACCCTCGAGGCGATCGCGACCTCCGCCGCCGCCGAGGGGTACGCGATCACGGTCATCCCCGTCGCGGCCCCGACGCAGGACGGCGTGCACGGGGCGTTCACCCGCCTCGGCGAGCTGGCGGTCGACGCGATCATCCTGCTCATGGAGGTCCACCTCCTCGACGTCGCGCAGATCAGCCTCCCACCGGCCGTCCAGGTGGTCGTCGCGGACTCCGACGCCGGCGAGCGGTACGCCGTCGTCGACACCGACCAGGCCGACGGCACCCGGCAGGCCGTGCGGCACCTGCTCGAGCTGGGGCACCAGACCGTGCACCACCTCGCGGGGCCCGCCGCGTCGTTCGCCGCCGAGCGGCGCGCGGACGCGTGGCGCTCGACGCTCGAGGAGGCCGGGCGCGCGGTGCCGCCGATCGAGCGCGGCGACTGGTCGCCGTCGTCGGGGTATGCGGCGGGCCGGCGGCTCGCCGAGCGCGACGACGTCACGGCCGTGTTCGTCGCGAACGACCAGATGGCGCTGGGCCTCGTGCGGGCGCTGCACGACGCGGGTCGGCGCGTGCCGCAGGACGTGAGCGTCGTCGGGTTCGACGACCTGCCGGAGTCGAGCGAGTTCCTGCCGCCGCTGACCACGGTCCACCAGGACTTCGCCGAGGTCGGGCGCCGGTGCGTCGAGCAGGTGCTGCGCCAGGTGCGCGAGGGCGTCCACGAGACCGGCACGCGGCTCGTGCCGACCTGGCTCGTCCCGCGGTCGAGCACCGCGCCCCCGCCCCGCCGTTGACGACACCGCCGCCACCACGACCAGGAACGAGGACCATGACGCACGCACGCATCGAGATCGACCCGAGCGACACCGTCGGGGAGGTGTCGCCGCGGCTCTTCGGCACGTTCGTCGAGCACATGGGCCGGTGCGTCTACGGGGGCATCCACGACCCGGAGCACCCGTCGGCCGACGCCGACGGCTTCCGGGGGGACGTCCTCGAGCTCGTGCGCGAGCTCGGCGCGACGGTGGTGCGCTACCCGGGCGGCAACTTCGTCTCCGGCTTCCTCTGGGAGGACTCGGTCGGCCCGCGCGACCAGCGTCCCGTGCGCCTGGACGCCGCGTGGCACAGCATCGAGTCGAACCAGGTCGGCCTGCACGAGTTCGCGGGCTGGGCCGAGCAGGCCGGCCTCGAGCTCATGATGGCGGTCAACCTGGGCACGCGCGGGGCGCAGGACGCCGCGCGCCTGCTCGAGTACTGCAACTTCCCGTCGGGCACGGCGCTGTCCGACGAGCGGCGCGCGAACGGTGCCGAGGACCCGTTCGGGATCCGGCTGTGGTGCCTCGGCAACGAGATGGACGGCGACTGGCAGATCGGGCACAAGACCTCGTACGAGTACGGACGCCTCGCGGCCGAGACGGCCCGGCTCATGCGGTTCGTCGACCCCGGGATCGAGCTCGTCGCGGCGGGCAGCTCGTCAGCCGCGCAGCCGACCTTCGGCGAGTGGGAGCGCGAGGTCGTGCGGCTCACGGCCGGTCTCGTGGACCACGTCTCGCTCCACGCGTACTACGAGGAGCTCGACGACCTCCCGTCGTTCCTCGCCTCCGGCGTGGGCCTCGACCGGTACATCGAGACGGTCGCCGCGATCCTCGACGAGGAGGAGGCCGCGCTCGGGGAGCGCATGCAGGGGCGCCGCCTCGGCATCAGCGTCGACGAGTGGAACGTCTGGTACAACACGCGGTTCAACGAGCAGGACAAGGAGCCGCTGCTCACGGGCGCGTGGCACCACGCGCCGCCGATCATCGAGGACGAGTACGCCGTGGCCGACGCGGTGGTGGTCGGCAGCCTGCTCAACTCGCTCGTGCGCCACGCCGACCGCGTGACGATGGCGAACCAGGCCCAGCTCGTGAACGTCATCGCGCCCATCCGCACCGAGCCCGACGCCGCGGCGTGGCGCCAGACGATCTTCTGGCCGTTCGCGATCACGGCGTCCCGCGCCCGGGGGACGGCGCTGCGCGTCGCCGCGGACGGCCCGACGATCGCGACCGCGGCCTACGGCGACGTGCCCGCCGTCGACGTCGCGGCCACGACGGCGGCCGACGGGCGCGTCGAGGTCTTCTGCGTCAACCGCGACGCGGAGCACCCGGTCGAGGTGTCCCTCGCCGGGGCCGGGAGCGTGGTCGCCGGCGTGCGCGACGCCGTCGTGCTCACCGTCCCCGACGGGCACGACCGGTTCGTCGCGAACACGCGCGACGACCAGCCGGTGCGCCCGGAGCCTCTCGACGTCCGTGTCGTGGACGGCGAGGCCCGCGCGACGCTGCCGCCGCTGTCCTGGGCCGCCGTGGGCGTCGACCTCGGCACCCGCACCGCCTGACGCGCACCGAGGTGCCGCTCAGTCGACCTCGACCCACGCGGCGGGGTGCTCGACGACGCGGCGCAGCACCTCGCGGGCACCGCCCGTGAGCGCGGCGTGGTCGCCGACGGGTGCCGGCGCGACGCGCACGTCGGTCCACGGGGCGGCGAGCACGCGCTCGCGCAGCTCCGTCTCGACGGGGCCGCGCAGGTGCCCGAGCAGGGGCGGGTAGATCCCGCCGAGCAGCACCGTGTCGACGTCGACGAGGTTCACGTAGTCGGCGAGCGCGCTGCCGAGCGCGCGGCCCGCGCGCTCCACGGACGCGAGCGCGTCCGGCGAACCGGCGTCGAGCGCGGCGACGAGGTCCGCCGTCTCCGCGGTCGTGGCGAGCCCGGCGCCGCGCAGCAGGGCGTCCTTCCCGGCGTACTGCTCGAGGCACCCCGTGGCCCCGCACCGGCAGCGGGGGCCGCCCGGGTCGACGACGACGTGCCCGATCTCGCCCGCCCAGCCGTGCCCGCCGTGGAACAGGCGTCGCTCCACGACGATCGCCGAGCCGATGCCGACGTCGCCCGAGACGTAGAGGTACGAGGGCGGGACGGCCGCCGCGACGTCGGGGGCGACCGTGCCGGCCGCCTGGGCGAGGGCCGCGAGCTTCGCCTCGTTGGCGACCCCGATGACGAGCCCGCCGGCCACGACGTCGTCCAGCCCGAGCAGGGGGACCGGGTCGAGGCTCGACCAGCCGAGGTTCGGCGCCACGACGAGCCGTCCCGTGCGCACGTCGACGAGGCCGGGCAGGGCGAGGGTCGCGCCGGCGGCCACCATGCCCTCGGCCGTGACCGCGGCGAGCAGGTCGCGCGCGATGCGTCCCAGGCGGGCGAGGACGGTGACGGCGTCGCTGTCGTGCAGGTCGTCGGGCTCGACGTGCTCGGCGACGACGGTGCCGGTCAGGTCGACGACGCGTGCGCCGAGATGGTCGACGTTGACCTCGAGCCCCAGCCCGACGACGGTGCGGGGCGCGGGGGCGAGGGGGACGGCTGGACGCCCGGCGCGCTGCGGGACGAGGGGCGGCAGCTCGCCGACGATCCGCGCCGCGACGAGCCGGTCGACGAGCGTCGAGACCGTCGCACGGGTCAGGCCGCTCGCCGCGGCGATGTCCGCGCGCGAGCACGGCACCGGGGACTCGAACACGGCCCGGGCGACGAGCGCGAGGTTGTGCTCGCGCAGGGACGCCTGCCGGGCTGCGGGAGGACCGGGACGGGTCGCGGCTGCGCGGTTCACGGGTTGACCCTACCGATCCTGGCGCATAAGTTCAGCCGTACGACAAAATGCGGCGGCGCGAGACGCGCGCCCGCCGAGATTCTCGAGGACGAGGAGACCACCGTGGCCGACGAGGCGACCCAGGACATCAACTTCTCCTTCGGTCTGTGGACCGTGGGATGGACCGCGCAGGACCAGTTCGGCAGCGCGAGCCGGCCGGCGCTGGACCCCGCCGACTCCGTGCGCCACCTCGCGGAGCTGGGCGCGTGGGGCTTCACGTTCCACGACGACGACGTGGTGCCGTTCGGCGCCGACGACGCCGAGCGCACGAAGCGCCTCGACGCCGTGCGCAAGGCCGCGGACGAGTCGGGCCTCGTCATCGAGATGGTGACGACCAACCTGTTCAGCCACCCGGTGTTCAAGGACGGCGGCCTCACGTCGAACGACCGCGGCGTGCGCCGCTACGCGCTGCGCAAGGTGCTGCGCAACGTGGACCTCACCGCCGAGCTCGGCGCGAAGACCTTCGTCATGTGGGGCGGCCGCGAGGGCACCGAGTACGACGGCGCCAAGGACCTGCACTCCGCGCACGAGCGCTACGCCGAGGGCCTCGACCTCACCGCGGCGTACATCAAGGAGAAGGGCTACGACCTCAGGATCGCGCTCGAGCCCAAGCCGAACGAGCCCCGCGGCGACATCTTCCTGCCGACGATCGGCCACGCGCTCGGCCTCATCGCGAAGCTCGACAACGGCGACATCGTCGGCCTCAACCCGGAGACGGGCCACGAGCAGATGGCCGGCCTCAACTACACGCACGGCCTCGCGCAGGCGCTGTGGGCGGGCAAGCTCTTCCACATCGACCTCAACGGCCAGCGCTCGATCAAGTTCGACCAGGACCTCGTGTTCGGTCACGGCGACCTGCTCTCGGCGTTCTTCACGGTCGACCTGCTGGAGAACGGCTTCCCGAACGGCGGCCCCACGTACACCGGCCCGCGCCACTTCGACTACAAGCCGTCGCGCACCGAGAACGAGGTCGGCGTGTGGGACTCCGCGCGCGCCAACATGGAGACGTACCGCCTGCTCGCGCGCAAGGCCGCGGCGTACCGCGCCGACAGCCGCGTGCAGGAGGCGTTCGCGCACTCGGGCGTCTTCGAGCTCGGCCAGCCGACCCTCGCCGCGGGCGAGTCGGTGGCCGACCTGCTCGCGGACCGCAGCGCGTACGAGGACTTCGACGTCGACGCCGCGGCGAACCGCGACTTCGGCTTCGTGCGCCTCAACCAGCTCGCGCTCGAGCACCTCATCGGCTGACGTGGCGACCCCTTCCGGGACGTCCGGCGCCGGCGGCCAGCGCGTGCTGGTCGCCGGCGTCGACACGTCCACGCAGTCCTGCAAGGTCGTCGTGCGCGACGCCGAGACCGGGGCGCTGCGGCGCTTCGGGTCGGCGAAGCACCCCGACGGCACGGAGGTCCACCCCGACGCGTGGTGGGAGGCCCTCGGCGCCGCGGTCGCGGCGGCGGGTGGCCTCGACGACGTCGCGGCGCTCGCCGTGGGCGGCCAGCAGCACGGGATGGTCGCGCTCGACGCCGACGGGAACGTGGTGCGGCCGGCGCTGCTGTGGAACGACACGCGGTCGGCCGGCGCGGCGCGCGACCTGGTCCGCGAGCTCGGCGACGGCGACGACGAGCGCGGGGCCCAGGCGTGGGCCGACGCGATCGGCTCGGTGCCCGTCGCCTCGCTCACCGTCACGAAGCTGCGGTGGCTGCGCGACGCGGAGCCGGAGAACGCCGCGCGCGTCGCGGCGGTCGCGCTGCCGCACGACTGGCTGACGTGGCGCATCGCCGGGTACGGCCCGGCGGGCGACCCGACGGCACCGCTCGGGCCGGACCTCGACGCGCTCGTCACCGACGCGTCCGACGCGTCCGGGACGGGGTACTGGGACGCGAGGCGGGCGGCGTCCGCGGCTTCCGACGACGGCCAGGGCGAGGGCACTGACGACGGGCGGGGCGGCTACCGCCTCGACCTGCTCGAGCTCGCGCTCGGCCGCACGGACGTCGTGCTGCCGCGCGTCGTCGCGCCGTCGGCCGTCGCGGGCGTCGCGCACCCGACCGTGGCGGGGGCCGCCGTCGAGGGCGGCGCTCTGCTCGGCCCGGGTGCGGGGGACAACGCCGGTGCGGCGCTCGGCCTCGGCATGGTCGCGGGCGACGTCTCGGTGTCGATCGGGACGTCGGGCGTCGTGTCCGCCGTCGCGGACGACCGTACGGCCGACGGGTCGGGCCTCGTCAACGGGTTCTCCGACGCGACGGGCCGGTACCTGCTCCTCGCCGTGACGCTCAACGCGAGCCGCGTGCTCGACGCGGCGCGGTCGGTGCTCGGTGTCGACCACAAGGAGCTCTCGCGGCTCGCGCTCGCCGCACCCGCCGGTGCGGACGGGCTCGTGCTCGTGCCCTACCTCGAGGGCGAGCGGATGCCGAACCGCCCCGACGCGTCGGGGACGCTGCACGGGATCCGGCTCGGCACGACGACGCCCGAGCACCTCGCGCGCGCGTTCGTCGAGGGGATGCTGTGCGGCCTCGCCGACGGCCTCGACGCCCTGCGCGCGCTGGGCGTGCAGGTCGAGCGCGTGCAGCTCATCGGCGGGGGAGCGCAGTCCGAGGCGGTGCGTCGCATCGCGCCGCAGGTGCTCGGGCTCCCGGTCACCGTTCCCGAGCCCGGCGAGTACGTGGCCGACGGCGCCGCGCGCCAGGCCGCGTGGGTCCTCGCCGCGCACCGGGCCGGGTCGGGAACCTCCGCGGACGGGACGAGCGGTGGCGCGAGCCGTGGTGAGGTCCCGCCGCCGAGCTGGGCCGCGTCGTCGGGCACGGTGTCCGAGGCGGAGCCGGTACCGGCGATCCGGGAGCAGTACGCAGCGGTCCGCGACCTCGTCTGACCGCCGACCACGGGGTTGGTGCCGGGCGCCGCCGGGGGGGCGGCCCCAACCCCGGCGGGCGCCCCGGAGGGCCGCGGGGCGCGGGCCGGCCGGCGGGGGGGGGGGGGGCGGGCCGGGGGGGGGGGCGGGCCCCCGCGACGGGGGCGCGCGCGGGATCGTAGGAGGTGCACAC